>DATGWV010000415.1:0-11726 GCA_035299305.1 Phycisphaerales bacterium | reverse complement strand
GGGCGACCACCCATCCGTATGCTTTCCGCCATGCACCTTCAAGGTCTTGTGGGCGTCATCGTGCTGCTTGCCATTGCGTGGGCGGTTTCCACCAGTCGCCGGCACATCAATTGGCGGCTGGTCATCGCGGGCGTGTTGCTGCAGTTTGTCATCGCGGTGCTGCTGCTGCGCGTGCCGGGCACGGCTGATGCATTTCAGTTCTTCGCGCGCGGCGTGACAAAGGTGATCTCATTCGCAGATGAAGGCATCGCGTTCATTTTCGGATCGCTGGCCGACGCGAGCAAGCCGTGGGGATTTGTGTTCGCGATCAAAGTGCTTCCAATCATTATCTTCTTTGCGAGCTTGATGGCGGTCCTGTATCACCTGGGGATCATGCAGCGAGTTGTCGGCGTTGTTGCAACTTTGCTGCGGCGGACGCTTGGCGTGACGGGCGTCGAAGCACTTTCTGCGAGTGCGAACATCTTTGTTGGTCAGACTGAAGCGCCGCTGACGGTGCGACCGTACATCGCGACGATGACGCGCTCGCAGATCATGGCCATCATGGCGGGCGGCTTCGCGACCATCGCAGGCAGCGTCATGGCGGCGTACATCGTCAAGCTGGGCGGCGACAGCGAGAGCCAGCGCGTGCTGTTTGCCACGCATCTGATGACGGCGAGCGTCATGAGCGCGCCGGCTGGACTGGTCATGGCGAAGCTCATGCTGCCGGAAACGGAGACGCCTCGCGATGAATCGATCCGCTCGCTGCTAGAGATGCCTCGCGAAACGCGGAATGTGCTCGATGCCGCTTCGGCGGGCGCGACGGACGGCCTCAAGCTCGCACTAAACGTGGGCGCGATGTTGCTGGCGTTTGTCGCACTCCTCGCGCTGCTGAATTGGCCGATCAGTGCGCTCAGTCAATGGGGTCCGATTGATGCGTGGCGCGTGTCGCATGGCCTGCCAGTCTTTACGTTTCAGAATCTGCTGGGCATGATTTTCCAGCCGCTTGCGTGGTGCATGGGCGTGCCGTGGCGGGACTGCTCGGAGGTTGGCACGCTGATGGGCACGCAGCTGATCGCGACCGAGTTTGTCGCGTATCTGAATCTTGCCGATCACATCGCGCAGGGGACGATTGATCCTCGCACAAGCCAGATTGCGGCGTATGCGCTCTGCGGGTTTGCGAACTTTCCCAGCATCGCGATTCAGATCGGCGGCTTGAGCGCACTTGCACCCGAACGACGGAGCGAATTTGCGTCGATCGGTTTGCGAGCGATGGTCGCTGGCGCGCTGGCGTGCTGGATGACGGGTGCGGTCGCGAGCGTTGTGATGCCTTGAAGCATCGCACCTGAACGTGCTGGGCGAACCGATGCCGCACGGACGTACGCTTGTTGCATGGCGCGCGCATTTGAGGTGACAAGTGAGTTCAAGCCCACGGGCGATCAGCCGGGCGCGATTGCGCAGCTTGTGGGTGATCTGCGCGCGGGCAAACCTGCAGCGGTGCTGCTGGGGGCGACGGGGACGGGCAAGACTTTCACGATGGCGCACACCATCGCGCAGCTGGGAAAGCCCGCGCTGATTCTGAGCCATAACAAGACGCTGGCCGCGCAGTTGTTTGAGGAGATGCGTGAGCTTTTCCCCAAGAACAGCGTGAACTACTTCGTGAGCTATTACGACTACTACCAGCCCGAGGCGTACATACCGCAGCGCGACATCTACATCGAGAAGGATTCGTCGCGCAACGACGACTTGGACCAATTGCGACTCGCGGCGACTAGCAACATTCTGTCGCGGCGCGACACGATCGTGGTTGCGAGCGTGTCGTGCATCTTCGGTCTGGGCAGTCCCGAGGCGTACGGGCAGCGCGTGCTGACGATTACGAAAGGCTCGCGGGTCAATCGCCGGGCGTTTCTTGGTGCACTCACCGCGATGCAGTACAACCGCAGCGAGTTGGAATGGAAGCGCGGGCAGTTTCGCGTGCGTGGCGACAGTCTTGATATCTGGCCTGCGTACGAGAAGTTTGCGGTGCACGTGGAACTGTTTGGCGACGAGATTGATCGCATCGAACTCGTGAACCCCACAAGTGGCGAAGTGCTGGCCGAAGAGAAGCAGTTTTTTCTGTTCCCGGCGGTGCACTATGTGATGCCCGAGGAGCAATTGCAGACGGCACTTGCGATGATTCGTCAGGAGCTCGATGAGCGCGTTTTGCAGTTTCGCAGCGAAGGCAAGCTACTCGAAGCGCAGCGGCTGATTTCGCGGACCAAGTACGATCTTGAACTTCTCGCAGAGACCGGGACGTGCCCTGGCATCGAGAATTACTCGCGGTTCATGGATGGCCGCATGCCTGGCGAGCGACCGTACACGTTGCTTGACTATTTTGATTTCGCTCCGCCCGCAACGGGCGCTGGGTATGTGGAGCGAGTGAGCGAACAAGCCAGCGAGCGAGCGAGGGGCGATAGCGTCGAAACGCTGGCGGAGCGCGGGACGCTTGGCATGCGCACCGCCGGCATGGAGAGCCCGGCTCGTGAGCGCACGATTCGGCCAAACTATCGCGATTGGCTGCTCATCATTGATGAGAGCCACGTGACTGTGCCGCAGATTCGCGCGATGTTCAATGGCGACAAGGCGCGCAAGACTGTGCTCGTTGACCACGGTTTCCGCCTGCCTAGTGCACTCGACAACCGGCCTCTGCGATTCGAAGAGTTTGAGGCGATCGTGCCGCAACTGCTGTTTGTGAGCGCGACGCCTGCGGCGTATGAACTGGAGAAGACGAGCGGCGTCGTGGCTGAACAGGTCATCCGCCCCACTGGCTTGCTCGATCCGGAGATTGAGATCAAGCCCACCAAGGGACAGGTGCCTGACTTGCTCGAGCAATGTCAGCAGCGCGTCGCGCGGGGCGAGCGTGTGCTGGTAACTGCACTGACGAAGCGACTTTGCGAGGACCTTGCGAGCTACTTGAGTGACAAGGGGCTCAAGGTTCGCTACCTGCACAGCGATATCGAGACGCTGGACCGCGTGGAGATTCTCGTTGATCTGCGCATGGGCAACTTTGACGTGCTGGTGGGCGTGAATCTGCTGCGCGAAGGGTTGGACTTGCCCGAAGTCTCGCTCGTTGCGATTCTCGACGCGGACAAGGAGGGTTTCCTGCGATCGCCCACGTCGCTCATTCAGCTCATGGGCCGAGCGGCGCGCAACGTGAACGGGCGGGTGATCATGTACGCGGACAGCATGACGCCGGCGATGCAGAATGCGATTGACGAGACCGAGCGGCGGCGCAAGAAGCAGAAGGCGTACAACGAAGCGAACGGGATCACACCGCAGACGATTCAGAAGGCGATTCGTCGCGGCCTGGCCCATGACCTGCAAGCTCGCAAGACGGCCCGCGAGGCGACCAAGAGCAACGAACCTGAGTTTGAGATTGGCGAGATGATTCGTATGCTCGAAGAGGAAATGCTGCAGGCGGCGAACTCGCTGGAGTTCGAACGCGCGGCTCACTTGCGCGATCAGGTGAACAAGCTCAAGCAGCGTCAAGCGAGCGCGAAGGGCGAGACGCCTGCGAAGATTCGCCGCAGCGATGTGGAACAGGGCAACAAGGGCAAGGGCCGGCGCGGCGGCAAGACGGGCGCTCCCGGTGCGCCGGGGACGCGGGCGGGAAAGCGAAAGGGTCGAAAATAGCCGTGTTTGCGGGAGTGTGAATGGTGAGCGGTTGTGCGGAAGCTTGGCTCGCCCCCACTACAATGCGGCAATGCCGTACGACGATTCAAAGCAGTCGCGAGCCGCGTTTTTGCGCAAGCTCACGTATTACGTGAGCGGCATCGCGATCGGGTTTGTGGTGGTGGGCGTGATGCACAACGCCAAGAAGCAGCGCATGGCAAACATCAAGCAAGAGGAGACAGCTCGCCAACTGGCTCCGAAGCAAAGCTCGCCAGCTTTTCCGCCTCCTCCGAGCGTGGAGGGTGGTCAACGTGACGCAACTGGCGATGCAGGTGCGCCCGGCGCGACCGATTCGTCGAAAGCACCATGAGAGTTTGCGTGTGAAGCGAGAGGGATTGCGCGTCGCACGCGACCAACGCTTGCCACGCGAACGTGCCCGGTTGTTCGCAGACTGACTACACGGAGTTTTGAAGAGACAACATGACCACGACTTCCACACTACCCAAGGTGGATGTGCCGCCTTCGGGTTCCACCATGCCTCAACCAGCCAGCAACCACGCCGCTATCAACTCCGCTAACACGCGAGCGATTCGGGTGCGCGGTGCGCGCGAGCACAACCTCAAGAACGTGAACCTTGAGATTCCGCGCGATCGACTGATCGTGATGACGGGGCTCTCCGGCAGCGGAAAGAGCAGCCTCGCGTTCGACACGATCTTTGCGGAAGGGCAGCGCAAGTACATGGAGAGCCTGTCGGCGTACGCCCGGCAGTTCCTCGATCAATTGAAGAAGCCTGATGTTGACGAGGTCGAGGGGATTCCGCCGACCATCGCGATCGAGCAACGCAGCAGCGGCAGCAATCCGCGGTCGACCGTCGCGACCACGACGGAGATTTACGACTATCTGCGTTTGCTGTTTGCGCGATGCGGCCGGCCCTATTCGTGGGCACCCACCAAGACGAAGAAAGACGGCACTGTCCTTGAGCGCAGCGGTAAGCCAATCAGCGCGACGAGCAGTTCGCAGATCGTTGATGCGCTGGTGAGCCGCGCAAGTGCGCCTACGGCCGATGGACGTGCGACGCGGGCGATGATCCTCGCTCCGGTCGTGCGCGGCCGCAAGGGCTTTCACCGCGATGTGTTGGAGGATTTGAGCCAGCAAGGCTGGACGCGCGTGCGCGTGAACGGCGAGATCAAGGACTTGCGCGATGTGCTGAAAGAGCCGGGCGAGAATCCGTTGAAGCTCGGGCGCTTTGAGAAGCACACGATTGAAGCGGTGATCGATCGATTGACGCTCGACGCGGAGAATCGTCAGCGCGTCGCGGAAAGCGTGGAGTCGGCGATTCGTTTGGCGAACGGCATTGTGATTGCGAGCATCGAGGACGCCGGGAAGCCTGGCGCGTTTGTTGATCGCTCGTTCAGCACGCTTTTCGCCGATCCGGAGCACCCGGAAGTCGCGCTTGAGGAACTTGAACCCCGCCTGTTCAGCTTCAACAGCCCGTTTGGTGCGTGCCCCGCGTGCAACGGTTTGGGGACATTGCTGGAGCTCGATGAACGGCTGGTGATGCCCGATGAGAGCAAGGCGCTGAGCGAGGGTGCGATCGAGGCGTATGCCAAGAACGTGATGGTCAAGAGCTGGTTCAATCGCGGCATCCGCAAGTTCTGCAAGAACTACAAAGTCAACATCGACGCGCCAGTCAGCACGCTGACCGCAGAACAACGCAAGACGCTGCTGTGGGGCGCGAGTGCCGACGAAGCACGCAAGGTTGGCATGAAGTGGCAGGGCGTTATTCCCGAACTGACTGAATGGTGGCAGAAGACCGACAATGAGTCGGTCAAGGAATGGCTCAGCAAGTTCTTCACCGACAAACCATGCACTACATGTCACGGTGATCGACTGCGCATCGAAGCACTGCACGTGCTCATCGAGAGCGAGAACGCCGTGCCGGCGGATGAGGTGGCATCGTCAAACGTCATTGGCCGACCGGCGACCTCGCATGAAGCCAGTGACAAGCCGGCGAAAGCCAAGAGCACGAGTTCGTCGTCGCGTCACAGCGGCACTTCTTCGCTGCGGCATCTCAACATCGCTGAGTTCTCGCGACTGAACATTACCGACGCGATCAGCTTCGCACAGGGTCTCAAGCTCAGCCAGGAACAGCGCATCATCGCCGAGCCGATTCTGAAAGAGATCAATAACCGCCTCAAGTTTCTCGCTGGCGTCGGGCTGGAATACCTCAACTTGTCGCGCAAGACCGCGACGCTGTCGGGCGGCGAAGCGCAGCGCATTCGTCTTGCTTCGCAAGTCGGCAGCGGCCTGGTTGGCGCGTGCTATGTGCTCGATGAGCCGACCATCGGTCTGCACCAGCGCGACAACACGCGACTCATCGACACGCTGCGTCACCTGACTGACATCGGCAACACGGTGCTCGTCGTCGAACACGACGAAGACATGATTCGTGCGGCCGATCACGTGGTCGATGTCGGTCCCGGCCCGGGCGTGCACGGCGGCACCATTGTCGCTCAAGGGACGGTCGCCGAGATCATCGCAACACCCAAGAGCATCACGGGTGACTACTTGTCGGGCCGCAAGAAGATCGAACTGCCCAAGCAACGCCGCAAGCTCAACGAGAAGCAAGGCATCGTCGTCAAAGGCGCGCGTGAGAACAATCTCAAGAACGTTGACATCACATTTCCGGTGGGCGGTCTCATCTGCGTCACGGGCGTGTCGGGCAGTGGCAAGAGCACGCTCGTCAATGACATCGCGCTGCGTGCTGTGAAGAATTCGCTGCTGGGCATGCGCGAAACGCCCGGTGCGCACACGAGTTTCAAGATGAGCCCGTTGATCGACCGCGTGATTGAAGTCGATCAGACGCCCATCGGTCGCACGCCCCGCAGCAATCCGGCGACGTACACGGGCTTTTTTGACGACATTCGCAAGGTCTTTGTGCAGACCAAGGAAGCCAAAGTGCGCGGGTACAAGCCCGGGCGTTTCAGCTTCAACGTGCCCGGACAATCAGGCGGCGGACGGTGCGAAGCATGCCAGGGCCAGGGCCTCAAGAAGATTGAGATGCACTTCCTGCCCGACGTCTTTGTCGAGTGCGAAGTGTGTCGAGGCAAGCGGTACAACCGTGAGACGCTCGAAGTGACGTATCGCGGCAAGAACATCAGTGATGTGCTCGATATGACGGTCGAGAACGCCATCGGGTTCTTTGAGAATCACAACAAGATCCTGCGAGTTCTGCGATGCCTGCATGAAGTGGGGCTCGACTACGTCACGCTGGGGCAACCCAGCACGCAGTTGTCGGGCGGCGAAGCGCAGCGCATCAAACTTGCGACTGAACTTGCGCGCGGCACGAGCATCTTTGGCGGCTGGGATGGGTTGTCGCAGGAAGACATGAAGAAGGACAAGGCGAACAAACCCGCAAGCGAGACCGTCGAGGCGGCAGAAGAAAGTGATGATGCTGGCGAGGAATCGTCGCCTCGTCGCTCGCCGGGCCGGGTGTCGTCTTCCGGGCCGACGCTGTACATTCTGGACGAACCCACGACAGGCCTGCATTTTGAGGACATTCGCAAGCTCGTCTCGGTCATGCACCGCCTCGCGGAAGCTGGCAATACGCTCATCGTGATCGAGCACAACCTTGATGTCATCAAGTGCGCGGACTACATCATCGATCTGGGCCCTGAGGGCGGCGACAAGGGCGGCATGATCGTTGCAAAGGGGACGCCAGAGGAAGTCGCGAAGGTAAAGGCCAGCCATACGGGCCGCTATCTCGCGCCGCTCTTGCAGTCGCGATAGTCGGTGCCCATCACGGACCGGGACAGTCTTGACATATCCATGCATGCAGTGAATAATCATGCATGTCGGATAAAGCCTCTCGACACAACCGCATTCGCGATCTGCTGCAACGCAAGCCTCTGCACAGTCAGGAAGAGCTTGCAATGCTGCTTATCAAGGACGGCTATCACGCGACGCAGGCGACGCTCTCGCGCGATCTCCGCGAGCTGGGTGTATTCAAAGGCCCCGAGGGCTACCGCTTGCCCGAGCAAGTCGCGGCGGCCACGCTCACCGCGACGCCCGATGCGTCGCGGCAGGCTCTCACCAATGCCCTCCGCGACTATTGCCGCAAGGTGACGCTGGCGGCGAGTATCGTCGTGCTGCAGACCGGCCCAGGCGAAGCCTCCGCGCTGGCCAACGAGATTGACCACGCCGAACTGCCCGGCATGGCGGGCACTGTCGCGGGCGATGACACGATCTTCCTTGCGTGCGTGAATGGCGGTGCGGCCGCGAAGATTGCACGTCTGTTCCATCGACTCAAAGGGTCATCGCACTGACGCACTTCGCAATTTGGGGAACTCGCACACGTGACCACGCAGCTGCAACATCCCGTCGCCATCATCGGCGCATCCGGCTACAGCGGGGCGGAACTTGTCGGCCTGCTGCTGCGCCATCCGCATGTGCGCATCGCGGGGCTCTTCGGCAGCGGCAAGAGCGAGAAGGCTGGCGGAGCGCCGCCCACATTTGACGAAGTGTTTGGCAACTTTCGCAACGCTCTTTCGCTGCCTGTGCAAGCAACGGACGTGCAAGCCATCGCCGAAATGAAGCCATCGGCAGTTTTTCTTTGCACACCGCACGAAGCGAGCCTCGAACTCGCGCCGCAACTGTTGGACAAAGGGCTCACGGTCTTTGATCTGTCCGCGGCGTTTCGTCTGCGCGATGCGAGTGCGTACACCTCGTACTACGGCTTTACACACACGCACCCCAGCCTGCTCGAGACAGCCGTGTATGGGTTGGCGGAACTGCATCGCGCGCAGATCGTTCGCGCGAATCTCATTGCTGTGCCGGGATGCTATCCGACGAGCGTGATTGTTCCGCTTGCGCCGCTTGTGCGTGCTGGCGCGATTCGCCGCGAGAGCGATGGCACTATGCGGCGACCGATCATCGACGCGACGAGCGGCGTGAGTGGCGCGGGTCGCAAAGCAGAGCAGCGGCTGCTCTTCTGTGAGGTTTCGCAGCAGGCGTACGGCGTGCTCAAGCATCGGCACCAGCCAGAAATCGACGCATTTGTCGGTACGGCGACGTACTTCACGCCGCACCTGGGGCCGTACGAACGGGGCATCTTGAGCACGATTCATGTCGATCTTGCCGATGGCTGGAACGAGTCGCGCGTGCGAGAGACGCTTGCCACGACGTATCGCAACGAGCCATTTGTGCATCTCTGTCGCGCGGGCGTGTGGCCGAGCGTCAATGACGTCGCCCGCACCAATCGTGTTGACATCGCTCTCGTAGTTGACGCACGCGGGCACTGCATCATCAGTAGTGCGATTGACAACCTGACGAAGGGCGCCGCTGGGCAAGCGGTGCAATGCATGAATATTCGCCTTGGCTTGCCCGAGACTACCGCCCTGCCGATTGCCTGACGCAACCCGAGCCTTTGACGTTTCAGTTCACCTTGCTTCCTTCGATTTGTGCAATCACCCATGTCCACAGTGTCCACTTCATCCTCTCCGATCGTCATCAAGATCGGCGGCGTCGCGCTCGAACAGCAGAGCGCATCGCCCGCGCTGTGGAAGCGGCTCGTCGCGCTGCATCGCAGCAATCCAGGCGGCATTGTGCTCGTGCACGGCGGCGGCAAAGCCGTTGACCGACTTTTGACGCAACTGGGCATGGAAACGAGGCGGCATAACGGCCTGCGCATTACACCCAGTGATCAGATGGATGTCATCGCGGGCGTGCTCGCTGGCACGCTCAACAAGAAGCTTGTCGGTTGCATGAACGCGGCTGGCGGGAAAGCGGTCGGACTGTGCTTGGGTGATGGCAACGACCTCGAAACAACGCGGCTGCGTGTCGATGGTGCTGATCTCGGCTGCGTTGGCGAGGTAACTGGCGGTACCGCCGCGTTGCTGCGCACGCTGCTTTCGGCTGGCTACATGCCCGTCGTCGCTTGCGTCGGCATCGATACTGAAGGCACGCTGCTGAACGTGAATGGCGATGATGCGGCCGCTGGCGTTGCGAAGGCAGTCTCGGCAAAGTCGCTCGTGCTGCTCACCGATGTCGCGGGGGTGCTTGACGAGCACAAGCGGCTCATTCCGCAGCTCTCGCGAGCGGATATCGCGCGACTTGCGGAACGGGGCGTGATCACCGGCGGCATGATTCCAAAGTTGCAGGCCGCAGCGGCAACGGCACAACACTTGAACGCACCCGTGACAATCATGTCGGGATCCGTGACTACCGACTTGGAACGCTGGGCCGCGGGCGAAACGGTCGGCACACGAGTCACGCCCGATTGACGCTTCGACGAGTTCGCATCGCTCTCTGAAACTAGTTCGCCGCTTCACGAATGATTGACTGACGATGACACCAGCCACCGCACAACCCTATGTTCCCAACGCCGTGCTCGATCACGAGCCGTACGCGCGCGTCAGCGACTTGGCGGGCAAGGACCTGCTCTCGCTCACGCAATTGACACCCGCGTGCGTGCGTGAACTGCTTGCGCTGGCTGCCAAGATCAAGGCGAACCGCGCTGCATTCACGACACAGCTTGCGGGCAAGCATGGCATCTTGATCTTCGAAAAGGCCAGTCTGCGCACACGCATCACGTTTGAAACTGGTTTCACCATGCTGGGCGGCCACGCGATTTACATGGATCACAGCGTCCAGCGGCTGGGCGAGCGCGAAGCGGTGAAGGACTACGCAAAGAATCTTGAGCGATGGCTGCATTGCATCGTCGCACGCGTTTACA
This sequence comes from Phycisphaerales bacterium, assembly GCA_035299305.1. Taxonomy (GTDB): domain Bacteria; phylum Planctomycetota; class Phycisphaerae; order Phycisphaerales; family UBA1924; genus BJHL01. The sequence goes on along the minus strand of DATGWV010000415.1, from coordinate 1,366 downwards.
GCCAGGCGATCGTTGAAGAACTTGCGGAGCACGCGAGTATTCCCGTGATCAACGCACTCAGCGAGCGTGAGCATCCTTGCCAAGGGCTTGCTGACATCATGACGCTGTGGGAGCTTGCGCCCGACTTCCGTGTTGATGGCAAACGCCTGCGGATCGCGTACGTCGGCGACGGCAACAACGTTGCGCACTCGCTCATGCACGCCGCCGCCCTGTGTGGCTGCGACATGACGGTGATTACGCCGAAGAAGTATGAACCTCTTGAGGCGTTCGTCGACGAAGCTGGCGCAATCGCGAAGGAAACGGGCGCGACGCTGACCGTCACGAACAAGTTGAGCGCCGTCGAAGGACACCACGCGGTGTACACCGATGTGTGGGTCAGCATGGGTCAGGCCGATGAAGCAGGCAAGCGTCTGAAGGTCTTCAGCGACTATCAGATCGACGGCGAACTGATGGCCGCTGCGTCGCGCGGACTGGCGGCAAGTTGGGGGCCTGCCAAGTTCATGCACTGCCTGCCCGCGCGTCGCGGCGTGGAAGTCACCGACGAAGTCATGGATGCCCCCAGCAGCATCGTCTACACGCAAGCGGAGAACCGTTTGCACGCGCAGAACGCGCTGCTCGCGGCGATCCTTGGTCAAGTTCGCAACTGAACGCAACGCTCCTCGCGCTCATCGCGTGAGCCGCATGAAAGGTCTGCAATGTCGAAGAAACGCATCGCTCTTGCTTACTCGGGTGGTCTCGATACCTCGTGCATCGTGCCGTGGCTCAAGGAGAACATCCCCGGCGCGGAAGTCGTCTGCGTCGTGGGTGATGTCGGCCAAGGTTCCGACGAGCTCGCGGGCGTTGAGAAGAAGGCGAAGGACTCTGGCGCGGTAGAGTGCCACGTTGTCGATCTCAAGAAGGAGTTCGTCGACGAGTTCGTGATGCCGACGATGATCGCTGGGGCAAAGTACGAAGGTCGCTACCTGTTGGGCACCGCGATCGCTCGTCCCGTGCTGGCACGGGGCCAGGTGAACGTGGCCAAGCAGACGGGATGCACCGCTCTCGCGCATGGCTGCACGGGCAAGGGGAACGATCAGGTGCGGTTCGAGAGCGCGTACGCCGCCCTCGCGCCCGAGCTCGAGGTCATCGCGCCGTGGCGCATGGATCAGTGGAAGCTGTCGGGCCGCATCGCGATGCTTGACTACCTGAAAGCCCGCAACATCCCCACCACTGCGAGCGCGACGAAGATCTACTCGCGCGATCGCAATCTCTGGCACATCAGCCACGAAGGCGGCACGATCGAAGACCCGTGGAACGCGCCGCCCGAAGACGCTTACATGCTCACCGTGCCAGTGAGCAAGGCTCCCGACACGCACACTGACGTCAC
>DATGWV010000414.1:0-4013 GCA_035299305.1 Phycisphaerales bacterium | reverse complement strand
AGTATACGTCGGCAGGGCGGCGTGCTTCCACTGGGCACGCCGCGATGCTGGCGAGAGGGAATTTCGGGCAATTTGCCTTGGGCGTGTTCAAGACCCGCGCGTCCGCCAGTTGCGACGGGAAAGATTGCCACGTCGCCTGCTGATTCGCGCCTTGCATACGTGAACCGCACGACGACGAACCTGCTGCCATGCCCTTCGCTGTTATGCCCCCCACGGCCACGCCCACTTCTGTCCCGCTGCAATCCGCCATGACTCACTCCGCCGCATCGTCTGCTTCGCTGGTCGCTTTCTTTGACGCTGTCGCGGCGAAAGCTCGCGCGGCGAACGTGTTTGGCGATGTGCGCGTGGAGCGTGCAAACGCGGGCAACGCAGCCACGCTCGTGTGCGATGCGCTGGCCAGCGCGGACCCGGCGTTCTACTCGCTGAGCGTTGACGCAGGCAAGGCTGGCAACGTGCTGTGGGTTAATCTCAAAACCGCCGCACGCTACCTGAGCCAGAGCATCGAGCAGGACCTGGTACACACGGGCGACAAGATTCCCGAGTTACTCCACGAAGAACTCGTCGAACTCGGCTACCTCGACCTGCTCCCCGGCGGCCCCGCGCTGGGCTTTGAGCACTTCCGCGATGAGCAGAAGCTGTACACGTTCCGCACGGCGACGCCGATTGACGTGAACAAGCTGCACGAGGCCAAGAGCGTGGAACTGGGGGCGATGATGCTGCTGGCGTATGAGGCGACGTTTCGGCCGCTGGGGGATATGGAAGCGGATAAGGATGAGTGAGTGATCGTGGGTCACACTCGCGAACTTGCGGCATTCTCGCAGGGGACGGGCATGCCCAGCATCAACGCGCTGCGAGCTCTTCGTTATAGCATCGACAGCGAGGATGCAACGCTTCTGCGGCGGAACATTCCTTTCGCTCTTCGCATGGTGCGATGGGGTCTGGGACGCAAGTCACAACGCACTATCGCTTGCCTGACTCGCAGCGGCTCGCGACTGAGCGATCTGCATGGCAACACGTGGAGTTGGCCGGAGACTGCCATCGCAAATGAGATCGTGTTGATAGACGGACTCGACTTGGGAGAACCAGCAGACGATCACGCTCTTGCCGGAGCAATCATCGCGATCCGTCGGCCAGGCGCGGTTGATCCTTTGATCGCAGTGCGAGGACTTCGTGCCCGTTGCGTTGATGTGGTATGCCGTTTCCTGATCGATATCGTTTCGAGCACCCCAATCCGTCGTTGGCAACCGGACGACCTGTCGAAGCAACTGCACTGCGCGACCTGCGACGCGAGTCTGGGCGGTTCCGTGATGCGGCGCTCGTCGCTCCAGTGTCCACGTTGCGATAGCAACTGCGAAGTATTTGCTCGTTACGACGAGGTCTTACGCCTTTAGATCGTGAACGGTTCGACGTGTCCGCGTGATTTGGTCGAGGTCGATGAAGGACCGTGCCAGTCATCCGGAGCAAACGTCAAAGCAATTCGGAACGACCGATTAGCGATGACCTTCGCCAGCGGGTATTGAGCCGAATACTTGGCGATGCTTCGAATCTTGCTTGGTGCTTTAGCGGTCGCGATCTCAACTAGTTCTTTGATTGCTCAAGGAACACGCGCCGACTACGAACGGGCGGCGGACATCTCTCACGCACTGTCGGGCAAGGTCGTCCGCGCGGTGGATGATGTCGCGTGGATCGAGGGCGGCGGGCTGTGGTACGCGGTGCGACACGCAGACGGTCGCACTCGGTACGTGACGCTTGATCAAGCCAGCGGCACGCCGCGTGACTTGTTTGATCACGCGGCCCTCGCGAAGGCGATCACCGATGCAACGGGCCGCGACACCGTTGACGGTGGCCGCTTGCCCCTTGCGCGGCTGCTGGTCAAGCAAGATCGCGTGGATGCCCTGCTGCGCGAGAGCGGCGCAGTGCTGCGGCAGGATCTCGCGAACGGCGCGTGGAAGACGTTGACGCTGGATGAACTCGCGGCGGAGTCGCACGCGTTTCTTTGGCGCGACGCTGGCGAGCGTGCGAAGGGCACCTCGAGCGGACTGGTGTTCGTGAACAACACTGCTGATGAGTTGAAGCTCTGGTGGCTCAGCGGCGATGATCGCGTGCCGTATGGCGAAGTGCCGGCAGGAACCACGCGGGCGCAGCACACTTTTGGCGGCCATCGCTGGCAAGTGACCAAGGGCGATGAAGTGGTTTTCGAGGGTGCCGCGCTGGATGAGCAAACGATTGTGGTGCTGCCTTACACCAAGCCGCAGCGCGAGCAACAGACGAGCGCGAGAAGTGATGACAAGCGCCGTGTGCCTGCCGCCGTTCGTGAGGGCAACGTCGTGCTGATCGATGGCGAGCGCGAGTCGCGATTGACCGATGTAAAGGATCGCTCGCAAGGTTGGTACAGCGGGCCGGTTGAGTGGTCGCCTGATCGCACGCGATTTGTGGCACGATTTGTGACGCCCTCGCAGGGACGCATCGTGCACATTGTGGAGTCGTCGCCCGCTGACCAGGTGCAGCCCAAACTGATCTCTTTTCAATACGACAAGCCCGGTGATGTGATTGAGGTCTGGAAGCCGCGACTCTTTGACGCGCAGACAGGCAGCGAAATCGCGATTGATGACACGTTGTTCAAGACGCCTCGCATGATCGATTCGCTCGAATGGTCAACCGATTCATCATTCTTCTCGTTCGTCTACACACAGCGCGGCCACAAAGTCATGCGATTGGTCGCCATCGCGCGTGACGGCACGGCTAGCACTATCGTCGAAGAAACGCCCAGCACGTTTGTGGATGTGACCAACGCGAAGTACTTCCACCGACTCGGCGCGACCGGTCAAGCCCTCTGGATGTCCGAACGCGACGGATGGCGACAGCTGTACCTGATCGACGAGCGCAGCGGTTCAGCCCGCGGAATCGTGCGTCAACTGACAAAGGGTCCTTGGGTCGTGCGCGGCGTAGAGCGCGTTGATGAAGAAGCTCGCGAAGTCATCATTCGCGCAGCCGGTGTGTATCCGCAGCAAGACCCCTACGCCATCCACTACGCCCGCGTGAACATGGACGACGGCACGATGACGCTGCTGACCGATGGCGATGGCACGCACGACGTGGAGTTCTCGCCCGATGGTTCGCTGCTGCTGGCTCGCTTCTCGCGCGTGGACATGCCCACCGTGACCCAGATCCGAGACGCTCGCACGGGCAAACTCGTTGCCGAACTTGGCCGCGATGATGCGTCAGCGCTCCTGGCATCTGGTTGGCGTGCGCCCGAGCCTTTCGTCGCGAAAGGTCGCGATGGCGTGACGGATATTCACGGCATCATCATCCGTCCCACGCAGTTCGACGTGAGTCGCCGGTATCCGGTGATTGAGTTCATCTACGCGGGCCCGCACGGCTCGCATGTGCCCAAAGCGTTCAGCGCAGACCTGGGCTTCCGTCAGGAAATGGCGGAACTGGGATTCATCATCGTGCAGATCGATGGCATGGGCACAGCCCATCGCAGCAAGGCGTTTCATGATGTGTGCTTCAAGAATCTGAAAGACGCCGGCCTGCCCGATCGCATCGCGTGGATGCGTGCCGCCGCGGCGAAGTACCCGCAGATGGACATCTCGCGCGTGGGTATCTTCGGCGGATCGGCAGGAGGGCAGAACGCGATGAGCGCGCTGCTGCATCACGGTGATTTTTACGACGTCGCAGTCGCCGACTGCGGCTGTCATGACAACCGCGTGGACAAGCAATGGTGGAACGAAGCGTGGATGGGCTACCCGGTGGACGAGAGCTACGCCGACTCGTCCAACGTGACGCATGCACACAAGCTGCAAGGCAAACTGCTGCTCATCGTGGGCGAGGTTGATCGCAACGTCGATCCCGCGTCAACCATGCAGGTCGTCAACGCGCTCATCAAGGCCGACAAGGACTTCGACCTGCTCGTCATGCCTGGCGTGGGCCACGGCGCGGCGGGCACAAGTTACGGCCAGCGACGCACGATGGACTTTTTCGTGTCGCACTTGCTTGGCGTAGAGCCGCGG
>DATGWV010000413.1:0-7199 GCA_035299305.1 Phycisphaerales bacterium | reverse complement strand
TGAACTCGCGATGTTGCGGCCTGCGGAAAGCGTTTCCAAGCGACCGGTTTCAACCGTGCTGCCCTTGAGGTCGCGCCGCGCGGTGAGGGCCGTGAGCTTGTTGTTGATGCCGATGTTCAGACGCGTCATGTCGCGGGCATCAATGCTGCGGCGAAGCTCGCCGCTGGCCTTGATGCGCAGATCCGACATGTCTTCCGACGCGCTGATCTGATCGATGTTGCCCGCCGCGATGATGGTGTTGGGCAGGAACTCGCTGGCTTGCGCGAGTGCCGTGCTGTTGCGGTAGTTGGCCGCGGTGATCGTCTCGATGTCATCGGTGGCCGAGACGTAGTTGGCGTCAAACGTGCCGCCCGCGAGGTTGATGCTGCGGATATCAACCGCGTCGATTTCCGTGCGGAACATCGTGCCGCCCGTCGCGACGATCTGGTTGATGTCGCCACGCGTCACGCGTTCTTCGCCGTAGTTGAAGCTGGTCCAGAACTTGTCAAGCTGGCCCATGCCGATGTACGCGCCATCGAAAATCGCGCCCGGCAGCGTGATGGCGTTGATGCCGTCAGGATCTTCAGGCAACGGACGCTCTTCCGTGAGGTTGCTGGCAGCGATCACGCCGCCAACGAAGGTCGGCGGAGCCGAAATCGCGCCGGGCAGCCCGACGCTCTGCGTCGTGGTGACCGTCGTGATGTTGTTCTGTGCGAAGACACCTGCCACGCCAACCGGGCTGGGACCGCGACGCGCGATGCCGTCACCGATGTTGATGGTGTTGATGTTGAATGCGTAAACCGTGCCGATGATGCCGTCGAACGCTCCCGGCGCGCGAACGCCATCGCTGTTCGCGATAAGATCGACGATCGTGCCCGAGGCGAACTGCGGCGTGCCGTCGCCGCCTTGGCCAGCCGTCCCATCGCCCTGCAGAATGACGTTGCGAATCGTGCCGCCCACCGCGATGTTGGTGACAAAGCCGTCGCGCACCACCAGACCGGCAAGGCGATCACCGATCGGGCTGCCCAGGTCGTCGAGGAACGCGTCGCCTGTCCCGATCACATCCGAGTTGACGGGGCGATACGTACCGCCGCCGAAGTCATTGTCGATCAAGCTCGCATCCGACACCCAACCGACCGGTCCACGCACGTCGTTGGCAAGATCGCCGATCAGACCGACGATGGGCGCGATATTGCGCGGGCCCCAAGTCGTCACGTTCGTGTCGCCCAAGTTGCCCGAAACAACGACGCGATCAATTTGCTGTGCATCCAGCGCGACGATGTCCCCACCTGTCGTCGTGTTGCTCACTTCATCCAGATCGCCAAACACGTCGATGCGGTACACATCGACCTCAGCCGTGCCCTGAATGTTGATCTGCGAACCCGCCGTAGCGCCACGGACCGTGATGCGACCGATGCTGATGCGGCCCGAACCCGCCGGTGCGTCGCTTCGAATGTTGAGATCAAAGCCCTGGATGTTGTCGACTTCGATCGCGCCGATCATGTTGCCCTGGCTGCCGTTCACCGCGTTCACGCGAACGCGACCAACCACGCCCAGCCCTTCAGCGCCAGCCACCGAGATGAACACGCGACCGCCGGCGTCGTCGATCAGTTCAACCGGTCCCGAGCCAATAAGCGGCACGAAATCATCGTCGGAGTTCTCAGCGTCCATCTGCGGTACGTCGAAGAACCGCACATCGCTGCCGAAACCCGTCGTGATCGAGAGCGGCGTGGGATAGAAGCCCACTCGTGTATCCGTCGCGTCTTCGTACGCGTCCTGCGACACGAGAATCGCGCCGATGGTCGAGAAGTTGCTCGTGATGATTGAACTGCCCGTGGTTGCCCAGTGCCAACCAACGCGCATGAAGCCGATGTCGCCGGGACCGCCGTTGGTGCCCGTACGAAGCTGAAGGCCACTCTCCGTTGGGGCGCGAGGATCGCCAGGAGTGCGATCCTGGTCAACGCCGACACCGCCGCTGATGAGAATCTTGCCAATGCGGCCGCCCACCGTCAGGAACAGATCGGTGACGTCACCTTCGTTCACGCTGCCACCCACGGCAGGGCTCACGCCGGTGATCATGCTGCCCAGGTCGCCCGTAATGTTGATGGCGACCACCGAGCCGCTGCCCGAGTCGCGGGGCGAACCGATGTCACCGCCCGCCGTGATGTTGTACAGACTGCCGTCCGACACAATGATCGTGCCGCCTTGGAACGAAGTTGAATCATCCGCGTTCTGCGCGGTGTTGTACAAGTCCGTCGGCACGGTGTCGTTGCCGCCTTCATCGCCGAAGCCCACACCGACGCGCACCGCGCCCATGTTGCCCGCGAGCGTCGAAACCGTGTTGCCTTGACCGAAGACGCCGCCCGCGTTGCTGCTCGAGAAGCCCGAGCCGCCGCCCGTGCGGTACGAGCCGAACGTTGTGGGAGCAAGTCCCGTGACGACCACGGTGTAGCCGTACTCGCCCGTGCCCGTGTCGCTGCCGTTTGCGTCCGTCAGCACGAGGTAGTAGATGCCAGGACCGTCTTCCGGCGTGAAGCGAATCACGCTGGGCAGGAACTCGCGCGTCAATTCGTTGAAGCGAGCCTGCTGCGTCGCCGCGATGGTGCGGCCCGCTTCGTCCATCACGCGGAAGTACTGACCCGCGCTGGAAACACCAACAACGGCCTCGATGACAACTTCCGTCGTGCCATCGACCGCGAATGCGAACACGTCCGCACGGTCTTCACCCATCGCAGGGCTCGCGCCCGAGAGCGTCCCGCGAATGCGAGCGCCGGTGCCGCCGCGGTTGAGGAACTCCGACGACGCAATCGTGTCATTGCGATAGAAACTGTTGCCCCACACGATGGACTGACTGGTCTGTCCGAGCACACCGCCGTCTGCCAGCACCGCCGGAGCCGCATTGGCGTTGTTGCCCAGCACTGCCTGACGAATGATCGTGATGTCGGCAGTCTGAGCGCCGAAGCCCTGTACAGCCTCACGCTCGATGTAGTTGAACGAGTCGACCGGGGGACGTGTAGCGGGCGAGTTCACATCGCCCAGTACCGTCACATTCAGCAAGCTGCGGCCTGCAATCGACACGTCGCCCAAGGTGCGCCCGACGCGAAGCTCGCCACCGGTGCGATAGACCGGATCGGCCTGCACGTTCGGATCGGAGAAGCCGAAGTCGGGCTCAAGCACCCACATGCCCGCATCGCTGCCGAGATAGACCTGACCCGCGTCACCTTCGATATTCACTGAGCCCACGAGGTAGCCGATCGTGAGACGATCAATCGCGCCGGTGAACTGCGACGAACCATGCACGATGCCGTGAATGTTCACGCTGCCGATGCTCTGCCCGTTCGGCACAAAGATGCCTTGGTCAGCGCGATTGAAGTTGATATCCGTGCTGAGCGTCGGATCAGCTTCGAACACGCCGGGCACCGCTCCGCCGCCGAGGGCATTGCCTAGCCATGGGCTGCCGATGACGACCGAGCCGGCACCAGCGGGCAAGCCACCGACCTCCACGGCGCCGTTGGCAACGTTCGCCGCATAACCGAAGCCGATCTGTTCAAAGTCGTCAAACAACCCCAGATACGAGTCGCTGACCGTGAACGCGCCCCCACCGCCGTTGAAGTCGGCCGCGGGATCGGGCTCGGTTGTCGCTTGCCACGTGCCGCCCCACATGGTGAAGCTCGTACGAGAGTCGACGCCGTTGAACACGACGCTCCGAAGACCGAAATTAAAGTCGGACTGGCCGTCGTCGTTGGGGTCGAAGCCGCTGACATTTCCGCCTTCGGGAATACCCAAGTAACGGTCAGGAACCACCGGACGACCGAGCAAGTCGGTAAACGTTGCAGACGCGCCCACCGGACCCGTCAATCGCACCGTGTAACCGAACTCTTGTTCCTCAAAGCTGCCGACAAACCGACCGCCCGTCACGCCGAAGACGAGATTGTCGAGGTTGAAAGCGGACGCATCACCGAGCGTGAAGTTGCCCGTCGTGTTCACCAGTCGAGCCGTGTTGAACGCACCGAAGAGGGGCTGCCCAGTGTTCGGATCGAAACGGTTCACCACGATCACGCCGACGCCGCGAGCGGCGTTCGTCTGACCCGGCAGATTGGGATCCGCCGGGTTGTCCGGCGTGAAAAACAGCCGACGCAGGGCCGCACCAGTGAAGGTCTGAACAACCGTGTCATCGAGCAGCAGTTGCAGCGACACGTTGTTGGTATCGATACCCGAACTGTCACCTGCGGAGAATTGGTCAGGCAAGAGCTGGAACTGCACCGAGTCCGCCGACAGACGTGCTGTCGGATTGCCGTCTTGGTCGACAGCACGGGGTGTGAACTGGAAGCGTTCGTTGACCTGGTTCAGGTCCGCACGGATGAAACGCTCCTGCGTCTCATCCACGAGCGGCAAACCGAGCACTTGGAAGTCGATCGCGGGCACGATGTTGTGCTGCGCCTGGATGTCGGAACCATCGAACAGAGCACCGTTCCCAACGATACCGAAGTCTTCATCGTTGAAGTCTTCGTCCACGTCCTGCGGATCGACGACCGGGTACTCGTTGTCGTCAAAGAACCTCGGCAGGAACGAGTGGACATACCGCACTTGAGTGCCCAGTCCCGTCGCGGGATCGATATCACCCGCCGTGATCGTCATGGTGAAAAGCAGTTCGCGCTTTTCAAGCTGTTCAACCTGTTCCGCAGCCGGCGCCGCGGTTCCCATCAGTCGGCCCGCGGCTTGCGCGAGACGCTGCGCGACAGACTTGCTGTCAGCGTTGTTGGTGATCAGGTTGCCAGTGTTGCGGTTGAACAGACCCATGGGCACTCCTCTGACCTTTCTGAGCGTGAAGCGGTGGTCGCTTCAGCAAGTTGCGTCCTGCCTGAACTTCCTGACCGGCGTGCGAACTCCGTTCCGCACACCTCTCAACTGCCGTCTTCCTCGCGCAAACACCTCGCGCAGGAAAACCCCAGCCGAAATAACTCGGCGCGGGCACACAACGTAGCCACCCTCCGGCTTCAACGCCAGCGGCATGGGTGGTAAAAACCGAACCATGACTCGCTTGATCGTCTTCCGCAGGGGCTGCGTCTGGCACGAGTCGCTCTCAGCTCTTGCGACCTGCACGAAAGCAGATCGCGGCCGGCGTCTCGCGTGTGCGGGCGGAGCGTTGGCTCCGTCTTCCGCGTCGGGTTTGCGTCAGCGGGCGTACCGCCGACACCATTAGCATACCAGAGTTCTCGCGTTTGCACAACTGGCTTACGCCCTTGGCACCGAGTATCTGGCGAGCATGGCCGCCGGTGCGTCAGAGCGCGACATGCGCGCACTTTTCGCGCCGGAGGCTGGTGACTATCCGTGCCTGTGCGCGCCCGGTTCCTGCGTCCTCACAAAACCCGCTTGCTCCGCGGATAACTCCCCAGCACCACTAGGTCCTTGCAGTGATGCCGGGCCTCCGCCAAAGCCGCGGACATGGCCGCATCGTCGCGATGCCCCAAAGCGTCCACCAAAAACGTGTAAGTCCAGTTCTTGCGACCACTTGGCCGCTTTTCGATGTGCGTGAGGTTGATCTTTTGCTCGGCAAACGCCTGCAGCACGTGTGCGAGTGCCCCCGGCTTGTCAGCAAGGTCGAACATGAGCGAGGTTTTGTCATCGCCACTCGCCGGGGTGGGGGTACGCCCCAGAACCACAAACCGGGTGACATTGCCCGGCACGTCCTCGATGCCATGGAAGAGCGGGTGCAGGCCGTAGAGTCGCCCGGCCAACTCAGAGCCAATCGCCGCTGCATCGATCGCTTTGCCGTCGCGCAGGGCCTGCGCGGTCAGGTCACGAACCATCTCCGCTGCCTTGCTGCTGCTGGGGGTGGGGATAAGTTGTGCGTTAGGAAAACTGCGTGCCAGCCAGTTTCGGCACTGGGTGAAGACCTCGGGCTTTGAGTAAATCCGCGTGATGGCCTTGGGCTCGCCGTTGCACAGCAACGCATGGCGAATGGCAAGTTGCACTTCGGCGCAAATCGTGATGTCGCGCTTGCCATCGTGCAACACCAGATCGCGGAATGCATCGAGCGTTTCGACAATCCCGCCGCCGATGGTGTTCTCGATGGGGGCCATGCCGAAGTCGACATGCTGCCGCGCGACTTCGCTGAAAACGCTGGTGATGTCGTGCAGATTCTCCATCGCCACCGACGACCCGAAATGCTTGATCGTCGCGAGGTGCGAGTATGAACCCTCCGGTCCCAGAAATCCCACACGCACCGGCTGTTGCAGCGTGAATGAGCCTGACATCAGTTCGCGGTACATCGCTTCGAGCGTGCGCTGCGGCAACGGACCCTTGCTCAGCCCCAGCACGCGATCCAGCACCTGGGCCTCGCGATGCGGCGCATACGTCGGCAGCCCTTGGGCCCGCTTGATGTCCCCCACTTTCACCACAAGGCTCGCGCGTTCGTTGAGCAGTTGGACGAGCTGCTCATCCAGCCGCGTGATGGCATCGCGCACCTCCGCAAGATTGATAACCGGCTTGCGCGCGGTGCGGGTGGGCTTGGTTTTGGACGCTGGTTTGGGTGCGGGCTTGCGGGCCATAGCGTGTTTATCGGTCAGTCAAAGGACGGGATTGCGGGCCATGCGGGCGTTTGATCGGCGGACTTGGCTTTTCATGCCAACCGGCCACACTCAAGCGCGCGGGACTTCCGACATTAGCCCTATGGATGCAGCGGGCATGCAGCAGCTTGTCAGCACGGGCGGCGTCAGCACAGGGCTGGCACTCGTGCTGCTTGTGCCGTTTCTCGCGGCTGGCGCGGCCCTGTGGATGTGGGGACGCAAAGTCCTCCGCGTCAGCGTGGGGCTGGGCGGCCTGATCTGTGGCGGCCTGCTGGGCCTCGGACTCGCGCAGTTGCAGGGTGGAGCCGCAGCGAGCCTCATCGGCGCGGTGCTGGGCGCGGCAGCGGGCGTGACAGCCGCCATCGTCATGTTTCGTTTCACGACCGCGCTCATGACTGGCTTGCTCGCGGGCGTGACCACGTTCTCACTGAGCGTTTCGGCACTTATCGATCTCCCCAAGATGCCCGGACTTGACCCCGCAGCCATGCAAAGCCTGACGGGTTCGCTGCCGGGCATGCAGAAACTCGAAGGCGTGACCAAGCAGTTTGAACAGCTCGAGCAAGCCAAGGGCAAGATTCAGGAACTGCAGGCGGCACAAGCCGCAGGCGATACCGACAAACTCATGAAGCTGACGCAGGGCATACAGCAGAC
>DATGWV010000412.1:0-10596 GCA_035299305.1 Phycisphaerales bacterium | reverse complement strand
GCTGGGGCAGGCCTGCTGGCATGCGGCTTGGAAGAAGCCGTCGGGCACAACGTAGTGGCCGTCCTTGTCGCGGATGTCCGCGAGCTTGCAATCAATCTTCGCCGCGTTGATGCGCTGCACGCAGTACGTGCACTTTTCCATCACGCCGCGGCTGCGAACGGTGACGTCGGGGTTCTTCTGCATCCGCGTGATTTCATCCAGCTTCTCGCGAAGGCGAGGCGGGATGAGGTTGGGGTTGATGCTGTTGTGCACAGTCGAACCGTTCACGCCTTCTTGGCCCGGAATCTTCTCGCCGATGGGCTCGATGATCTCCTTGCCGAAGTAGTTGCCGTTGAACTTGGTGACGCCGTAATCAAACCAGTTGTACCGGCGAACCTTGTACGGGCAGTTGTTGGCGCAGTACCGCGTGCCGATGCAGCGGTTGTAGGTCATGTAGTTGAGACCTTCAGGGCCGTGCACCGTGGCGTTGACCGGGCACACGACTTCGCACGGCGCGTTTTCGCAATGCACGCACGCGACGGGCTGGTGATGAATCGCGGAAGGGTTGTTGAAGTCATCGCCCGTGAAGTAACGGTCGACGCGAATCCAGGCCATTTCGCGGCCCTTCGCGGTTTCCTTCTTGCCCACCACGGCGATGTTGTTCTCCGCCTGGCACGCGATGGTGCAGGCGCCGCAGCCGGTGCAGACGGTCTGGTCGATCGTCATGCCCCACTGCGGGCGCTCGGTGAACGCGGGCGGCTGGTTCTGCTGATACTTGCCCTTGTTGGGATCGCCCTTGGTGCGATTGTTGGGATCAGGCTCCGCCTTGCTGCGGTTGTACGGGTTTTCGTACGAGCTGATGTTGGGCGGCGTGTGATCGAGTTCGCCCAGACGTTCGGCGAAGTTGAGTTCCCACTGCGTGCCGTAGAACTCGTCGACCATCTTTTGCGTGTCTTTGCCGTGCTTCTTCCACGCGGCAAGATCAACCGCACGCACGATGCCCGTGCGGCCTTCCATGCTCCAGTGAATCTGCGTGCTGACGACCATGTGGTCATCGCCCGTCTTCGCCAGCGTGCCGCCACTGCCGGCAAACGCGTTGCCCGTGCTGCTGCGAAGCGGATAGACGTTGAAGCCCACGCCGTCGCCCACGAGGCCCGTGTTGGTGCGGCCGTAACCGACCGTCGCGATGACGGTGTTGTCGGCGATGCCCGGGCAGATCCACACGGCAGCCTTCACAGTCTTGCCGTTGAGCGTGAAGTCAACGACGCGACCATGCGGGTACTTGCTCTTGGTGTAGATCGTGTTGGGGTCTTTTTCGTCCGTCCAGCCGTCGGGCAGCACTTCGAGCGCTGCGGCGGTCTTGGGGCTCATGATGAGCGGGTTGTCCCACACGACGCGCGTGCCGTACTGCGGGAGTTCCTGCAGCCAGCCCACGTTGGCGAAGCGGCCATCAGCCAGCATGCCCACGGTGAAGGTGACTTCCAGCGCGTCCTTGGTGGGAGCGGCGGGAATCTTCATCGCGCCCAGCGCGGTGGCGACAGCGTCAAACTTCACCTTCACCGCGTCGGCCTTGGCGGCGGTGTTCTTGACAACGCCGTCATGCAGCGTGCGACGCCAGTTGGTGTCGAAGTCGGTCGCGGCGCCGAAGATCGCAGCGGCGTTGCCACGCCAAGCTTCGCGCACGATCTCGTAGCCATCGACCTTCGCGTTCATGTCCTTGCCCGCGAGCAGTGCGAGGAACTCGATTTCGCTCATCGAGGGCTCGTACAGCGGCGCGATCATCGGCTGGATCGGCGCGATGGTGCCATCGATCGCTCGCGTGTCGCCCCACGACTCCAGATAGTGCGAGCTGTTCAGCGCCCACGTGCTGGCAGCCGCGGTTTCGCTCTTGCCCACCGACAGCGTGATGGTGGCGGGAACCTTCTTCCAGCCTTCGACAAAGTTCACATCGCCCGGCGCGTCGAACGCGGGGTTGGTGTTGATGCACACCAGCGTCGAAATCTTGCCGGCGTTCATGTCCTTCGCGAGCGACGCGATGTTGGCGAGGCTGTCGCTCGCGGTTTCCGCATCGACCGCGACGTACGACACGCTCTTGCCCACGTTGCCCAGCGCCTGGTTGAGCGCAGCGACGATGGCGTGAATCGCCGGAGCTTGCGACGGCCCCGCGACGATGAGGCTCTTGTCGCGATTCGCGCTGTCGAGCAGGTCCTTGGCGAGTTCATCAAGGAACTCAGCGCCGTGATTGGCGGCCATGTCCTCGCCCGCGGTGTTCGTGCTGCTGAGGACCGATTCGAGCACCTTCGCATCAGGTTCGGCGAGTTTGGGCAGCACGGCCTTCGCGAGAGCGATGGCGAACGCGCCCACGCGGCCGCTGCTGAGCGGCAGACGGTGATCGGCCTGACCGCCGGTCGTGGTGAGATTGCTCTCAATCACATATAGGCGGGTCATGTCGTCGTCAACGGTGTTGACCAGACGAGCCGCGGCGAGTTGGCGGGCGTGCATGAGTTCGCCCGCTTCGTGCGACAGGAAGTCGCGGTCGAGCGAGACGACGATGCGCGTGGCCTTGGTGATGTTGAGCAGCGCACGCTTGGGAGCGCCGAATGCAAGGTTCAAACCCAGCAGTTCGTTCTGCGCGGTGTCGCCCGCGGTGTACGCGACCCACTTGGCCTTGGGCCACTTCTTCATGAGCCGATCACGCACAAACGCGCGTGAAGGGCTGCTGTTCTTCTCGACGAGGAACGCAAGGCCTTCGCCGCCCTTGGCGTCGTACGCAGCGAAGTGCGTACTCGCCCACAGGCGGAAGTCGTCCCAACTGCGGTCCGCGCGCGTGTCGCCCTGCAACAGCGACGGGTTCCACAGGCGGTCGGGGTCGTAGAGCGACATGATGCTGCTCTGCGCCCAACTGCTGACCTTGCCTTGGTTGTACGGGTGGAGCGGATTGCCTTCGATCTTGGTGGGCCGACCTTCGTGGCATTCCACCATCAGGCCTTCAGCGCCGCCGTCAAAGCGAGGCATACTCGTGACGTAGTACAGGGGCTTGCCGGGAATGATGTCTTCCGGCACCTTCTGGCTGTAGGTGTAGATCTTGTGATCGGGACGACGGCAGCCGGGGATCGTGGCCGCGACGCCGGCCAGCGCCATGCTGGCACCCATGAGCTTCATGAACTCACGGCGGCTTTCGCCACTCTTGCCCGTCGCGACCGTGGGGTCGCTCAGGTCCATGCGTTCGCGCGTGACCAGTTCAGCCATGCCGCGGGGGAACTCACGCTCGAGATTCTCGCGGAACTCGGGCGAGTCAGCGACTTCCTCGAAGCTGCGCCACGCGGCTTTGCCGTTGATGCGCTGCAGCGCCCGAGGCGTCGCGGCGAGCTGTGCGGCGGAAGGTTTGGCCTTCTCACCTTTGACCGTGCTGGGGCATTGATCGTGGGACATGGGGGATACCAAAGGGGACTGGGGATCAGGCACTGGGCACTGGTGAAAGACACAAGAAGTCATCATGACACCAAGGACTGGCTCGCACTAGTACCTAGTGCCCAGTCCCCAGTGCCCTTTTTCAGTAGTGACACGCTCCGCAGTTTTCCGGCGGGGCCTTTTGAATCGCGTCGAGCACCTTCTGAGCGGCAGGCGTCATGACGCCCGCGTTGGCGCGCTTGGTCAGGTCGTCCTGCACCCAGCGCAGGTCCGTCACCTTGTCAACAGGGACGACAACCTTCTCGGGGGCGCGGTGGCAGTCAAGACACCAGCTCATGCTCATCGGTTCAGCGTGATGCACGATGGGCATGGTGTCGATGCGGCCGTGGCACGAATAGCAGGAGACGCCTGCTGCAACGTGGACATGGTGCGGGAAGTTGTGCACGTAGTCGGGAACTTTGTGCACGCGGCGCCACGGAATGCTGGCGTCGGCGGCGTACGCGTCACGCACAAACTGCGTCTTCTGCTTGTGCGAAGGGCTGAAGGTTTCCGTCCCCTCGGCCAGCTTGTTCAGCTTGCCATCTGCATGGCAGCCAAAGCACGTGGCGACGTTGGGGATGTTGGCTTCGTAGCTCTTCTCAACCTTGGTGTGGCAATACCGACAGTCCATGCCCAGTTTTCCGGCGTGAATCTGGTGGTTAAAGCCACCGCCCGGCTGGGTGGGCATGTAGCCCACGCGCCAGAACTTGGGCGTGGCGTAGTACCAGAAGCCGCCAATGGCGGCAGTCGCCCCGCCTAGAGCGGCGATGGCGAACACGGTCGGAAACGCATTGGACCACTTGGGAAAAAGAACGGACACGCGTCGGCTCCTCTGGTCCTATCACTGACGAGCACTGTGAATGTGGCCACATTCAACAGACCCGATGACCAAACAACTACAACAGACCCGTCTGGTCTGGAATTGAACCGACGGGAGCCGTTAGCATAGCACAAAACTGGAAGGTTTGCTGTCTGACAGCAAAATTGCTGCATCGGACCTAGTATGCCGACAGGAATTTCCTGTCTGACCGTAATTGAGACTCATTCGCAAGAAGCGTCCTTTTCCCTCGCGAGGTCTTCCATGGCTGTTGGCTCTGCTG
Organism: Phycisphaerales bacterium; assembly: GCA_035299305.1. Taxonomy (GTDB): domain Bacteria; phylum Planctomycetota; class Phycisphaerae; order Phycisphaerales; family UBA1924; genus BJHL01. The sequence continues at coordinate 6,067 of DATGWV010000412.1, read as the reverse complement.
CGGTTGGTGATCCGGCGTCGGCTCGTCGACTTTTCGGACCTGTGCTGGTTGGCGGGTTCTTCGCCGCGTTCTGTCTTTGGACGGCATGGTTCGTTACGCACTTGCCATTGCTGAACTTGGATCAGCAAGTCGCCCTGCCCATCTTGCTGGTCGTGTGGGCACTCGCCCTTGGTTTCGCGGGGTTCTCCGTTGGTGCCCGCGATGGGTGGAAGGTCGGTCTGGGCAGCGGCGTCGTTTCGGCGCTGGCGGGACTCCTCTTTCTTGGGAGCAAGCTGACGGAAAAGTCTGTCGCGGCCCATGAAGCGATGCAAGCCGCGACGCTCAAGCCCAACGCCGGGTTGATCATGTTGGGGTTTGTTGCGCTGGGGGCGGTGCTCGGAGCGATCGCCGGCGGCGTTGCTGGAAAAGTGCGCGGATCGCATGACGCATCGCGCACGTCCTGGATGCAGCGATTCGCAATGGTCGCTGTGCTGTGCGCCTCCCCACTGCTGTTTATTGGTGGACTGGTGACGAGCACGCAGTCGGGCATGGCCGTGCCCGACTGGCCCAACAGCTACGGCACCAACATGTTCTTCTACCCGCTGGGCAATCGCATGGCGATGGACAAGAACGTGACCGAGCAGCCCGAAGAATGGAAGAAGCTGCTGAGCAACGAGCAGATCGCGCAGGCCGAGAAGCTTGCAGGTGAAGAGAAGGCACGGTTCATCGCGCAAACGGCGCAGACGAAGATCTATTACGAACACACGCACCGGCTGTTTGGCACGCTGGTCGGCTTGGTCACGCTCATTTTGTGGCTGTGGTCGATGCTGACGCCCACCTCGCGCGGCGTGCGCATCTTCACGACGATTGTCTTCGCGACCGTGCTGGCGCAGGGCATTTTGGGTGGTATTCGCGTGCTGCAAGGCTCGGTAGAAGTTGCAGCGGACAATCGCTGGTACAGCATGATGCACGGCATCCTGGGTCAGGCGACATTCGCGACGATCTGCGCGTGCGCGATGTATCTGTCGCCTCGCGTGCGCACGTGGAATCCGCTGACGCAGATTGACGGTTCGCGACTGATGCGGGCGTTGGCGACCGCCGCGTTGCACACGACGCTGCTGCAACTGATTTTCGGCGCGCTCTATCGGCACACGCGCAGCGGGCACGCGCTTATGACGCATATCGCGTTCGCGTTCATCGTCGCGCTGCTCGTGGCGTTTGTGGGGTTCAAGGCCATGGCCTTTGGCCGCAAACATGGCGAAATCAAGGGCACGCTGCCTGCGATGATGCATGGGCTGGGCTGGGCGCTGGCGATTGTCGTGGGCGTGCAGTTCGCGCTTGGATGGGTGGCGTTTCTCGTCGGCGGAGGAGCCGAAGCGACGACCGTCGCTCAGGCGCTGACGCGCACCGCACACCAAGCCAACGGCGCGGCGATGCTGGGCCTGGTCACGGTGGTGTATGTCGCTGCACTGCGGATGCACCCCAAGACGAAAGCGACGAATGCGACGCTCTCGCCAGCGGCGGCTTGATGCGGTCGTACGGTTGCAGCGGTGACAAGTTCACGCGGCGATTCTGGTGAAAACGGCACGGCGCAGCAGCCCATCGCGGCAGCTGACGAAGCTGCCTCGCTCATGCACGCCGACTCGGTCTTGCCGCCTGTGGTGCAGCGGCTGCACACGCGGTTTGCCCGGCTGAGCGTCGCGGCGATTCTGCTGGCGACGGTGTGCTTCGCGCTGTTTGCGCTGGGCACGTTGCGCGTGGTTGCGTATCCGAGCCTGTGGTTTGTCTTGGGTGTGGTGTTCGCGGTGCTGAGCTTTGCGTCGCCCATCGTGCAGGTGCGCATGCTGGGGAATCTGCGAGCTCGCGCGAAAGCCGCGGCGTGGCGACTATGCCCCCACTGTGGGTATGACTTGCAGGCGTGCACCAGTGGGCGATGTCCGGAATGCGGACGTGCGAGCGATGCGGAGCGCGATGCACGGGCGTGGCAGGTGGCGACGGACCTGACTTTGCGAAAAAACGCGGATTGAGGCGTGACAAAAGCCCAAGAACCGATAGATTGATGGCGTGGTGACGACGGAGCGTGCAAGATCATGCGTTCCGTGTCGTTGGTCATGCGTATCGCTGTGTGTCGCTCGCCGTACTTCTGCGGTGCGTGATGCTGGCGGCAACTATCGGTGGAGCGAACATGCAAGATACTCCAGCCAGCGTGGCCGTGAATCGCAAAGACGACAAGGACGACAGCCAGATCACGCCGTCGCTGTTGCCTTTGCGCCGCGAAGACTTTGGGTACGCGCAAGCTCGACACCTCCTGTGGCGAGCAGGCTTTGGTGGGACGGATGCGCAGATCAACAAGCTCGTGAGCTGGGGGCCTGAGAAGTCGGTTGACACGCTGCTTGGTTTCACCGAATCGGGCAAGCCGGGCGGCGCGGGAGCGTTTGACCCCATCAGCCCCGACCGCTTTGACAAAGACATCATGCGGCCGCTGACGGAAGATGAACGACGCGAGCAGCGCCGGGCCCAGCAGGCACAAGACGAAGACACGCTGGCGAAGTTTCGCGAAGCGCGGCAGGAACGCGAGCGGATGGACCGCGGTCAGATTGCGGAAATGCAGAAGTGGTGGCTCACGCGGATGATCGAAACGCGGCACCCGATGGAAGAAAAGCTCACGCTCTTCTGGCACGGGCACTTTGCGACCAACTACCGCACGATCGAAAACAGCTACCACATGTTCATGCAGAACCAACTCTTCCGCACGCACGCGGCGGGGAACTTTGGCGAGCTGCTGGCCGGCATCATTCGCGATCCGGCGATGATCGCGTACCTGGACAACAACGACAGCCGCAAGGGTCGCGCGAATGAGAATCTGGCGCGCGAGATCATGGAACTCTTCGCGCTGGGGCTGGGCAACTACAGCGAAGACGACATCAAAGAAGGTGCGCGTGCGCTCACGGGGTACACGTTTGAAGACGACGCGTTTGTCTTCCAGCGCACGAATCACGACAACAGCGAAAAGTCGATTCTGGGGCAACGCGGCACGTGGGACGGCGACGACTTCGTCAAAATCATCTTGAGCAAGAAGGCATGCGCGCGGTACATCATGCGGCGCATGTATCACTATCTCGTTGCTGACGTTCCGCCTGACGAACGCGGCGGCGACAGAAATCTTGATCCCGCGCAACAGAAAGTGGTGCGCGATCTGGGTGACATGCTGTTCAGCCGCAAGTATGACCTCAAGCCGGTGCTGCGGCGACTGCTGGTGAGCAATCACTTTTACAGCGATGCAATCATGGGGCAGCAGATCAAGAGCCCGGTGCAGCTGGTGGTCGGCGCGGTTCGCAGCTTGAACACGCCGGTGCGCGATCTGAGCATTTTGAACGACGCGCTCGACCTGATGGGGCAGCGGATTTTTCTGCCGCCCAGCGTGAAAGGTTGGGACGGCGGTCGCACGTGGATCAACACAAGCACGCTGTTTGTGCGGCAGAACATCATGGCGTTCTTGATCGCGGGAAAGAAGCCGCAGGGCTTTGATCCCAGCGCGAACACGGAGCGGTTCAATACTGATGCGCTGTTTGCGGGTGTGAGCGAAGACAGTTTGGTCGCCAAGCGCGAGCCGGCGGCGGTGGCGATGCATCTGCTGAAACTCACGCTGGGCAACGCGCCCGATCACGGCGTTGCCGCGCTGCAAGAGTTCATGCAAAGTCGGAAGAACAAGGTGGATCAGGAAACGGTGATCGGCTGTCTGCTGCTGATCACCGCGATGCCCGAGTATCAGTTGTGCTAAGAATCGAGCGAGCGAGGTAGAACAAACCATGACGACCAACCACGCCTTCACACGCCGATCACTCATCAAGCATGGCCTTCTCATGGCGTCGGCCAGCGTCGCGATTCCCGCGTTTCTTGATCGCTCGGCACTCGCGATGGGAGCGATGCTGGGCGATCTGTCGAGCGTGCCGGGCGTGCCCGATGAGCGCGTGCTGGTCGTCGTGCAGCTTTCGGGTGGCAACGACGGACTGAACACGGTGGTGCCGATTTTCAGCCCCGAGTATTACCGCATGCGGCAGGGCATCGCGGTCAGCGAGAAGGACGCGATCTCGCTGGACAAGAAGCAAGGCATTGGGTTGCACCCAGGGCTTGCCGGCGTGAAGGACTTGTACGACCAAGGACTGATGGCGCTGGTGCAGGGTGTTGGCTATCCCAATCCCAATCGCTCGCACTTCAAGAGCATGGACATCTGGCACACCGCCGACACGACTGCAACGGGCAATGGCTGGCTGGGGCGGTACTTTGACAGTGAATGTTGCGGCGAAGGCAAAGGCGAGAGCGGGACGGCTGAAGTTGATACAAAGGCAGGCCCGCCGGGCATTGCGATTGGTCGCACTGCGCCGCTGGCGATGGAAGGCGGCGTGATCAAGCCCGTCGCGTTTGAAGACCCGTCGCTCTTCCGCTGGAGCGCTCGCGACATGGACAAGGGCCTTGCGAGCGCGTACGACGAACTGAATCGGCGTGAGGAGATTATCAACGGTGCCGCGCCGGCAGCGAAGAAGCAGACCAACGCGGAGTTTCTCGTGCGCACGTCTCTTGATGCGCAGGTGAGCAGCGATCTGATTCGCAAGGCAGTCGCAAACAAGCCTGCGACCAACTTCCCGACGACCGACCTGGGCCGGCAATTGTCGATGGTCGCGAGCATGATCAAGGCGGGGCTCAAGACGCGTGTGTATTACACTAGCTTCGGCTCGTTTGACACGCATGCCGGACAAGGCGGCACCAACGGTCGGCATGCGCAGCTGCTGCGGCAGTTTGGCGATGCGATGAAGGCGTTCTACACCGAACTGAAGGCGCAAGGCAACGACCAGCGCGTGATGACGATGAGCTTCAGCGAATTTGGCCGTCGCGTGGGGCAGAACGCAAGCCAGGGAACCGATCACGGCACGGCCGCGCCGATGATGCTCTTTGGCCCGATGGTGCGCGGCGGTGTGCTGAACGAGCATCCAAGCATGCGTGACCTCGATGACGGCGACCTGCGCTTCACGACTGATTTCCGCGGTGTGTACGCAGGTGTGCTGAACCAGTGGCTGAAGGCCGATGCGACCAAGGTGCTCGACGGCAAGTTCAAGGCGCTTGATGTGCTAAAGGGTTGAGGCGAGGTGATGTAGTGCCCGTCAAGGCGTCATAGCGAGCCTGCGCTTTGCGAATGACGCGGACTGTGGGCCATTTCGGATCTCCCCATTCGTCGTACCCCACCCACGCTGCGGCGAGCAGTTCGTCCACGCCCTCCAAGTCGCCCAAGTCCATTTTGCAATCCGCCATCACGACATTGCGTTGCATGACAACCCAAGGCATGACCTTGGTTTTCATCGCGACTTCACGACGCACACGTGCTTCGAGCACTTCCAGAGCAAAACGCTGTTGGCCTCGTTCGCGCAGAGCCCATCCGTAGATCGCTTCATGGAAGGTTGACCAACCTTCGTTTTCTGCGAGCAACGCAGGCGTGCCGGTCACGGCCTGGGTCGCGTGCTGGAACGCCAGTTCCTTGTCGAGGCCCGCCTCCAGCAGCATGCGAGCTGCGCGAGCGTGAGCGCGGGCATTGTTGAGATTGGCAGCGGGCAGAAAGCGGTCAGCGAGTTCAGCTTGTCGCATTGCGAGCGCAGCGGCGTGGGGAAGATCGCCGCCAGCGTTGCTTGCAAAGTACAGCGCGGACAGGGCTTCGTAGGCGCAGAAAAAGGACTGCGTGTCATGCGGCTCGCCAACATAGGCAAGCAGTTGCTGCGCCACGCGAGTCGAGTTCGCGAAGTCGCCTCTGCCGTTGAATGCCAGGCAAAGGTCAAGCATGCCGCCTTGCACCATGGGGTCTTGCGGTCCGAGCACCTCGCGGGCGGCATTGACGTAAGCCTCCATGTTCTCGGGCACACGATCTTCAACCTTCACCTGGGCGGACATCTGAACATGTTCGATGAGATCGAGAAGGACATGGGCGCGACGATCGTCCGAAGCAACACCCTCGCGGGCTTTGACAAAGAACGTGGCTCGTTCATCGCGCCGCAGCACTGAACCGACCGCACTGGCTGCACGCAGCGTGAGATAATCACCC
>DATGWV010000411.1:0-51506 GCA_035299305.1 Phycisphaerales bacterium | reverse complement strand
GGGCGACGGCGAAAGTGCCAGTCCGCTTGCCGGTTGGTCGCCCGTGCGCGTGACGACCAGCGAGCTTGCGGCAAGCGACGATAAGAAGCGGCCGACATCAAGCTGGCAGGTGTCGATGCCGCAGGGCGTGGTGTGGGGGCTCATGGGCTGCGTGCTTGCGTTCACGGTGTCGATCGCAGAGGAACGCAGCGCAGGCACGCTTCGGCGTTTACGATTGAGCCCGATGACGCGCGTACAGGTGCTACTGGGCAAGGGCCTGGGCTGCGCGATGGCGTGCGTGCTGGTGCAATCGCTGCTCACAGCTGTCATGCTCGCGATGGGCGTGCGCATCGGCAACTGGCCGCTGTTTCTTCTTGCGGTGCTGCTCAACGCGCTGGGGTTCGCGGGCGTCATGATGGCATTTGCGGGGCTGCTTGCAAGTCGCGAAGGCGCATCGGGCATCGCACGCGGCGTGGCACTTGTGCTTGCCATGATCGGCGGCGGCACCATTCCGCTTTTCTTCATGCCTGGCTGGATGCAGACGCTGAGCAACATCAGCCCATTCAAGTGGGGTGTGCTGGCGTGCGAGGGGACCATTTGGCGCGGCATGACGATGCGCGAACTGCTACTGCCTTTCAGCGTGCTTGTCGCCTTCGCGATCGTGGGCTTCGCCATCGGCGCGATGGGCATCCGCCGCGTGATGGACGACGCGAAGTAAGTGCGTCTCGCGACGCGATTCGTGCGAACAGTTGAACGTGGCGGATGTGCTCATCAACACCGACAAAGGTTTGTACTGCCCGGCGGGCGGTTTTTACGTCGATCCGTGGCGGCCCGCGCCGGGCGATCGCGCGATCATCACGCATGCGCACAGCGACCATGCGCGGTGGGGCGCAGGTGAGTATCTGTGCGCGGCCACAGGCGTTGATGTGCTGCGCGCGAGGCTTGGCAATGTCAGCGTGAAAGGCCTCGCGTTCGGCGAATCGCAGCACGTGGGCGATGTGCGCGTCAGTCTGCATCCCGCAGGACACGTGCTGGGCTCGGCGATGGTGCGCGTGGAGCACAAGGGCGAAGTGTGGGTCGTGAGTGGCGACTACAAGACGCAGCGCGATTGCAGCGGTGAACAGATGGAGCCGATCGCGTGCCACACGTTCATCACCGAGAGCACGTTTGGGCTGCCGATTTATCGCTGGCAGATGCGCGAGAGCGTGGGTGAACAGATCAACGCATGGTGGGCGAGTAATGCGCGCGAGGGCGTGACATCGATCGTGTACGCGTACGCGCTGGGCAAGGCCCAGAGCGTGTTGTCGCTGCTTGACGCGAGTATCGGGCCGGTCTTTGTGCATGGTGCGGTGGAGAAGTTTCTGCCCATCTACGCGGCGGCGGGCGTGAAGTTGCCGGCGTGCGAGCGAGCCGACAAAACCAACGTGAAGGCAGCGGCAGGACGCGCGATTGTCATTGCGCCGCCCGGCGCGGACAACAGCGCATGGGCGCGCAAGTTCGGCGAGCGCAGCGAGGCGTTTGCGAGTGGCTGGATGCGTGTGCGCGGGCCGCGACGCCGACGCGGCGTGGATCGGGGTTTCGTGTTGAGTGATCACGCGGACTGGCCGGGCCTCTTGGCGACGATCAAGGCGACCGGCGCGACGCGCGTGGGCGTGACGCACGGCTATACGACTGTGCTCGCTCGTTACCTGCGCGAGCAAGGGCTGGACACATGGACGCTCGCGACGCGATTTGAAGGCGAAGGCGGCGCGGGGGAGGACAAGAGCACGGAAGACGACGGCACGCCGCGCGAGGCAGAGGGCGGTGTGACCGGCGACAATCCGCAAGAAAACCAGTGATGTGCATGATCAACGAGCCGCGAAGCATCATCATGATGACAAAGACAACGCAAACATGAGAGTCTTGCCCTCGTCCACCAACTTCGTGCCCTCGCCCTCACGCCGTGTCCGCTTGGCCTTCCTCCTGTTCCTCCGCGTCTTCGTCTGTGTTCTCACTTCGCACTTCGTACTCCGCACTTCGCACTTCGTACTCCGCACTTCGCACTTCGCCTTCACCCATGCAAGCGTTCACCGCCCTTTACGAAGCCCTCGACGCCTCCACCGGCACCAATGACAAGGTGCGGGCGCTCGTCGCGTACTTCGAGCGTGCATCGCCGCACGATGCGGCGTGGGCGGCGTGGATTCTGACGGGCGGTCGCGTGAAACGCGCCGTGAGTCACACCGACTTGCGGCTCGCTTTGCACGAGGCGACGAATCTGCCCGAGTGGCTCATTAGTGAGAGCTACGAAGCCGTGGGCGATTTGAGCGAAACGATCTCGCTGCTGCTGCCTGATGAGGCGTCGGGCGAGCCGCTCTCCTTGGCCGATGCGATGGAGACGATTATCTCGCCCCTGCGCGACATGAAGAGCGAGCAGAAGCGCGAGACACTGCGACAAGTGTGGACGCGGCTACCCACGTCGCAGCGATTCGTGTTTCACAAGCTCATCAGCGGCTCGTTTCGCGTGGGCGTCTCGCGGACGCTTGCGGTGCGAGCACTCGCGCAAGTCGCGAAGATTGACCAGGCCGAGATGGCCCACCGCGTCATGGGCACCTGGCAGCCAACGGCAGCGGATTATGCCAAGCTGCTTTCGCCGCAGGCGAGTGACGCGCGCGGGGCGCAGCCGTATCCGTTTTATCTTGCTTCGCCGCTGGAGCAGCCGGTTGAGTCATTGGGTGACGTGCGCGAATGGCAGGCGGAATGGAAGTGGGACGGCATTCGCGCGCAGGTCATCGCGCGCGACGGACGTGTCACGATCTGGTCGCGTGGCGAGGACATGCTGAGTGATCGATTTACGGATTTGACGAGCGTGCTAGAACGCCTGCCCGATGGCTGCGTGCTCGATGGGGAGATTCTCGCGTGGGAACCGGGCGCGGCTCGGCCGCTGCCATTTAGTGATTTGCAGCTGCGCATTGGCAAGACGTCGCAGGCAAGGCACGATGAGCTGCTGTTCGTTGACACGCCCGTGCGATTTGCGACGTATGACTTGCTTGAGCACAGTGGCGAGGACATTCGCATCCAGTCGCTTGCGACGCGGCGCGAGAAGCTGGCGAACATCGTGCATGCGCTGCGCGGCGAGCCTGTGGTGTCGCTGTCGCCTGTCATCGCGGCGCAGTCGTGGAGTGAACTTGCTGAGTTACGCGCTTCGTCGCGCGAGCGCGGGGTGGAAGGGCTCATGCTCAAGCGACTCGCGAGCGCGTACGGCACAGGGCGCGAGCGGGGGGATTGGTGGAAGTGGAAGATTGAGCCCTTCACGATCGATGCGGTGCTGATCGCCGCGCAGCCGGGAAGCGGCCGGCGTGCGTCGGTCTTTACGGATTACACATTCGCGGTGTGGACGGGCGAGACGCCGGGCACGGGCGAACTGGTGACGATCGCGAAGGCCTACTCGGGCTTGACTGATGTCGAGATTGATCGCGTCGATGCGTTTGTTCGCGCGAACACCATCAGTCGGCACGGACCGGTGCGAGCCGTCAAGCCCACGATGGTCTTTGAGCTCGCCTTTGAGGGATTGCAGGAATCAAACCGGCACAAGAGCGGCATCGCTCTGCGTTTCCCACGCATTGCGCGCATTCGCGATGACAAGACGCCACAGCAAGCCGACACGGTGGCCAGCGTGCGAGCGTTGATGCGGGTGCGATGACGTTGTGAAAGCGGAACTCAGCTTGTCCCGGTGCTGCCAAAGCCGCCCGCGCCGCGGATCGTCGCGTCGAGGCTGTCAACTTCGCGCAGGCGGGCCTGCACCACCGGCGCGATGACCAGTTGGGCGATGCGCATGCCGGGCGTGACGTCAAAGGGTTCTTTGCCCAGGTTGATCAAGGCGACTTTCAGCTCTCCTCGGTAGTCGCTGTCGATCGTGCCCGGGGCGTTGGGGACAGTCACGCCGAACTTGGTTGAGACGCCTGAGCGGGGCCGGACCTGACCTTCGAACCCGGCGGGAATCGCCAGCGCCCAGCCGGTTGGCACCACGAGGATGGCTCCGGGGGCGATTGTCAGCGGTGCGGGGACGCAGGCGGAGAGGTCCATGCCAGCGGCACCGGCGGTGGCGTAGGCAGGCATGACCGCCGCGGGCGACAGCCGCTGGAAGCGGACGGTTGTTTCTTTCGACTGCGACACAGTCTCGACGACAGGCAGTTCGGGCTTGGAAGTCACACGGCCACTCCGTGCGGCTGCCAGTTGAGCCGGCGGACGACGACTTCGGCTTCGGGCTTGCTCGCCTGTTCCAGCACGCGGTCGTAGCACGCGATCATGCGGCGGGTCTCTTCGACGGCTCGCTCCAGGCTGCTTTGGCCGGTGACCTGCTTGTACAAGTCCTTGCCAGCACCTTCGCCCCCCGCTGACAATTCCTTCAGTTCCGCCGTCAATTGCTCCAGCAGGTGCTGGGCGGCGGCGCGGGCTTCCATCGCTTCGCGCTTCACCGATTCGGCGTTGTGACGAACTTCTTCCATGTCGTCGTTCCTCGTGGGGGCACGTGCCGGCGGACAGTCCGCAGGCGGGCCTTCATTGTACCTTCAAGCGGCGGCGGTGTGACCGGGGCGAAGGTCCGTGGTTTTGTTCGTGTTGTGATCGGGTCCGGCCATCTCGAAGCCCGGGATGTAGCGACGAATCGCCGCACGGACGAGGGCTTTGTCGACGGCGGTCCGCATGCTGGCGAGGTCGGCGATCATCGCGGGGATGTCGAGGGGCTGGCCAGCTTCTTGATCGAGGGCGAAGATGCCGGGGTACTTGCCGGGCACGAGGGTGTCGGTGCGGTAGGCGAGCTCCTCGTGCAATTTTTCACCCGGGCGGGCGCCGGTCAGGTTGATGTCGATGGTGGGGCCCTCGGCCAGTAGATCCGGCTGAACGGCCAGAGTTCCCGAGGTATCGACGACTTTCGGCTCGTAGCCGTGCAGGCGGCAGAAGCGTTGGGCGAGGTCCAGGATGCGGATGGGGTCGCCCATGTCGAGGACGTAGACCACCGGCTTGGTGGGTTCGGCGGGGATCGATCCGGATTGGATGACGAGGCTGGCGGCTTCGTGGATGGTCATGAAGAAGCGCGTCATGCGCGGGTCGGTGACGGTGATGGGGCCGCCTTCGGCGAGTTGCTGGCTCCAGATGGGGAGGACGCTGCATGCGCTGCCCAGGACGTTGCCGAAGCGGACGATGGCGAACTGGGTCTGGCGGGCGGGGCCCTGCTGGCCAGCGAGGTGCTGGACGTAGAGCTCGGCCAGGCGCTTGGTGGCACCCATTGCGCTGGTGGGATTGACGGCTTTGTCGGTGGAGACGAAGACGAAGCGTTCGGCGCCCACCGCTTGGGCGGCGTCGGCGATGGACTTGGTGCCGAAGACGTTGTTGGTCACGGCGTGGGCGGGGTGGTCTTCCATGAGCGGCACGTGCTTGTGGGCGGCGGCGTGGAAGACGGCGTGGGGTTTGAGGTTGGCGACCACGCGCAGGGTGGCGTCGGCGTCGACGACATCGTGCAGCACGGCTTTGCGCTGGATGTGGGGGAAGCGTTTGGCGATCTGGCGGTCGATTTCGAAGAGCGAGTTTTCGCTGCGTTCCATCAGGACCAGCAGGCTGGGGTTGAAGGTTGCGCAGATGCGGCTGATTTCGCTGCCGATACTGCCACCGGCGCCGGTGATGAGCACGCGTTTGTTTTCGATCGCGCTGCGGACGAGTTTGCGGTCGATGCCGTAGGGGGTGCGGCCGACCAGTTCGGACATGTTGAGGCTGGTGGGGGCGAGGCGCGACTCGAGCTGGCTGACGGGGGGGCGAGACAGCAGGTCGGGCAGCGTGGGGACAAAGCGCTCGGCGATGTTGAGGCCGCGCAGGGTCTCGCGGACTTTGCTGATGAGAGCGCGTTGGCCTTGGGGCAGACTGACAATGGCCGCGGTGAAGGGCTGGTGGGCGTGCAGGTTGGGCAGGGTGGCGAGGGTGCCCAGGATGGGCAGGCCCGCGATGTCATCGCCTAGCGCGAGGTCGGCGTCGTTGCCGCCCTCGGCCACGACGACGCATCCGATGTGATTGGGCAACATATGCGACAACGCAAGCTGGCCAGCGAGGGCGGCGAGGCTCTCGACCGTGCCGATGAGGACGGGGTGGAGCCAGAGCGAAGCGTCGGCGGTGCGGGCGAGGGTGATATTGGTCATGGCAATGGGTGAGAAACGAGGTGTCAGTGTGTGAATTGAACCTGGTTTTATCGGTGAATTGAGGGGCCCGGGCTTGAGAAGTGTGGAGGCGGCAGAGGGCATTTTGCTACGCTGGGGTATGTCGAACGCCGCATCACAGCCGCCGCTTGCGATCCGCCGAGTCACTGGGTTGACGGAAGCGCAGATTTCGCAGTTGGCGGATGTGCTGGTGGACTGCGTCGAGGGCGGGGCGTCGATTGGGTTCATGCTGCCCATCACGCGCGAGCGGGCGGTGACGTTTTGGGAGCGGGTGGGGAAGGCGGTCGCGGACGGGCGGCGGCTCATGCTTGTCGCGGAAGATGAACGCGGCATCTGCGGGACGGTGCAGCTTGTGCTGGACATCGCAGACAACCAGCCGCACCGGGCGGACCTGGTGAAGCTGCAGGTGCATTCACGGGCACGCCGGCGTGGGCTGGGGGCGGCTTTGATGCGTGAAGCCGAGCGGTATGCTCGGCTGGAACGCCGCAGCGTGCTGGTGCTGGACACTGTGACCGACAGCGACGCCGCGCGACTGTATGAAAAGCTGGGCTGGGTGCGTGTGGGGGATATTCCCAACTACGCGCTGTTTCCGGATGGGGCGCCTTGCAGCACGACGTATTACTACAAGCAGGTGGAGGGATGAGTGTGCGGGGTGCAACGCCGGGCCTACGTTGGGAGCATGCGGGCACTGCTGCGAATTTCACCGAGTGATGATCCGATCGTGTCGCGCGAGGAGGTGCGGGCGTGCGGGTGGGTGGTTGCACTGGCGGCGGTGTGGACGACGGTGTTGATGCTGATGTACTGGCCCGGGTTGGGGCTGGAGGATTCCGCGGCGCGGTCGATTCATGCGCTTGAGATGGCGGGGCAGACGAAGCTGCCTCGCAACTTGTTCTCGCACTGGTTTCCGCAAGGGCTGACGCTGGTGATGGCGGCGAGTCTGCGGTGGTTTGACAGTCTGGGACCCGTGGTGGTGGTGCAGTCGCTGTGGACGGCGTGCAATGTGGGGTGGTTGCTGGTGCTGCTGGCGGGGCGGCGCGTTGCGTTTGTGACGCTGGCGCTGATGGCGATCTATCCGCCGTTTTTCACGCATGTGGCGGTGCATCTGGCGGATGGATGGACGGTCGCGGCGCTGGCGGGCCTGGCGATCTGCATCACGCTGTGGTATCGGCGGGCGCGGCGGATGGCGGGCGGGCACGCGGATGACACGCCGGCGTGGCTGCGCGGGTTGATTCTGCTGCAGTTTTTCTTTGGCTTGTGCGTGGTGTTCACGTTTCGATCAAACTCGATCACCGTGCTTCCGGTGGTCGCGCTGGCGATGGTGTGGTTTGTGAGGCCTTGGCTGCGTGCGGTGGTTGGTGTGGCGGCGATGGGCGGGCTGCTTGCGCTGTCGACGCGGATTGATGATGGGATTCCGTGGGAGCGGCGCGACACGATTGCGACGAGTCTGGTGTGGGAGCACATCGGGATGCTCAAGGTGTCGGAAGACCCCGCGCTGATTGAGAAGTACAACCTCGATGCGATCTGCATGCCTGGCAAGACGACCAAAGATGTGATTGACCGGCACAACTGGTGGGCCCACGACACCATCATGTGGCAGGCGCCGCTCACGCTGCGGGGCGGGGATGTGTGGAAGGCCGACAACAACCTGGTGCGCGAGAAGTTTCCCAAGCTGGTGCGCGAGCGACCTGATTTGTACTTGCGCACGAAGATTGAAATCTGGAAGACCATGCTGGGGCTGCGCGGCAACATGGTGCTGAGCTTTGTGCACAGTCGGCCTCCGACATGGACGGAGAAGTTTGGCGTGAGCTTTGCGCCCACGGGGCCACTGAAGGCGTGGAATGAGGCGGTGTATCAGTGGTGCGAGCGCAACACGCTGCTGGTGCAGCGATCGACGCTGCCGATCATTTGGTTGACACTGGCGCTGATCGCGATTGCGTGTGCCGCGAAGGTGCGGGCGCTGACGTGGCCTGTGGTGATTGTGCTGCTGATTGCAGTTGCGTATTACGCGGGGTTCTTTCTCATTACGCCCGGGCTGAGCTACCGGTACTTCCTGCCGGCTCATGTGCTGCTGGCGTGTGTGACGGCGATTGCAAGCCGAGCGGCGTTTGTACGCTGGCTTTCGCAGTAGTGCGTTGTGCGAGGAAATTACGGGCGACGCAGGACGATGAGTGTTTCGTCATTGAGGAGCGTCAGGCTGCGCGTGGTTTGTGCGGTGATCGCGAGCGTATTTGTAACGGTTGTGCTGCGCTCGGGCTGGCTGGTTGCGGGGTCCGCTGCGATAGTGGCGGTGTAGGACAGAGTGAGTTGTTGGCTGTCGCGCTTCCATGTGCCGCGCTGAAGGCCTGCTTGTGGCGAGGTGTCGAGGATGTATGAGCCGTCGGCGAGCAGGACGAGGATGTACTTGGATTTCGCGGTCGGGTCGCTTTGCAGCCAGGTGCCGACGAGGGGATCGCGCGCGGGTGTGGTGGCGACGGTGGCGTTGGGATTGACGGGCGCGTCGGGCGCGGCCGGCGCGGGGGCGGTGTGATCGACAGGAGCGTCGCCTCCGAGATCGAGGAAGGGGATGGCGCTGTCGAGCTTGCCAATGGTGCCGCGAAGGCTGGCGAGGTGGGCGTCGATCTTGGTGAGTGAGGCCTGCATGCTGGTGAGCTGTTGATCGAGTGTGCCCAGCGAGGAGTTGGTGGTGTCGACGCGCGTGAGGCCGGATTGCACGTCGACGAGTTTGGTGTTGGCTTCGAGCAGTTTGTCGTTGGTGGTGCTCAGGTCGGCGTTCATGGTGTTGAGACGCGTTTTGACCTGCTGGATTTCGCTGTGCGTGACGGTGACGCTGCCATTGACCTCGGCGAGCTGCGCGTTGACGGTTTTGAGCTGATCGCGAATCTCCCACGCGATGCAGCCGGGGAGAAGGGGGAGAACGGGAACGAGGGCGAAGAGGAGAAGGGCGGAGCGCATGGGGGAGGGTAGAGGGGGTGAAAAGTGCGTGGGTGCGGAGTGCCAGAGTGCCAAAGTGCCGGAGTGCCAGAGTGCGAAGAGCTTTTGAAGGTTCGGCGCGATGTCTTCGACAACTCAGTACTCAGGTACTCCGGCACTCAGGCACTTCATTACTCCTTCACTCCGTTACTACGCTCCCCCCATGATCACACGCATTCGCGGGCATTTGGAGAGTGTGTTGGGGACGCGGGCGATTGTGGTGCCCGCTGGTGATGCGATGGCGTATGAGGTGCTGGTGCCGGCGTTTGTGGGGCTCGCGCTGGCGACCAAGAGCGGGCAGACGGTGACACTGCACACGTTGCAGTACTTTGAGGGGCAGAATCAGGGGTCGTCGTTCATTCCGCGATTGATTGGATTCGAGAACGAGCAGCAGCGCGAGTTCTTTGAGTTGTTCACGACGGTGAACGGCATCGGCAATCGCAAAGCGCTGCGGGCGCTGGTGCACAAGCCAGGCGTCATCGCGCGGGCGATTGCGGAAAAGGATGCGAAACTGCTGTCGACGCTGCCTGAGATTGGCAAGCGCATGGCCGAGCGCGTGATTGCGGAATTAGATGGCAAGGTTGATGCGTTCCTGACGCCCGGCGAGAGCGGCGAGCGTGTGGGGGCGAGCCGCGTGGAGGTGAAACGCGTGAACGCGGCGTTTGCCGGACCGGCGGAAGATGCGGTGCTGGCGCTGATGGCGCTGGGGCAGTCGCGCAGCGAAGCGGAAGAAGGTGTGGGCAAGGCGCTGGCGCGAGCTGAGAAGCAGGGGCGCGTGCTGAGTGCGGCGGACAAGATTGTGGAGGCGGTGTTTGGGGGATGAGCGATGGGAGTGGATTCGGTAGTCATTCTGAGTTTCAGCTTGATGACGATCGACTCGATGGAGCGATACCTGGCAAGCTTGATTGCGGTCGTCGCTCCAAATTGCACGCCGCGTGTTGCGTGCTATGCGCTGCCGGGTGACGATGTTGAGATTGATTTGGATGCACGCCAGTCGCCGCGAGAGTGGGCCGCGGTCGCGCTCGCGAAGGCGCTGGAGTGTCCGTCGATATGGAAATTTCACATGTCGGTGCTGCAAGGAACGGAAGTGACCATCGACATTGAGATCCGAAGGGCTTCCACCGCATCAGCTTCACCTGGCGGAGCTGGTTGTCATATCCATTTCAACTTTCATCGCCAGTCACCGCGACTGGAGAACACTCCGTTGCCCGACCCGAGCTACGAAGTGCTTGTCGCGTATAAGACACTCGAAACGGAGGCTGCTGATGGCTTGCGGTGCACGGGCGTGACGTGGGGCGTTGACTGGTGATTTTCACGCCAAGCTTCATGATGGCGAAGACTTCAACACTTCTGATCGCCGGCATTTTCGCGTGATATGAAACATTCTCGGTCGCCGGTTGATCTGTTACGACGACGCATCGCACCACATACGATGCGGCATGTCTAGCTTCAACCCCGTGCCCGATCCTGTTCCGCCTTTCAACCCCGCCGCGGCGCATCAGCAGCGGCCCAAGCTGCGGCCTGTGCGGGTGTTTCCTGCGGAGATTCAGGGCAACACGCTGATGGGCATTGCCGATGCTCGGCAGATTTCGCCCAAGGTCGTGGTGACGCATCCGGCGGCGCAGTTTGTGCTGCCGCTTATGGATGGCAATCACGGGCTGGATGAGATTGTGAAGACTGCGGCGCGCGGGCTGAATCATGACATTCTCAAGCAGCTCATTGCGCAGTTGGATGACGCGGGCTTGCTGGTGGGGCCTACGGCTGATGCACTGATGGCCAAGGTGCGAGCCGAGTTTGATTCGCAGGATGTGCTGCCGCCTGGCGGCACGGCGCAGGTGGCTGATGCGCTCGCGATGCAGGCGGCGGGCAGCCAGGAAGCGTGGGACGCGATGCCTGTTGCCGAGCGTGATGCGCTGGGGGCGAAGAAGCTGGGCGAGATGCTGGATGAGTGGATCGGCATGGCGCTGAAGGACGTGCCCAACCCCGCGATGGACACGCTGCCCAAGGCGATCGTCGCGCCGCACCTGGATTATCCGCGCGGGTGGATCAACTACGGCAGCGTGTACGGGCGCATGCGCGTGGTTGATCGGCCTGACCGCGTGGTCGTGCTGGGCACGAATCACTTTGGCGAAGCCACGGGCGTGTGCGGCTGCGACAAGGGGTATGAAAGTCCGCTGGGCGTGTGCGAGTTGGATCAAGACCTTGTGGGCACGCTGCGGCGCAAGCTGGGCGATGCGGAGGCAACCAAGCTGTTTGCGAATCGCTACGACCACGAGCGCGAGCACTCCATTGAGTTGCAGGTGCCGTGGATTCAGCATGTCTTTGGCCGCGACGCGAACGGCAAGTTCCCGAAGATTTTTGGCGCGCTCGTGCATGACCCCACGGTGAATAACGGCGAGAGCTACGACGGCAACGGGCTGGCGTTTGAGCCGTTCGTCGCGGCGCTGCGCGAGACGATTGCGACGCTGCCGGGCAAGACGCTCATCGTGAGCAGCGCGGACATGAGCCACGTCGGGCCGGCGTTTGGCGACAATGTTGCGCTGGTGGGCGAGAGCGAGGACGTGGTGCAGAACCGCAACAACGTCTTCCGCAGCGATCGTGACATGATCAACATGATCACCTCGGGCAAGCCGGATGAATTGATCGCGGCGATGAGCTGGCAGGGCAACCCCACGCGCTGGTGCAGCGTGGGCAACATCGTCGCGACGATGAAGCTGACGAACCCTGAGAAGATCGAACTGCTGAACTTCAGCGGCGCGATGGACGAGCAGGGGCAGGCGCTGGTGACGAGTGCGGCGATGGTGATGACGTAACGCGTGCGCGCCGCGGGCGACAGCTCACGGCGCGATTTTTATGACGGCAAAGGGGAAACGACTGCGACTGTGGCACCTCGTCGCCTGCGCGGTGGCGGGACTGGTGGTGTTGCCTGTTGCGATCGAGGTTGCTTATTTCGCATGGCGGATGCACGATCGGACGGTCAAGCGTTACGTGGAGTGGAAGCCGGGTGCGTTTCAAGAACTGCGAACGGCTGGGGAAATCGCGTATGACCAGGAGATCATGCGTCAGCGTGTCGTCGTGACGGTTGACGATGGACTCGTTGATGTCGAGATTCTGGATGGCGAGCAACTGGTGTGGCGCTCGGATCGTCGATTCTCAGACTATCACCGCTGGGTAGTGGCTCGAGATACGGATGGAAGTGTGTGGCTGTGCAGCAGCGACATCGGCATACGCCGGGTTGAGCGGATTGATGGGGAGTGGACGTCGGAAGATGTTGCTGCGCCGGCGTGGTTCAAGAAGCAGAGACCGTGACAGACGCATCAGCGTTCGCTCGCGGGCCGTCCAAACACTTCAGCCAGCACAACGGCCTTGCGAAGCTGTTCACGCGTGGCGGGTTGGCCCATGAAGGTGATGGTGCCGCGTGACTTGGTCGCGGTCGAAACGCCACGGGGGGCGATTGCGCCGACTTTGCCAAAGGCTTCGGCGGAGGTCGCGGGCGCGGTTTGCGCGTAGGCGGCGATGGGCGCGGCTTCGGGAACGTTGGAAGGTTGCGCGGGACGCGGCGTGGGCTGCGGGCGCTGCTTCTTTTCGCGGCGCGTGCGGTCGGGAGCGCGCTGGGGTGTGGGTTGCAGCGTCGGCTGTGGTTCGGCGGATTCGTCGGGCACTTCCAGCACGATGCCGCCCGGCAGGCGCACGAGGCGCGTGCGTTGGCCGGTTGATCCGACGGGGCCCATGGTGGTTCGCGGTTGTGGCGCGGGTTGTTCGCGTTGGGTCTGCTGCTGCTGCGCGGCGACTTGCTGGGCCCGGCGGCGGCGTTCTTCTGCGGCTTGCTGGGCGAGCTGGTTGGCGCTGGGCTGCGCGAGCGTGCGGACAGGCTCGATGCGGCCGCCGGTGCGGAGGGCGTCGATCTCAGCGCGTTCGCGGCGGAGCTTCTCGAGGCGCAGTTGGCGCGACTCGTTCATTTTCTTCAGCACCTTGCCGATCGCTGGCGCTGCGAAGATCAGGATGAAGAAGATCAACTGGAGGTTGTTGCCGATCCAGTTGAAGAATTGACTGACGCTCATGGCAGGCTCGCAAGATGACGTGGCGCGAGGTCAGGGGACCTGCGGGCCGATCGGGATAATGGTTGGCGCGGTCAGGCCTGCAGAGGGAATCGCGATTTCGGCAAATCGGACGCCGAACACGGTTGCGAGATTGGGGGGCGTCATGACTTCGCTTGCCGGGCCGGCGGCGGCGACGTGGCCATCGCAGGTGAGCAGGACGGCGTCGTCGGCGATTCGGCGTGCGAGGGAAAGGTCGTGCATGACGCACACGACGGCGAGGCGCTGCGTGCGAGCGAGGTCAACGAGCAATTCGCACATGCGCAGGGCGGACGCGGGGTCTTGTGCGCTGAGGGGTTCATCGGCGAGCAGTGCGCGCGTGCCTGTGGGCGGATTGATGCGGAGCTGCGCGAGCGCGCGGGCGAGCGTGGCGCGCTGCTGTTGACCAACGGAGAGTGACGCGAAGGGCTCGCTCGCGCGATCGGCGAGGCCGACTTGTGTGAGGCACTCAAGCGCGATGGTGCGGGCTTGCGCGGGTGCGGCGTTGAGCGCGCCGAAGGCGACGACTTCTTGCACACTGAAGGCGAAGGCGACGCTGGAGCGTTGCGGCATGTATGCGAGGTGACGAGCGCGAAGCGGCGCGGTCAGGGTCGCAAGCGGCACGCCGTCAAGCGTGATGGAACCTGCCGAGGGCGCAAGCACACCCAGCAGCACCCGCAGCAGCGTGCTCTTGCCCGCGCCGTTGGGTCCGGCGATGATCGTGACGCGGCCTGCTTGCATGTGGCATGACACATCGTGCAGCACGTTGTCGCGCGACGCGTTATAGCCAGCGTGGATGGAAGCGGCGGCGAGGGTCATGGTGTGTGCTCGCGTGCGTCGAGGACGGTCAAGGCGCGCGGCAGCAGGCCGAAGGTAAGCGCGCCTTGCGAAGCGTGGCCGCCTGGTTCGCCGTCGATCTGGTACACGCTGCGGGCGTCGTCGCTGGTGACGTAGACGCGCGTGCCAGTTGCGTAGATCGAGCCGTCAGCATCGTGACGTTCGCGCAGGCGCGAGCGAAGGGTCCAGAGGAGTGCATCGATGCCAGTGGAGGCGGGCATGAAGACGACATCGAGCAAGCCGTCGCATGCGCTGGCGCGGTGGGCGTGATCGATGCGCAGGGCGTACTGGCGCATGTTGGCGATGACGAGCATGCCTGTGCGAGCGACGACGAGGGGTTTGTCGTCCACGTTGACAGTGAGCGAGGCGACGCGCGGGCGAGTGAGTTCCCGCAGAACGGGCATGGTGTAGGAAAGATGCGAGATCGCGCCGGTGCGGCCCGCGCTCAACGTGTGAATGACACCAGCGTCGGGGCCCACGCTGCACATGATGGCAAAGTGCCGAGGCGGTGCATTCTCGCGTGTGAGCGTGCCGATGTCGATGTCGATGCGACGATCGCGACGAAGAGCGGCGAGGAGCGCATCGGCGCGGGCTCGCATCGCGAACTCGCGCGAGAAGAGATTTTCGGTGCCCAGCGGGAAGTGATAGAGTGCGCACGAGGTGTGGAGCAGTGCGGGCAGGGAGAAGTGAACCGTGCCGTCGCCGCCTGCGATGATGCAGAGGTCGTGAGCTTTTGTCGCGTCGTGCAGCCGCGCGAGAAAGCCCGCGGGGTCGGCGCGATCGACGTCGAGGCGCGTGGTGCTGTGGCCAGCGGCGGCGAGCACGCTGAGCGTGCCAGCGATGATGCGCGGACCGCGTCCTTTGCCAGCGGCGGAATTGCACACGACCAGAACGCGCATGCAGGATTATGGCAGGGCCGGGCGAGGGGCGAAAGTCCGTGTGCGCAGCGTGCCTGCGGGGGTGATTTCGAGCGAAATCGCGCCGTCGCGCGCGGTGATGAGCCAGGTGCGATCGCGCTGGGAGGGAATCCAGCGAGGATCGTTCAGGCGGCGCGGGCCGGTGGATTGCAGCACGATGCGCGGCGAAGAGAGCGTGATGAGATTGGCGGAAGCGTCGTTGAAGGAGCCGTGGTGAGGCAGTTCAATGGCGTCGAGCGCTGGAAGTGTGGTGCTGGCGAGTAGTGAAGTGATGGCTTGTGGGCCGATGTCGCCTGTGAGGAGAACGCGCGTCACGGCGGTCGTGGACGGAGTTTCGAGCAGGAGCACGAGCGAGTGGTCGTTGTCGTTGGCGAAGTCTGTAGAAGGTAGCGGCGCGAGGAAGGTGGCACGAGTAGGACCAAGTGCAAGCGTGTGTCCAGCGGTGATGGGTGAGAGCGTGATGTTGCGCTCCGCGAGTTCGCGCACGATGAGAGCGGCGGCGCCGCGCGGGTCTTGCTGGGCTTGTGCCAGGAATCGCGGCGGAACAAGCACGTGCTCGACGTGTAGCGGCGCGAGGATGTCAAAGAGGCCCGCGAAGTGATCGATGTCGGGATGGGTGATGACCACGCGCGGCACGCGGGAGACGCCAGCGGCGCGAGTCGCGGCGACGATGCCTGGCAACACGCCGGCACGCGGCGCGGTCTTGCAGTCCCAGAGCAGCGCATCATCGCGCGAGGTCACCAGCATGCACGTGCCATCGCCCACGGCGAGCGTGAGCACGCGCAGCGGCGGTTGCGAGGGGCGAAGAACTAGCGAGAGCACGCCGGTCGCGGCGATGAGTACGAGTGTGAGCGCGATTGTGCGCCAGCGCAGTTGGTGAGCGATGCGCACGAGCACAACCAGCGCGATGGTCGCGAGGATGGTCCACCACAACGCGGGCCGGGGCACTGCGAGAGAGCTTGCCGGTGCGGCGTCGATGGTGCGAGCGGCCCATGCGCTGAGTGAGACGACGTGTTGCAACACCCACGCGGCGGGCAGCGCGAGGGGCGGCGCGATGACGCCCAGTGCGAGACTGATGTATCCAGCCCACAGCGCGGCGACGATGAGTGGCGAGACCACAAGCGTGGCAAGCGCGCCCAGCGGACTGATGAGACCCGTGCTGTACATGAGCACGGGCAGCGACACGAGCCAGCACATCAGCGCGATGGCGGCGGAACTCTTGAAGCCCGCGAACAGTTGCGAGAAAACAGTGGGGCGGGTTTCGATGAGGCCTCGCACTGGCTGGCCGAAGAGCCGCCACTGCATGGGCTCGGCGGCCCAAAGCAGCAGGGCGGTGAGGCCCACGCTGAGTTGAAAGCCCAGGTTGGTCACATCGAGCGGGCGCCACGCGATGAGGGCGAGTGTGATGAGACCAAGAACGCACACACGGTCGTAGCGGCGGCCCGTGGCATCGACCAGCAGCAGCGAGAGCACCATGAGCGCGCTGCGGGCGATTGGTGCCTCGAAGGGGACGATGAGCGTATAAAGCAGCACGGCGATAGCGACGAGTGTGGGCTCGACCCAGCCGCGATCACCTGTGAGGCGCAGCAGGTAGAGCGCGACGAGAGCCATGACGGTGAGGTGAAAGCCGGAGATGGACAGGACATGTGCGAGGCCGAGGCGCGTAAAAGTCTGAGCGATGTCTGTACTGGCCGGGTCGTCGGTGTTGCCGAGCAGCAGCGATCGAGCGAGTGCGCGGCTTTCGGGGTCGGCGTGCGTGAGGGCGTTGTCGAAGATGAGGCGGGCGCGCTGGCGCATGTGTTCGCGCAGGGCGATGAGGCGCGTGAGGCCTTGCGGTGCGGCGACGCGCTCGAGTAAAGCTGGAGAACTGCTGTCGAGCACGCCGACATATCCCGACTGCGCGGCGAGGCGCAAGCGCGGCGGTTCGCCCGGATTCATGCGGTCGCGCGGGGCGGTATAAACGCCTAGCACGCGCACGCGATCGCCCGGTTGTGCATGCGGCAGATTGCGGCCCTGTGTGCGCAGCAGCAAGCGTCCGGAGGCGGGTTGCCATGCGTCGTTTACTTGCACGCGCGAAACCGCGAGCCAGGTGGTGACAGCGTCGGCGCGATTGATGAACGGGGCGAGCGGGCCTTGCGGAGGCGGTTCGGCGGTGGGAACGGATGTCACGATGCCTTCGACGGAGATGACGGCGTCACTGGTCGAGATGCGCGGCAGTGCATCGCGCGGCGTCTCGAGCGTGCGCAGTGTGGTCAAGCCTGCGAAGAGCAGGACGAGGGCGATTGGAAGCACGAGACGGGTTGCGTCACGCGCGACTAGCGCGAGACCTGCGGTGAATGCCGAAGCTCCAAGCCACCACGATGTTGCGAACGCGTGGCCGTGGTCTGTGAGCAGTGAGGCAAGCAGCACGCCTACGACAGCCGAGGCAACGGCGATCCACACGCGCATGCGAGCTCGCGCGAGTTCGGAATATGTCGCGTCGCGCACATCGTCGGGCGGTGGTGCTGCGGAGGAGGGCAGATTGTCGTCGCGCGGGGCGGACACGTGCAAGCGTACTAGCGATGGGACGCGCAACGAAAAACCGCAGCAAGGACTGCGGTTGTCGAGGGCAAGGCTGGTTTACTCGGGCGAACTGATCAGTTGCCGGTGGCTTGAACGATGTCGTCGAAGCCCGCGACGATGTCGATATTGGTGTTGCGGTTCTGAGCATCGCGCAGCGGGTTGTTGCCAATGTCGCGGAAGTTGAGCCCGTAGTGAAGCTGCGTGAATGCGGTGCCGCGAACGGCGGCGCCCTTGTCTTCTTCGCTCAGGTACACACCATCAACGCCTGCGGAGTGCAGCACGACGCCGCCTCGTGCGGCCGTGGGCATGAGATTCGCAACGGTGACGGCGGCATCGACTGCGTTCTTGGGCGACGCGGGGTTGCCCAGGAAGCCGGTCAAGTTCGCGGCGATGTCATTGTCGTTGCGCGTCGTGTTGAGCAGGCTGCGCACCTGATCGACGCGCTTGGTGCCGACGAGCGATGCGACACCAGGCGTCAGGAAGGCGGCGTTGGACGCGCGATAGAAACGAGCTGCGTCGACACCTGCGCCGCTGTCGGCTCGCGCGAAGAAGCTCGTGGTGTTGTCAAACTTGCGAGGGCCGGTGGTATCGTCAACCCATGCGAGAATCGGCGCGCCGAAGGCGTCGACGAGTTCGGGCAGTTCATCGTGCTCCGTCGTGCCGCCGTTAGCGCGGCTGCCGCCTTCGACGCCGTCTTGCTTGCGCCAGTTCTTGGCGGTGGGCGTGAAGTACTGCTTGCTGTTGTTGTTCGCGGAGCCGACGAGAGCGGGATCGACGTAGACGCGCGTGGCTTGGTTGCCCAGATCGGGCCCCATCAGGCGGAAGTTGGTGCCGGGCGAGCCATTGCCTGTGTCAGCCACCCAGCCGCCCGCGAGATCGAGCATGACGTTCTGCATGCCGCTGAAACCAGCGTTGGTCTCGTTCGTCTGGCGACCCATGTCGCGAGCGGAGAAGTAGCCCGGGAGTGACTTCTTGTCGAGTTCAAAGGTCTGAATGGCCGTGGCGAGGCCTTGCATGAAGCCGCGGGTCTCCGTCACGCGGGCGCTCTTGCGGACGCTGGCGAGGGCGGGCACCGTGATGGCGACGAGCACGATGATGATGAAAATCACCACGAGCAGCTCGATGAGCGTGAAGCCGCGGGGGGCGGACGAACGGGCGCTGGACGGGTTCACGCGTTGCATGCAGACTCCTCGTGGCGGGCAATGGGCAGGCCGCCCGGCGGAGCAGGGCGACGATGTGCTATTCGTCTCGGCGGCGGGAAGTGTTGCCGACAAAGACATCCTGCACCTACCAGCGACGCTGGGAGGCGGTTGCAGGTTGCAATCCTATTCACCTCGGGAACCGGCGGGCCCTGACAGGCATCGTACAGATTGTCGGGGTGGCGAGGGCGGTAGACTTGCCTGTGCGGGCGTGGAACCCGCATCACAACGCGGGCGAGGGCGAGAAAGAAGCGCGAAGCCAATGACTGATGCGGGTGCGACAGATTCGGCGGGCGTGACGCGGGTGATCGACGCGCTCAGCGCGGGCGGTCTTGCCGTGTTGCCCACCGAGACGCTGTACGGCGTCTTCGCCGATGCACGGTCGGCGAATGCGATGAAGCAGTTGCGATCGGCGCGCGAGGCGGCGGGGGCCGTGGGTGATGCGCCGTTCACGTGGCACAGCGCGAGCGTCGATGCGGTGATGGAGCTGCTGACGCATGAGGTGCATCGGCACATTGCCAGCAAGGTGCTGCCCGGGCCGGTGCGGTTGCTGATTGAAATGGATGCTGCGGCGCTGGCGAAGCTGCCGGCGGGACTGGCGGGCGTGGTGGATAGCGCGGCGGATGGCGACGCGGCGACGCGCGTGGTGAGTGTGCGGGTGCCTAGCGATGCGAACTTCGCGAGTGTGGCCCAGCGATGCGCGACGTTGGTGGGTGAGCGCGTGGGGCTGATTGGATTGGGCGATGGCAAGGCGCTGTCGAGTGATGCACATGCCGTGGCTGCGCGTAGCGGTGTGCAGGCCGTGCTGGATGCTGGTCCGACGCAGTTTGGCGCGCCCAGCAGCACGGTGCGATTGACTCGCAGCGGGTGGTACAAAGTTGAAAGCACAGGCGCGTGGAGCGAGCGCACGCTGCGCGCGAAGTTTGAGACGCAGGTGCTGTTTGTGTGCACGGGTAATACGTGCCGAAGTCCGATGGCCGAGGCGATTGCTCGGCATTATCTCGCGAAGCCCGGTGCGACCAAGAAGCCCACACGCGTGGCCAGCGCGGGCGTGGCGACGGGCGACGGTTTGGCGATGACTGATGAAGCGAAAGAGGCGCTGGAGCGATTGCAGATTGATCCCGGTCGGCATCGCTCGCGCATGCTGACGCGCGAGATGGTGGAAGATGCGACGGTCATTTACGCCATGACGCGCTCGCATGCGCAGCAGGCCATCGCGCTTGTGCCCAGCGCGAAGGACAAGGTGCAGGTGCTGGATCCCAGCGGGCGCGACATCGCCGATCCGATCGGCAGTTCGCTCGCGACATATGTGCAGACGGCGGAGGCGATCGCCGGGTTCATCCGCACGCGGTTGACGGCGGATGGAACGCTGACTTTGCCGCGGAAGAAGGGGATTCTGGAGCCGGGTTGATGCGGCAGTCTGGTTATCGCATCACACCTGCGCGAACGCGCGGGTGATGAGCGCGCGGGCTTCGTCTTCGGTGCTTGCGAGCGAGGGGAATTCCAATCGCATGATGCCGAACGACGCGCGCACGTCCAAGCCCCAGGGATCAACGCCCACCACCAGCGGCTTGTCGGGGCGCGTGCCAAGCTGGCGTTCGCAGGCATCGGCGACGGCTTGCGGATTCGCGTTCGCGAACTTGCACAGCGCGCCTTCGTGCTTGCGAAAGGGATTGGCGAGCCGTACCAGATCGCCGTCGATCACGTCGTCGAGACGCTTGACGCTTTCGACATCGATGCGCGCGAAGCGGCTGTGCGCGGGCTTGCCGAAGTAGGCAAGATGGCGGTCGCACGCTTCTTCAACGTGCGGATTGAGTTCCTTTGCGACGCCGGCGATCTGCACGCACTCGGGGTTGTCAAAGCCGTCGTCGGGGAGGCAGAGTTTCACGTCGTCAACGTCAAGGGCGTAGGCGGGCACGGGCAGCACAGGCTGGCCCGACAAGGGATCGAGCACGAAGCGCACGCGCTCGCTGACATCGCTGAATAGCAGCACGCCTTCGTGGAACAAACGCAATCGGCGAAGCATGTCGTGCGGAGGCATGACACATGTTACGAGTGCGACGCGACGCAGTTCATACCGATTGCGGCTGTACCGCGTCGATGGTCTGCGTGCCTTGTTGAATTGCAACGACGTCAATCGAGCCGTTCGCGCGGCGCGTCAGCGTGAACGTCGCCAGCGCGTACTCGCCTCGTTCGAAGCCGAAGCCATCGCCATCATCTTGATACACCGTGCACACCGCTTTGCCTGCGTTGTCAAAGTTTGCCAGCAGCGTGAGCGGCTCGCCTTGCTTGCGACGCTGCAGCAACTCGGTTGTGCTCTGCGGCGACCTGCCGGAGGCAAAGACCGCGATCGCCGCGCCCGGGCGCAGCCAGAGTTCGGGCAAGTCTTGATCGTCGGTGCTGGCGGCACTCGCGTCAGCGCTCTTGGTGAGCGCAAGTGGATCGAACTTCTTCCATGTACCGTTGCTGGCAGCGGGAAGTTCGCCACGCGGGCCGACGCGCGTGCCATCTTTGTGAGGCGGCAAGACATCGCAGCGCACGAAGATGTCGTCACCCAGCAGGAAGTTGGCATCTTCGCTGCGGAGACGCGGATTCTTCACATCGGCAAAGAACGCAGGCCGCACGACCGGCATGCCCGAGACGCTGGCCTCGCGGAAGAGCGAGTAAAACGTGGGCAGCAGGCGATAGCGGCGTTCAAGCGCGAGTCGGCATGTGCGCTCGCACTCTGGGCCGAGCATCCACGGCTCGCTCATCTTGGCTTCTTTGATCTTGTGGCCGCGTGCGAATGGCAGCAGCGCGCCGATGCCCATCCATCGCGCGAACATGACGGGTTCGCTTTCGCCGACAAAGCCGCCAATGTCAGGCCCCGCGAAAGGCTGCGCCGAGAGCCCCATGTTGAGCGCCATGCTGATGGACCAGCGCAGGTGATCCCAGTTGGCGCGGTTGTCGCCCGTCCACATCGCGGCGTATCGCTGGCCGCCCAGGAAGCTGGCGCGAGTGAGCACGAATGGACGCACGTCGGGCTTTGCCGCGAGAATGCCTGCGCGCGTGCCGCGTGCCATTTGCATGCCGTAGATGTTGTGGTAGTCTTCGTGGTCGCCCGGGCCGCCAAGATCGGCGTCGGCGGCGTGACGATTGTGGACGGGCATGCTCTTCTGCACGCCTTTGAAGACGGCGGGCTCGTTCATGTCGTTCCACACGCCGTCGATGCCGGTTTCGACGAACTCGGCGTAGAGACGCGCCCACCACTCGCGCGTGCGAGCGCGTGTGAAGTCGGGGAACATGCAATCGCCCGGCCAGACTTCACCCACGAAGTTCTGGCCATCGCGCGTTTTGACGTAATGATCTCCCGCGAGGCCCGCGGCGAACACGGTGTACTCGGGATCAACCTTCAGACCCGGATCGATCATGCAGATGACTTTGAAGTTGTCGTCGTGCAAATCGCTGAAGAGGGCTTCAGGCTTGGGGAACTTCTCGGCGTCAAAGGTGAAGCAGCGGAAGCCATCCATGTAATCGATGTCGAGCCAGATGACATCACAGGGAATCGCGCGATCGCGGAAGCCCTTGGCAATCTCGCGCACCTGCGACTCGGGCTCATAGCTCCAGCGACACTGGTGATAGCCCAGCGCCCACATCGGCGGCAGCGGCATGTGGCCCGTCAAACTGGCGAGCGCCTGCAACACGCGCTGGGGCGTTTCGCCTTCGATGATCGTGACGGCAGGCGCGGGAACGCCCTTGCGTGTCTTGAGCATCGCGGTGATGCCTTGCTTGAGGTTGATGACAAGGCGCGCGGTGGTCTCAAAGATCACGCCGAACGCACTGCCGTCTTTCCGCACGGCCAGCACCCACGGATGACTTTGGTAGATACTGGGCGATTTGTCGTTGTAGTCGAAGGCGTCGGTATTCCACAGCGTCTTGGTGATGCCGTTGCGCAGCAGCGGCCCGGCTTGCTCGCCCGTGCCGTACAGGCTGGTGCCGGGGTCGATTTCAACGGTGATGACGTGCCAGCCAGCTTGCAAGCCAAACTTGGGCTTCGCGCGCGGGGCGAACTTACCGATGCGCGGCGCGGGGCCTTTGTCGGCAGGCGGTTGTTCGTATGCGGGAAATGGCCGCAGCGGCAAGTGCGCGCTGGCGGGATCGCGGAAGCGCGTGATGGATTCGCCGAGCGAAGTTGGTGATGGATCAGTGCGCCAGGTGGTCATGTTCAAGACTCAAATGGTGGAAGAAACTCGAAGTCATCATTCACCCACCACGCCGCCTGCGTCGGCATGAGTTCGAGCGCGTGTGTGATGGCGGGAACATAGGCGGCGGGGAACCAGGAGATGATGCGGGAGTATGGCTCGCTGCTCAAGCACGCGACCCAAAAGTCCGGGAACGGACAGTCGATTTCACACACAACGCCGGATTGCACAGCCATCGCGGAATGGTCGGATTGGAAGAGATTCCACCCGACAAGACGACCGTCGCTGCACGCGCGTTGACGCGATGAGGAGTTCACGACCTTCGCTCGTCGCTCAACTGCAAGCGAGACGAGGCCGCATGGCGAATCAGGCAAGCCTCTCAGGTTGGGAACGATGCGACCCAGCTCGATGTCATGCAGAGCTCGCACCAGGTCATGGTTGACCATACCCGGTCGTCGATCTTGCGCGTGCAATATATCGCACCACGCTTCCACGTCGCGAATATGACGCTCAACCTCGATTCTCACGCAGCAAATATACCAAGCGATGTTCCTGAAACGCGGCCTTCTTGATCCCGAATGAAACCCCACGGGAAATGGAGGTTTCACATGGCGGTCAAGGCTCATCAGGTTGTCTTGGGCGTGTTTGGTGGCGTGCTGTTCGCGATGGCGCTGGGCATCACGGCGTGCGTGGGCGGGTGCGTCGTTGTCGCCGATGGCGTTTCGGCGATGGGTGCGATGGATGATCGCGTCAAGCACTCGCTCGCCGGCGAGATTGAGCATGTCGCGGGCAAGCCGCTGCGTGTGGAGACGGGAAACGGTGAGATTGAGATCGTCAAGGTCGCGGGCACGCAGGTGAAGGTGTCGGCGGAACTGAGCGGCAAGGACAAGGCCCGACTGGAAGCCACCACGCTGAATCTCACGCGCGATAGCAATGGCGAGCTTCGCGTCACGGTCGCGTGGCCTGATGGCAAGCGCAAGATGTATGAAGGCGCGAGCCTGCGCGTGGAGATTCCTGACGCGACGGGGCTGCACCTTGAGACCGGCAACGGCGCGATTCGCGCCAAGGGCTTTGCGGGCAAGCTGGTCGCGGACACGAGCAACGGCGAGATTTACGTGGGCGACCACGATGGTCCTGTGCATGCCGATACGAGCAATGGGGCTATCACGCTGGACAACGTTGGCAATGCTGAGGCAGACACCAGCAACGGCCAGATCAAGGTCACGCTGCGCGATGATGCGGTCGGGCCGGTGAAGCTCGACAGCAGCAACGGCGGCATCGTGCTCACGGTGGGCAAGGCGTTCACGGGCGTGATCACGGCGGACACAAGCAACGGCGGCGTGAGTGCGACTTGTGCGCGTGCGAAGCAGGTGGAAGTGAAGAAGTCGTGGGGCCGGGTGAGCTATGGCGATGGTCCGGCGAGCACGGTTGACACCAGCAACGGCGGGATTGAGATCAAAGAGAAGTGAGTGATATGGGCGGCGCGATCTGTTGGCGCTGCATCGTTTGATGGGAATGTGAAAGCATGAAAAAAGCCCCGGAAACCGGGGCTTTTTCAATCGATCTAGATTGGCTTGCGTGACGGGCGTCACGCGCGGGGATTACTTGCGACGGCGACGCATGGCGACCAGACCGCCGATGCCCAACAGAGCCGCGCTGGCGGGGCTGGGAACGATGGCGAAGCCGCGGGCGTGTTCGCCGCTGTAGAGGACGGTGTAACCGCTGCCATCGAGGTTGATGGTGGCGATGCGGGCGTTGGTCACGACAAAGCCGTCACCCTTTTCCGCAACGACGAGCTGGTTGGTGTAGGGGTTGTACTCGATCGACTCGGGGAAGCTGAGGCCCGAAGCGATGGTCTGGATCGACTGGAAGTTGCCCAGAGCGTCCATCGTCACCTTGTTGATGACGCCGGCTTCGTGGTCAGTCACGTACACGCTGTTGGTGCCCGGGACAGCGGTGATGCCGCGGCTGTTGTAGAAGCTGCTGGCAGCGCCGGTGAACGACGCGGCGAAGTCAACGACGGGGGCGCTGGTGACCAGCGAGTAGTCGTTGGTGCCGGCGTTGTACTGCAGGCGCCAGATCTGCGACGACGTGACGTCGAAGCCGAAGAAGGGCGTGGGGTTGACCGCCGAGCCGCCGTTCACGGTCGTGACGAGGAAGTCACGGGAACCCGGACGGGGATCGGGAACGAGGTCAAAGCCGGCTTCGTAGTAGGGGCGGGTGCCGGGGATGGGGAAGGGCTCGAAGTAGAACTGGCGCGAGGTGCCAGCGAGGTTCGAGCCGAAGATGCCGTCGTTGGTGTTGGGCGTCTGGGGCGAGCCGGGGTTGCTCACGACAACGAATTCGTTGGTCGTGTTGCTCCACTCAAGGCCCAGGGGGTTCTGGAGGGGGTTGCCCTGGTTCAGCTGCGAAGCGGTGGCCGCGCCGCTGAAGATGTTGCTGATGCGGACGATGCCCGCGTCGGTCGTGTTGGGGAAGGGGAAGCGACCGTCAGCGACGTAGTAGTTCCCATCCGGAGCCTGGCGAATGCCGGCGAAGCGGGTCTGGGGGTTGCTGGACGTGTACAGCGTGGTCGCGCCGCCGGGCGTGGTGCCCGAGATGAGCTTGATGCCGTTGGCATTCTGGCTCGTGAAAATGATGTCGCCGTTGTTGGGCGTCACTTGTGCCGCAGCAACTGCAGCGAATCCGGCCAGAACCGTCAAAGTCACAATCTTCGTCATTTCTCGTCTCCTTCAAAGTGGTTTCGCAAACCTCGAGAGCAGTCTACCCAAGAGTGGCTGATCGTCCAAGAACGATTTGCTTACTTTTGAGTAATCTTCTCAACCCTCACAGTCCCGATAGCCTGTTCGATATCGGGACGTATGTCCAATACGAGAACGAATCTTGCACGCGGTTAGATGCGATCTCGTCGTAAAAACCTGTTTTCACATTTTGTTCGCAATTGCCGTGCCGAGCGGCTGCTATGTTCGCCGCCCCCCTCTCAATGCGACATCTGATAACGTGGACCGGCATTGCGTTGCGGATTTCGCGGAAGTTTTCGTCATGACGACCGGAAAATCCGTACAATCTCGGGCATGGCAGGGTCGACTTCCAATTCGCCGCAGACCAGTGCGCTCTGCGTGGCGTGGGCACCACCTGGATGGGTGCGTGATGCCCGGCTGGAACGCGAGCTCACGCGGCCCGGATTGATCTTGCAGTATGCACGCGACGACTTCGAGGCGGTGGCTTTGCTATGCGGCGATTTTGCCCAGCACGGCGGGAAATCGCACCGGGCGATGATTCTGATGCTCGTCGAACCGACCAAGCTCGTCGGGCTGCGGGAAGCCTTGCAGTCGGTGAGTGACCGTGTGCCGGCGCTGCACTTGTGGGTGTTTGATCCGAGTCGGCAGCCGGTTTTGCGCGGGGTGACGCGGTTTGAGCTGGGGCAGATGATCGAGCCGGTTTCCAAGCCGGAGCCGATGGCAACACCCGCTTGGGTGGGGCCGGTGGTTGCGAGCGGCACCGAGCGGTGGTCGCAGATGGTGACGGGGCCGGAAGCGGAGCGCAACCCGAGCAAACCCAATCCTTTACCGCAGCGGCCTGCGCCGGGCTTACGTCTGACGCTTGAGCCCGTCCGTCGGCCGGTGCAGCCGGTGGATGGCGAGGGCGGACCCGGGGCAGATGGAAGCGACGGCGGCGCGGGGGGGACGAACCCGCCTGTGCTGACCAACGAAGAACTCACGATGTTGCTGGGGGATGAAGAGAAGGGCTCGGGAAACGACGCCGGTCGCGGTTGATGCGACGAGGCTGACTGCACGTGGAAATTTCAAACATGACCGCAGCTCCCACCATGCCGACGTTGCCTCAAGCGGACACCCGCGTGATTCTGGCTGGCCGCACGGGGCTGGACGCGACACTGCGGCTGGATCAGACGTTGGAACTGGTGCGCGTGGCAACGCTGACGGATGCGGTGGCGGAAGTCGCGCTGCCGCTGCCTGACCAGCCGGCGAAGGTGACGGTGGTGGTGGGGGCGGACCTGGTGCGTGAAGCTGGGCAAAGCCGTCTGCAACGACTGTGCGAGCAACTCCGCGCAAGCAACCCCGGGGTGCGGGTGCTGGTCTCACAAGTCGGTGAACTGCCGGGTGACTTCAAGCCCGGAAGCTGGGGGTTCGATGATGCCGTCGGGTCGGAGAGCCCGGCGAGCGACGTGCGAAGCAGGATGCGGACGATGACGGAGGGGCAAGGCAATTCGGCGGGGAACGCGAAGGCTGCAGCAGCACCCGCGCCGGCGTCGTTTGCGGGTGTGCCTGTTGCACAAGTCAAGTCGGCGGCGACGGCGATCAGCGGGACGAGCGCGATCAGCGTGGCGACGGTTGCACGCGAAGCGGCGGCGAGCAAGCCTGCGCCGAACGCTGCACCGGCGGGCATGAAACTGGTTGCGCCGGTGCACGATGTCGCGACAGCGGCGAGCGCTGCGGTGCTGGCAAGCGTGCAGGCGGCAAGCGGGCAGGGCGATTCGCTGCTGGTGGCCGAACTGCTGCGCGGCGGTGACGTGATGACGGCGGCGCTGATGATGCTGCGCGAACGGCTGCATGATGCGTCGGTGGAGTTCATCGCGGGCGAAGTTGATGCGAAGAGCGTGATGGCAAGCGGCGCGAACACGGCGCGGGTGGGCTGGGACGAAGCGACGTACGGCATGCTGCGGTCGCAGCGCACGGCGAGTGAGCAACTCCTTGCGAGTGCGCGCTGGCTGGCGGGCTGGCTGCGATTGCAGGATCAGCAGAACCAACTGCGCGAAGCGGCGTTTACGGATGCGCTGACGGGCACGCACAATCGGCGGTACTTCGATCTGTTCGCGGCTCGAGCGCTGGGGTCAGCCCGCGAGAAGCGGCAGTTCATCACGATTCTGCTTTTCGACATCGACAACTTCAAGCAGTACAACGATCTGTACGGGCATGACGCGGGCGATGACATTCTGGTGGAAGTGAGTCGCTTGATGCGCGCAGTGGTGCGACCGACTGACCGCGTATGCCGATTGGGCGGCGATGAGTTCGCGGTGATTTTCCATGATCCGCAAGGGCCGCGGCAGGAAGGCAGCCGGCACCCCAGCGACGTGTGCGACATCGCGACGCGCTTCCAGCAGCAGGTGAGTGAACACAAGTTCCCCAAGCTCGCGGACAAGGCGCAAGGCACGCTGACGATCAGCGGCGGACTGGCGACGTATCCGTGGGATGGACAGACACCGGCGGAACTGCTGGCGCACGCGGACAAGCTGCTTTTGCAGAGCAAGAAGGCGGGCAAGAACGCCATCACGCTGGGCCCTGGCGCGCTGCGATAAGTGCTTTTCGCGCTGCGAGAAGTGCCCTTCGCGCTGCGCTTGGGTACGTACGCACTACGATGCGACATGCTCGCGACACGCATCGCCGCTGTGCGATTTCTGAACACGGCTCCGCTCATTGAAGGCTTGGAGAAACTGCAGGGACTGACGCTGGTGCCGACGGTGCCCAGTCGCATCGCGGACATGGTGATTGCGCGCGAGGCGGAGATCGGGCTGTGCTCGATTGTGGATGCGATCGCGAGTGACACGCCGCTTGCGCTGCTGCCTGTGGGGATGATCGGGTGTGATGGGCCGACGCTGACGGTGCGGCTGTACAGCAGCGTGCCGTTCGAGCAGGTGACGACGCTGAGCGCGGACACGGACAGCCATACGAGTGTTGTGCTGGCGCAGGTGCTGCTGCGGAAGTTGTACAACGTCACGCCGCGCGTGGCGTCGTTTCATGTGCGTGAGCGGCTGCCGGTGCATGCGGGTGCGAGCGATGATCCGTGGCCGCAGACGCTGCTGATGATCGGCGACAAGGTGGTGACGGACAGTCCGCCGGCGGTGCGGTATGCGTATCAGCTTGACTTGGGTGAGGCGTGGAAGAAGCTGACGGGGTTGCCGTTTGTGTACGCGATGTGGATGTGCCGGGCGGATCGTGCGCAGGAGGATGCGGTGAAGTTAGCGGCGGCGCTGCTTGATCGGCAGCGGCGGCACAACCTGACGCGGCGCGACTGGATTGTGCAGACGCGTGCGCCGCAGGCGAACTGGCCGCTTGATTTGGCGACGACGTATCTGGGCGAGTTGTTGCGGTATGAAGTTGGGCCGCGCGAGCGCGAGGCGGTGGAGACGTTTTTGAGGATGGCGGGGGAGATGGGGTTGTTGCCGCGGCGCGGGGTGGTGTGGGGGCAGGCTTAGGCACTGGGGACTGGGCACTTGGCATTGAGGCATCGAGGGAAGAAGAAAGACACCAACCGCCGCAGAGCCGGCGGTCGGTGGCACGGCAGCATGGGAGTCGAGGGCTTGCGCCCTCGAGTTCTTGGGGTTCGTACTCTGGGTCGTGCCGCCCATTGCTGCGATTCGACATCCGGTGTTGGCTTCGCTGGAGGCGCAGTTGCGGCTGGCGAAGCGTGAGGCGATTGTGCGCGACATTGAGCGCATTGAGCGGCTGGTGGGTGATGTTGAGCCGGAGCGGTCGTATCCGTTTGACTGGGTGGTGTTTCGCATCACGGGGTTTCGGCCCGATGATGTGCGTGACGGTGCGATGAGCGGGGCGGAGTTGCTGGCGGATGCGTGTGCGCTGTGTGAGACGTTGTGTGCGCGGGTGAACATGACGCTTGCGGAGTGTGCGGAGCGCGAGCCCGTGACACTCGCGCAGTTGCGCGAGCGATGGCACGTGAGCGAGGCGACCATCAAGCGACTGCGGCGAAGCGGGCTGGTGACGCGGCGGGTGGATGACGGGCAGCAGACGATCAGCGTTGCGATGCGCGGGGTGGTGGAGGCGTTTGAAGCGCGAAATCCGCAGCTTGCGCAGCCGGTGAGCAAACCCAAGCGGTATGACGATGCGTTGAAGGCGAAGCTGGTGCGGCGCGCGAGTGCGTACATGCGCAAACTGGGGTGGAGCGTGTTTCGGTGTGCGCAGCGGTTGGCGCAGCAGGAGGGATTGAGCGAAGAAGGCGTGCGGCAGTTGCTGCTACGCGAGCTGGAGCCGGGGCAGAGCGTGCCGGAGATTTCGCTGCGGCGTGCGGGGGCGATGTGGCGCATGCACCGGCTGGGTGTGGAGGTGTCGCACTTGGCGGAGGTGACGCGGCGCAGCACGGCGGTGGTGCGGCGCGAGATGAATCTGGCGCGGCTGGCGACGCTGCAGCGTGTGGTCACGCCTGCGGTGTCGGCGGTGCCGGTGGAGCGTGCGGCGGCGGCGCTGGCGCATGGGCATGTGGTCGCGAATCTGCGCACGCCCTGGCCTCAGGATTTGCTGGAACTGCTGGCGGATTGGCGGCAGCGATCACCGATCACGCCTGCGATGGAACGAGCGCAGGCGGTGGCGTTTGCGGCGCTGCGTGAGCGCGCGATTGGGGCGCTGGGGTCATTGGATCGATTGCAGCCGCGTGCTTCGACGTTGGACGAAGTGGAAACGATGTTGCGGCATGCGACGTTGGTGCAGCGGGAGTTGGTGCGCAGTCAGCATCGGCTGCTGATTGAGACGATTGACATGCGCGTGGGGCACGCGGTCGAGCAGTGGAGCGCGTGGCGCGTGATTGCGCTGCTGCGGGAGGCGACAGCGGCGGCGGCGGAAGCTTCGCTGCAGTTTGATCCGATGCGCGGCGGGCGATTGGCGGCGGTCGTTGGCATCGCAGCCGACAAGGCGGTGACGAGAATCGTGCGGAACTGGCTGCCTGCCCATGCGACGGCATCGCGGCGGGCGCAGGCGATTTTGGGGCCAGGTGTGCTGGTGCCTGATTTGGCTCATGGGCTGAATCCGTGGCAAAAATTCACTGATCCGGATTGGCGCGTGTCGCGCGGCGTGTTGACGGGGACACTAAGCGAGCAGCATGCGAGGCTGCTGATTGCGCGGTTTGGACTCTTGGGGAGTGCGCCGCGCACGCGCGCGGATGTGGCGAGTGAGCTGAGGCTGGATGAGATTCGGTATGCGCACGCGGAAGCGGCGGCGATACGTCAGGCGGTTGCGGCGGTGTGAGGCACTCAGGAGCTCGTTTCAAGGGCGACGTTTTTTCGCGAAGGGCGAAGGGGCCGCTTTGTCGAGAACGTACTCGAAAGACTTACCGAGTGGCGATCCTGGCGAGGCAGCTGGTCCGATGAGTCCGCCATCAATGATGAGCATGCATGGCTTGGCTTGGGCGTCGAGCAGCCAGAAGGCGTCGTAGGCGCCGTCTCCCAAGCCCGGGGTCCAACACGCGAGCGTGCCGCCGGGTACTGGGGTAAGGATCGCACCGCCTTGCGATTCGCATTGACCGCTGCACATCTCGATCAGGGGATCGGATTTGTCGTAGTCTTGGACGGTTTCGCTGAATGCATCGATCTGACCGGCGTCCATGATGGCGACAACACCAAAGTCGGTCACGCACGTAGCGATTTTGCCGGGCGCGACGGAGGTGCGGCTGTGGACGAACTTTGTCGGGCACGTGTCGACCGGCAACTGCGGCGAGAAGCGCACCACGCAGAAAGCGACGCGGAACTCAGTTTCGGTTTCCGCGTTGATCGACCAGACCTCGTGCTGGCCTGAGGGAACCTCCATGTGCAGAGGCAGGCCAAACTCGGTTGAACCAAACTCGGTCGGTGCGCACATCACGATTCGGCCCGAGTGAATCGGCAGTTGACCGATGTAACGATGCTTCAGGCGCATGACGACATCAGGGCGCATCGCCAGCCCTTTGGCTGTGAGAAAGCGTTTGGGTGACGCGGCAAGGCGAACCAACGAGCCATCGTCGAGGCTCACGGAGAGCCCGTCGACGATGGCGTCGGGAAGATCGAGTCGTTTTCCAGTCATGGCGCTTCGTGCCATGCGTGCCGGCCGGACGCCCCAGAGGGGCGGCCCACCAAGTCTTACTGCTGATCGGGCTTGCCGACGGCCCATTCTTCGATGTCGATGGGGGCTTGGCGGCCGAAGATGGTGACGAGGACGCGGATGATTCCCTTGTCGGGGAACATTTCGTCGACGGTGCCTTCGTAGGTCGCGAACGCGCCTTCCTTGATGATGACGTGCTCGCCCTTGCTGAAGCTGAGCTTGATGACCGGCTCGTCTTCGGGCTTGCGGCTGTCGCGGAGCATCTTCTCGATCTCGTGCTCCTTCATGGCGGTGGGGCGGCCGGCGGTGCCGACGAAGTCGCCCACGCCCGTCGTTTCCTTGATGAGGAAGAAGACGTCTTGGGGAATGCGGCCATCGGGCTCGAGCTTCATTTCCACGAAGACGTAGCCCGGGTAGAGCTTGCTTTCGGTGATCTTCTGCTTGCCGTTCTTGACGCTCTTGGTCTTTTCGGTGGGCACCAGGATGCGGCCCACGAGATGCGTCATGCCTTCGATCTGCACCTTGCGGAGCAGGGTGGCTTGCACGCTGCTTTCCTTGTTGCTCGCCACGCGGAGCACGAACCAGTTCATGCCCGGCTGCGTGAGGACGTCATCGGCGGCGATCTTGCCGGTAATGACGGATTCGCCCTTGACGGGTGGTTGATCTTCCTGGTACTGCTTCTCGCTCATGACGAACCTCGCTTGGCGCGGATGTGCGCCCGACACACCCAGTTGGAAAGACCAAATGGGTCAAAGACCTTGTGATAACCGGCGATGAGCGTGTCGTCTGCTCGCGAGAGAACGCGAACAACACACGCCCAGCGCCGGGAAGAAAACCAACCAACCTGCAACTGACTTCCGCCGCCAAACAGGCCGACGGATCACGCGATCAGATCATTTGATCTGATCACGCGATCTGATCACCAAGCCACGATCCAGTCCATGAGGGCCTTCTTGAGGATGGTGTCCCACAGGAAGATGAAGCCCGCGATGAGGAACGTGGCGCTGATGACGACCATCGTGGAGTTGATGATCGTCTGACGCGTGGACCAATTAACTTTGCGCATTTCCTCGTCGGTGGCGATGAGGAAATCAACCGAGGAGGGCTTGCGGCCCACGAAGGTGTAGATGGCGAAGAGGCCGACCA
Organism: Phycisphaerales bacterium; assembly: GCA_035299305.1. Classification (GTDB taxonomy): domain Bacteria; phylum Planctomycetota; class Phycisphaerae; order Phycisphaerales; family UBA1924; genus BJHL01. The sequence continues at coordinate 18,635 of DATGWV010000411.1, read as the reverse complement.
AGAGGAGCGCGCCGGCCACGCCGCCTTGGAGATAGGTGGGGCTGAAGACGGGAATCTTGACGAGCGAGCCGGTCTCGCGGAGAACGTTGGTCTTGAGGGCGGCGTCGCCCGAGCCGATGTCAACACGCTTGGCGTCGCGCATCACGCCGTCGGCAGCTTGGAACTGGCCGATGGTGAGCGTGGCGCGCTTGCCGTCGGGCGAGGCGCTGACGCGTTCGACGACGCCGGTGCCCAGAACGAAGTCTTTGCCATCGATGACGTTGATGAAGCTGGCGGGTGCGCCGGGCTCGATCTTGGAGTCGGCGGGCAGACTGACGGAGGCGTCGTAGCCCTTGGCGGGCAGGCTGACGGTGGCGAGGTTCTTCCAGGCCCAGCCTGCGCCGGCGAGGAAGAGCATGCCGACGGCGATGGCGGTGAGGACGCGAACCCAGTAGCCGCGACCCCACTTGTAGATGAAGCCACCCTCGCCGGACGCGTCGCGCGTGACGGGGGTGGAAGGGGGCTGGTTGCCACCCGAAGCATCGCGAACTGTGAGAGTCTGCTCAGCCATAGTCTGCTCGGCCCGTAGGAAGGGCGCTGCACCCACACCGTGAACACTCGCTACTGACATCAGGCGACGCGCGGGGCGTGTACGTCAGATGCCGGACGAGGCGGGTTCAACTGCGAAAAGCGAGAGCTTTTGCGAGAGGAACCTGAAAGCACGCCGGGAGGGAATTGAACCCGCAACCTGCGGATTTGGAATCCGCTGCTCTGCCAATTGAGCTACCGGCGTTTCAAAATAGCCAAACTTTTGACTGAGTTGCCTCATCGAGCGACCCGGGGGCGGTTGGTCGGTTCCGCTGGAAATCCGGGTACGCGGTACTGTGGGATTCACATCCCCGACCTGCCGCGCTGGAGAAAAGTACCGTCTCTCCACAACAGAGAGCCTGCGGCTCTCGGCGCCCTCGCATCGGGCGACTCGACTGATTACTTGCGCTTCACCTTATGGATCGTGTGCTTGCGCAGGCGGGGGCTGTACTTGCTGAGGCCGTCCTTGAGACCTTCGGGCATGCCGCCCTTGGTGTTGACGGACGAGCGGTAGTTCAGGTCGCCGGTTTCGCTGCACTGCAGCCACACGAACTCACGGGCCATTGACTTCTTCTTTGCCATGACTCAACTCGCTTTCAGACGGGCCGCTGGGGCGTCGCTTGATCCACCGTCGCGGTCCGACCACCATCGGCCATGCGACGCAAGACAGTCCATAGGTGACAAGCGGCCTTCGGGTTCAACCCAAAGGCCGCGGGGAGAAATATAGGCGCGGGGGGCGGGGGGGGCAAAGCGCGGGCGCGAAGGGTGTGTTCGGATTTTGGTTGTTGGTCGTTGATCTTGGGGTGGTTGCAATCGTGCTGGCGGGCTTAGCTCGGGTAGCGCAAGAGGAACTCGGCCATGTCGGCCCCGTCGATGAGGCCATTGCCATCCAAATCGGCGCCACCATCTGCGGTATCGATAAGGCGGACGAGTTCGCGCAGGTCTTCGCCGTCGATGGTGCCGTTGCGATCAAGGTCGGCGGGGTCGTAGCTCTCGATGAGGGGTTGCAGCGCGAAGGTGATCGTACTGCCGGAAATCTGAACGTCGCCCAAGATCGTGACTTGCTCAACTTGAAGGACGAGTTTTGAGAGGTCATGCCCTTGCAGGGCGTGGGCGTGAGCTTCCTCAGCCCCCGGCGTTGACTCGAGGGTGATGCCGCCTCGGAATGCATGTTGCTGAGCCAGTCGAGCGTTGAGCGACCGTTCCACGTCGCGCACGGTGGGCATGGCTGGTGGTGGTGGCGTGTGGCGGGGCGGCTCGGCGATAACACGCTGTGGCGGGTTGCGCGCGATCTCGCTGGCGAGGGGCACGTTTGCAGACGGGGGATTGTGAAGGAGTGCGATCGGGGGCGCGCTCAGCTGCGCGCTTGATGCGTCCGAGATGCGCGCGGGGCTCAACGTGGAATCAAGATCGGTGATCTCGCGCGAGCCGGAACTGCTGGTGGCGCGGGCCAGCAGCCAGCCTGCCAACCCCGCCGCAGCCACGAGCGAGATGAAGACCCTGCGTCTCACGCGTGATTATTCCACGACTGAGCGAGTGCTGCGAACCGTGAACACGAGGCGGCGCATGCGTCAGCGAACAGGCTGCAGATCGACCACGACGGGCAGGTGGTCGCTGGCTTGGGCGGTGTCTGTCGCTTGCAGGCCCGCGCGCTGCAGGCTGTCGTCGGTCAGGCGTGATGAGTCGAGCACGAACGAGCGCGTGGCTTTCGCGGTGCTGTCGCTGTAGACCATCCAGTCGAGGCGGCCGGGGCCGAAGGGGTTGCCGGCTTCGGTCCAGGTGGTGAAGGTGCGGTCGCCCAGGGTCATGGCGTCGGCGATGGATTTGTCGCTGCCGTCGGTGTCGGTTTTGGTCATGAGAATTTCGAGGGGCGTGCGTGAGCCGACGAGGTTGTAGTCGCCGCCGATGATGGTGATGGTGCCGGGTTCGTTGTCGAGCGTGTCGAGAGTTTCGACGATGGCGCGAGCTTCGGCGATGCGGCGGAGGTCTTCGGGGCTGCCGTTGCTGCCGGCGCTCTTGAGGTGGACGCTGCTGGCGATGATGTCAGGGCCGGGGACATCGACGCGGACGCCGGCGAAGCGGACGTTGCTGGGGTCGCGTTGGCCATCGGGATGCACCTTGAGGTAGGGCGTGACGAGTTCGACGGGGTACTTGCTGACGACGGCGACGCCTTTGTTCTCGCGCACGGTGCCGGGCAGACCTGCGGCGTGCCACGTGCCGCCGACGTTGGTGTTGAACCAGGTGGCGAGGGCTTCGTTGCTGCTGTACTCCCACTCTTGGAAGAGATAGACGTCGGCGTCGAGGGCTTTGAAGATGCGCGAGTAGATTTCGGGCTTGGCTTCGGGCGCGCTGCGGAGGACGTTGTAGCTCACGACGCGATATGCGCCGTCCGCTTTGGCGGGCACGCGCATGTTGCTCTTGCGTGAGCCTGTCATGCAGTGCTCGGGGAGCTTGCCGCGGAAGATGTCGCCGCTGGTGGTGATGGCGCCATCGAGGTCGCGCGTGACGACGGCGCCGGCGAGCATGCCGCTGCTGAGGAGGCCTTGGGCGGGGATGATGACGGGGCCTGAGGGAGTGCGGCTGATGCGGGCTTCGTACCAGTCGCTGGCGTAGGTGGGAGCGGCGGCGAAGTCCCAGTCTTCGCGGTTGACGGGCTGGCGATTGCCTGCGGCGTCGTATGCGAACATGACGACGCCGCGGCCGAAGACGCGCTTGCCGTTGTTGTCGTTGCGCGGATGGCTGAAGGCGACTTCGAGATCGACGCCGAGCGCGCGCACGGCGTCGGAACCGGTGGCGGGGCGCATGCCGGTGGCGGGGTTGTTGTCGACGTCGAAGAGGATGGAGGTGGTTTTGTTGGCGGATTGCAGGGTGTAAATTTCGCCGGGCGGGTTGAAGCGCACGTAGGTGTGGTGCTCATCGCTGGCGAGCGTGACGTTGGCAGGCCACTCGGCGGTGTCGCCATCGAGGGTGACGAGTGCGCCGAGGATTTCGGGGGCGCGGGTGGCTGCGGGTTTTTCGCGCGCGGCGGACGCGGCGCTCTGGGGCGATGAGCAGGCAGCGAGCGTGATGAGCGAAACGATGGCACAGGCTGCGCTGGAGATGGTCGTGCGGGTCAGCATGCGCCAGCGTAGCTCTTGCAAAACTCAGGCGGGATGGTGGTCGGTTCGGTCGCGAAGCACCATGATGCCCAGGCAGATGAGCCAGAGGGACCAGGCGGAGTACGCGAGGGCGTTGACGGTGCCCGCCCAGCTTTGGCCGAGTGGTTCGGCAACGCCTACGAGGATGCCCAAGCCGCAGAGGGCTCCGGATGTTGCGAGCCAGCGGTTGCTCTGGCGCAGGGCGTGAGCGATGGTGAGCGTCCAGGCGGTGGTGAAGAGGTAGCCCATGTGTTCGCCGAGTCCGACGCCCAGTAGTGCGTGCATGGTGTCAAAGGTGGTGAGGATGGCTTCGCGGCGAGGCGGGGATGCGGAAGGATCTGCGAGTGAGCTTGCGAGTGCGGGGACGGCGAAGACCCATCGCGCGAGGCCGATGGCTTGCACGAGCCCGGCGATCACGCCGAGCACGAGGGAGGTGGTAGTGTTTCGCGTGAATACGCGCGAGCATGCGATGGCGAGGGCGACGAAGAGCAGGGCTGAGAGCATCATGCCGTACCACATGGGCAGCAACTGATGTCGCGCGGCGTGGAAGCGCTCGAGGATGTGTGGAGCGGGTTCACGCAGGATGTCGGGGTAGCTGAAGTGAAGTTGCAGGAGTGTGAAGCAGATGGTGAAGAGGATGGGCGTTGAGATGAGCAAGACGCCGGCGGCGACTCTCGCGGAACGGGGAGCGACTGGTGGAGCGTTCATGCCGGTCTCTCCCAGTATTTTGAGAGCGACTTGCGAACGCCCAGCATGTTGGCTGCGCCGGAGAGCGCGCTAAACAGCGCGGATTGCAGAGCGAGGGGTGGGCCCGCGAAATACAGGTCGGCGAGTTCGCGAATCACGGCGACTTGCAGGGGATTGGCAGGCATGCCGGACTTGCCGGAGCGGCCATCGATTCCGAGTCCGTAGACGGTGCGAAGGAAACGTTCGAATGCAGGACCTGGTGTTGCGCAACTGCGGAAGGTGACGGGTGAGGGCGATGCGTTCCAGAAGCGGTGGGGTGTGCCGCGGGGGATCTCGATTCGTTAACCGGGTGTGAGGTTCAATTCGCGGTCAGCTATGCGCATCGAGAGAAGTCCTTCGATGCATTCGAACCATTCGTCGGTATGGCGATGAAAGTGCTGCGGGGTGCCTGGTGAGCCAGCGGGAATTTCGCAGCGGAAGATGAGTGAATCGGTGTCGGAGGCGGGCAGGCGTTCAAACCAGAGTTTGTCGCCTGTCTGCGGATTGATAAGCGGGCTCGAGGCGTTCATTGTGCAACTGCTCCTTCGATGGTGATGCCCAGCGCAGCGTTCAGCATGGGGAGGGCGGCGGTGCGGAATGTCTTGACGCCTTCATCAAGGTCTTGTTGGCGCAGCTTGGTTCCCATGGACTCTTTGAACGAGAGCCAGTAGTCAGCGAGAATCCAGCAGACATCGGTGATGCGTTCGAGGTGGGCGACATCGACGCGGGCGTGGGGCGCGATGCCTGAGGCGAAGGCGCGGATGAGATGTTGGAGATCGGCGCGGCCTCGCTTGTGGGCGATGGTCCAGCGTCGCGCGAGCACGGGATCGCGCTGGCGCAGGCTGGTTTGCTCGCGGAAGAAGAAGCGATATTCCCACATGATGCGGAAGTGCTCGGCGATCAGATTCTCGATGTCGATCCATGTGACACGCGCGGGGTCGGGCACGGTCAGTCGCGTGCGCCAAGCCTGGTCGAGCTCTTCGAAGAGGTGGCGCACGACCTCTTCTTTGCTGCGGAAGTGGTAGTAGAGATTGCCGACGCTGATGCCGGCTTCCTCGGCGAGGTGGTTGGTGGTGACGGCGTGGCTGCCGCGTTCGTTGAAGCAGGAGCGTGCGGTGGAAAGGACTCGCTGGCGGTTTGACATGGAGCATTAGAGTAAATACTCTAATTGAGCATGTCAAGATCACTCGTGTCAAATCCTGGCGGCGCTGGCGCTCGCTCGCTTGAAGATGTCGCGGCGTTGCAGCGGCATTTGCTTCCGGCGATGCCGCCTGCGCTGCGTGGCTATCGATTCGCGGTCTACTACAGACCATGTGAGGCGGCGGGGGGTGACTACTACGGATTTCAGCCGTTCGCCGACGGGCGATGCGGGTTTGTCATCGCGGACGTGGCGGGGCACGGTGCGGGCGCGGCGGTGATGATGGCGGTACTGCGCACAGCACTCGCGTCGTTTCGCGTGTTCGGCCGGCTGCGAGAGAGCGCGGCGCAAGACGTCAATCTCGTGCTGCGCGAGATTTCTGTGCCGGGCGTGTTTGTCACGGCGTTCTTTGGTTCACTCGACCCCGCGGACGGCGCGCTGTATTCGGGCAACTGCGGGCATCCGCTGCCTTTGGTGCGGCGTCGCGATGGGGTGACGACGCCGCTTGCGGATATGGCGGATGTGCCCTTGGGGGTGCTGGATCACATCGAGCCGCCCATGGTCACGACGCGGCTTGGGCCCGGTGATGCCGTAGTGATGTACACGGATGGAGTTGTCGAACACCCGAGCGAGGCGGGTGGCTTCTTTGGCGTCGAGCGATTGACGACAGCCGTCGCGGCAGCGCCGCAGGCGGATGCGGACGGCATTCTGGCTTCGATTCTGACGCACTTGGCGCGGCATGCGGGACAGTGTGCGGCGAGTGACGATCAGTGCATCGTCGTGTGCTCGCGCGATGTTGTGGATGGCTTATGAGGCGACTTGCGCGGTGGGCCAGATGGTGCGGCCTTTGCCGGTTTCTTTGGCGCGTTTTTCGAAGTCGGCCATGTCGGCGACGGTGGTCTTGCGCAGGAAGTCCTGGAATTCGCCGCGGTTGATTTTCCAAAAGTTGTGGCAGGGGCAGGCGCGTTCGTCGGAGCAGATGGCGGTGCCCAGCATGCAGCGGTTGAGGACGGCGGGGTCGTCGAGGGCGACGCAGACGTCGTGGAGGGTGATGTCTTTGGAGTCGCGGGCGAGGACGACGCCGCCGCCGATGCCACGTTGGGTGCGGACGAGGCCGCGTTTGCTGAGAATCTGGACGATTTTGGCGAGGTATGGCGCGGGAATGGAAGTCGCCTCGGCAATGTCCTTGACGAGGACGGACTTGCTTTCGCAATTCGCGACATACCCCAATGCGCTGGCGGCGTACCCGCTCGCTTGACTGAGCATAAAGACCCTCCAACCCGCCCGCAATTCGCGCGAGAGCGTATGCAGGACCTACACGTCCAGATACGTCCCCTTAGTATAGTGAAGTTCGGACTTTCCTGTCCAATATTCCAGAAGATTTGGGGAGATTTTTGAAGTATCGAGTGGGTACGAGCAGGGGATAGGGCTGGGATTTGGGGATAGTCGACTAGCCGACTAAATTATCTCTTTTTATTGTTGACAAGATGGTCCCTTGCCGACACAATAGCATTGGATCAACACATCCGTTTGTCTGATGTCGGCTCGGAAGGGTGTCGATCAGGGCGGAAACGGCAATAGCGGCTTCAAATATCCGCTTTGCCACTTCACGCGGAGGTGCCGGATGGCGAGTGCAAGTGGTCATGTGTCCCGGGAGACCGGACCCATGGAGACCTTTACGTACGACGACAAGATCGTGCGGATGTTCCTCACGGCGACAGTCGTGTGGGGGTTTGTCGGCATGCTGGTCGGGCTGATTCTCGCGATTCAGCTTGGCGCGCCGTATCTGGGAAGCTACACGACAGAGTCGGGCGCGCGGCCCTTGGCGTGGCTGAGCTTTCTGTATGAGACGCAGTGGATCAACTTCGGGCGGCTTCGTCCGTTGCACACCAACGCGGTGATCTTCGCGTTTGCGGGGAATGCGATCTTCACGGGCGTGTATTACAGCACGCAGCGGTTGTGCAAGGCGCGGATGTGGAGCGACAAGCTCAGCAAGCTGCACTTCTGGGGCTGGCAGGGGATCATCGTCGCCGCGGCGCTGACGCTGCCCCTTGGCATCACGCAGGGGAAGGAATATGCGGAGCTTGAGTGGCCCATCGATCTGGCCATCGCGGTGGTGTGGCTGGGGTTCTTTGGGACGAACTTCATCATGACGCTGGTGAAGCGTCGTGAGCGGCACATGTATGTGGCGCTGTGGTTCTATATCGCGTCGCTGGTGACGGTAACGGTGCTGCACGTGTTCAACAACCTGAGCCTGCCTTATGCGCTGGCGCAGGTGATGAATGGCAGCACGCCGACGAAGGAAGGGTTCATCAAGAGCTGGCCCGTGTACGCGGGCGTCCAAGATGCGTTCATGCAGTGGTGGTATGGGCACAACGCGGTGGCGTTCTTCCTGACGACGCCGTTCCTGGGGCTGATGTACTACTTCATGCCGAAGGCGGCGGAGCGACCCGTGTATTCGTACCGGCTGTCGATCGTGCACTTCTGGAGCCTGGTGTTCATGTACATCTGGGCTGGTCCCCACCACCTGCACTACACGAGTCTGCCCGCATGGGCGAGCACGCTGGGCATGGTGTTCAGTGTGATGCTGTGGATGCCAAGCTGGGGTGGGATGATCAATGGTCTCCTGACGCTGCGCGGGGCGTGGCACAAGGTGAGCAAGGATCCGATTCTGAAGTTCTTCGTGATCGGCGTGACCTTCTACGGCATGAGCACGTTTGAAGGCCCGATGATGAGCATCAAGAGCATCAACGCATTGACGCACTACGGCGACTGGACCATCGGTCACGTACACGGTGGTGCGCTGGGCTGGAACGGCTTCCTGACGTTCGGCATGATGTACTGGCTGCTGCCTCGGCTGTTCCAGACCAAGCTGTGGAGCGAAAAGCTCATGGCGTGGCACTTCTGGATCGGCACGATCGGCATGGTGCTGTATGTGCTGGCGATGTATGGCAGCGGCCTGACGCAAGGCTTCATGTGGCGCGCGTTTGATGAAGTGGGCGAGTTGCAGTACAAGGACTTCGTTGACACTGTCAACGCGATTGTGCCCTTCTACTGGATTCGCGCCATCGGCGGCACGCTGTATCTGGCGGGTGTGGTGATGGCGGGCATGAACTTGTTCATGACCTGGCGCTCGCGTCCCGCGACTTACGCGGAGCCGGTCATGTCGGCACCGGCGCTGGGGCCCACGTATGACGATGGTGCGCCCGCGCCGAGCCGCGTGGGTGAGATGAACCTGCCGATCGGCCGCACGGCGGATGTGTTTGTGCAGGGCTGGTGGCACCGCGTGTGGGAACGCAAGCCCATCAAGTTCACGGTCATGACGCTGCTGGCGGTTGTGGTCGCGAGCTTGTTCGAGATCATTCCGACGTTCCTCATCAAGAGCAACGTGCCGACGATCGCGAGCGTGAAGCCTTACACGCCGCTGGAGCTGGTGGGGCGCGACATCTACATCGCCGAGGGTTGTTACAACTGCCACAGCCAGATGATCCGTCCGATCTGGGCGGAGACGAAGCGCTACGGCGAATTCAGCAAGCCTGGCGAAGCGGTGTATGACCATCCGTTCCAGTTTGGCAGCCGGCGCATCGGGCCGGACCTGGGACGCGAAGGCGGACTGCGCAGCCATGACTGGCATGTGCGGCACTTTGAGAATCCGCGGCAGCTGATTCCGCAGTCGATCATGCCGAGCTATTCGCACCTGCTGCGAGAAGATCTGGATTTCTCGCTGGCGCAGACGAAGGTGAAGGCGCATGCGATGCTGGGCGTGCCTTATGGCAAGGCGCTGGAGCATGGCGAAGCGCTGGCGCGGGCGCAGGCTGAGAAGATCGCGAAGGACCTGGAGATTCAAGGCGGCTATGGCGACATGGCTGACAAGAAGGTCATCGCGCTGGTGGCGTACATGCAGCGCATCGGAACGGACCTGAACAAGCCGGCGGATTGGAATCCGTATGAAGGGTTTGATCAGGCGCTGACCGGCGCGGATGCGGGCAAGGTGGCGAGCGGCAACACGCCCGCGAGCAACGAGAAGCTGCCCAAGCAGGAAGGAGCGCCGGAATGAGCCTCACCGAGATCATGAGCTCGGCCGGACTGACGTTCTGGCCTGTGGCGGGACTGGTGCTGTTCATGTTCGCGTTCGCGCTGATCGCGGTGCGGACGTTCGGACGGGGCAGCAAGCAGTCGCAGCGTGAGGCGGCGCAGCTGCCTCTGGAAGAAGCGCGGGTCATCAGCACAAGCAACGACAACACAGCCGGAGGTGCACTGTGACTTCAGTTCCCAACAACATGAACGACAAGCGCGGCGATGAGGTGGTTGACGAGAGCGGCGAGTATGAGATCATCAAGCGCAAGCGCGCGTCGCTGCTGGATCACGAGTACGACGGTATTCGTGAGTACGACAATCCGACGCCGGGCTGGTGGCACGCGATCTTCATCGCGACGGTGGTATTCAGCGTGTTCTACGTGGCCTTCTTTCACATCAGCCCGATGAGCTGGACCATTCAGGAGCAGTGGACGCGCAAGCAGAATGTCGAGACCAAGAAGCTATTCGGCACGCTGTCGCTGCAGCCGGTGCAGGCGGACATTCACAAGATGCAGCTTGATCCGAAGATGATGCAGGTCGCGAAGGGCATGTTCGAAGGCAACTGCGCGGCGTGCCACGCGAAGGACGGCGGCGGGCTGAATGGCGTGAACCTGTGCGACAACAACTACAAGAACGTCAAGAAGCTCGAGGACATCTACACGGTGATTACGAAGGGCGCGAACAACGGCGCGATGCCGCCTTGGGAAAACCGGCTGAGTCAGAACGAGCGCGTGTTGATCAGCGCGTATGTGGCATCGCTGCGGGGCACGACGCCTGCGGCGCCGCGCGGGCCGGAAGGCGCTGTGATTGATGCCTTCCCGGTTGCGGGCAAGTGAGCAGTGAGTCGCGGCGCGCGATGTGGGACCAGTTGCGCGGCGCGTGAGGCATGCAAGGGGGAAACGGTCCTTCTCGGTGGGTGCGTTGGGAACGACGTGCCTGCCGATTGCCTCGAAAAGCGTTCATGAAGGAGGACGCGAACATGTCGCAGGTTGCAGGACACACAAACAACGCGGATGATGCGCCGGTGCACATCGGCGGGACGCAGGCGAAGGCGGAGGAGATGCCGCATCTGCAAGGCGGGGGCCTGACGACGCTGAATGCAGACGGTTCGCGCAAGTGGCTGAAACCGCGGTTGTCTGAAGGGCGATTCCTGCATGCGCGGCGGATCGTAGCGTATGGGCTGATTCTGCTGTTCACGGCGATTCCGTACATGACGATGAACGGCAAGCCGCTGATGCTGATTGATCTGACGACGCGCAAGTTCACGTTCTTCGGCAAGACGTTTCTGCCGACGGACACGCTGCTGCTGAGCCTCTTGTGCATGATGATTGCGCTGGGCGTGTTCTGGGTCACGGCGCTGTGGGGTCGCGTGTGGTGCGGGTGGGGTTGTCCGCAGACGGTGTACATGGAATTTGTGTATCGGCCGCTGGAGCGGTTCTTTGAGGGTTCGCCCGGGCGACCGAAGAAGACCACGGGCGTGCAAGGTTGGCTGCAGCAGAGCGGGTTTGGGCTGCTGCTCAAGTACGTTGTGTACTTTGCGGTATCGTGCTATCTGGCGCACACGTTTCTGGCGTACTTCGTGGGTGTGGAGAAGTTGCGCGTGTGGGTGACGCAGTCGCCGCTTGAACATCCGACGCCGTTCCTGGTGATGGTGGTGGTGACGGCGCTCATGATGCTGGATTTCAGCTTCTTTCGTGAGCAGGTGTGTCTTGTGGTTTGTCCGTATGGACGGATGCAGAGCGTGATGATTGATCGGCAGTCGATGATCATCAGTTATGACCGCAAGCGCGGCGAGCCGCGCGGGTTGAAGAAGAAGGCTGGGACGAGCGATGTGTCGCTGCCTGTGCTGGCGCATGCGGATGGGAGCGATGCGCGAAGCGCTGACTGCGTGGACTGCAAGATGTGCGTGACCACGTGCCCGACGGGGATTGACATTCGCAACGGGCTGCAGATGGAGTGCATCAACTGCGCGCAGTGCATCGATGCGTGCGACAGCGTGATGACGAAGCTGAACAGGCCCAAGGGCCTGATTCGGTATGCGTCGCAGGCGGTGGTGGAGGGTGAAAAGCCGAAGCTGCTGCGAGCGCGCGTGCTGCTGTATCCGGTGATCATGATCGTGCTGGGCGTGATCTTCATCACGGTGCTCATGAATCAGGCTCCGTCGTACATCGCGGTGCTGCGCGGGACAGGTGCGCCGTTCTATACGTTGCCAGACGGCGAGATCGCGAATCCGGTGAAGTTCAAGCTCATCAATCGCACGGAAGGCGACGTGACGTACACGATGGCGAGCACGGACGGCATTGCGCAGGTGCGCGTGGAAGACAAGAACATCACGCTGAAAGCCGGTGAACTGCGGCAGGTGAGCGGCATCATCGTCGCGACGCCCGAGGCGTTCAAGAACGGGACGTATGACGCGGGCGTGCGCGTGAAGGCGAGTGATGGGTACGCGCGCGAGGTGACGTATCGGTTGATGGGGCCGTCGCGCGATCACCGGGTGAAGGGCGTGGATCGCGATCGTGATGATGATGATCCGTCGCCTGGCATGCCGGTGATGGACACGGGTGACAAGCATCACGAGAAGGATGACGACGCAAAGAAGGAAGGTGACAAGTGAAAGCTTCGATTCTGTGGCCGGGCATTATCGTGACGATTTTGGGGGCGAATGTGGGCATTGTGGGGTTGACGGTCGCGGTGTCGCGCGCTGGGGGCGGGTATGTGGTGGAAGAGGGGTACGACCGCAAGGCGCTGAAGTGGGACGAGCACAAGGCGAAGCTCGAGAAGCAGATGGAGCTTGGATGGGGCGTTGGGTGTGAAGTTGCGAGTGCGACGAGCGGCAAGGGATCGCTGCGGGTGCGCGTGACGGACCGCGACGGCAAGCCTGTGGCGAATGCGCGGGTCCGCGTCAGTGCGTTTCAGGCGGGATGGCCCAATGAGGCGCGGCCGTCGGCGGTTGTCGTGACGGATGATGATGGCGTGGCGGTATGTGAGTTCTCGCCGATGCGTGAGGGGAAGTGGATTGTGGATGTGTCGGCGTCGCACGGGGGTGATGTGTTTGAGGCACGGCTGGAGCGGGATGTGTGGTTTGATGTGGCTGCGGCGCAGAAGGAATGATGCGTGATCTGGTCGCTTGTCAGCGCGGTGTTTGTCACGAGCTTGCTGGGCAGCACGCACTGTGCCGGCATGTGCGGAGCATTTGTCGCGTTTGCGGTGGTGGGTGAGCGGCAGACGCGCGGGCAGCGGGCGCAGTTGCACATGGCGTACAACGGCGGGCGACTGCTGACGTACATGGCGCTAGGCGCGGCGGCGGGCGCCGTGGGCAGCGCGATGGATGCGGGCGGGGCAGTTGTGGGTGTGCAGCGTGTCGCGCTGGGCTTTACGGGCGCGTGCATGATTGTGTTTGCGAGCGTCGCGCTCTTGCGATACGCGGGTGTGCGCGTGCCCAAGGTGCCTGTGCCGGGCTTTATGCAGCGGTGGCTGCTTGCGGCGCATCGACGGATTGCGAGTTGGCCTGCACTTACGCGAGCGATGGCGACGGGGTTGCTGACGACGTTGCTGCCATGTGGTTGGCTGTATGCGTTTGTGCTGGTGGCGGCGGGAACGGGACATGCGTGGGCGGGCGCGATGGTGATGGCGGTCTTCTGGCTGGGGACGTTGCCCATGCTGGTGGCGGTGGGTGCGGGGGCGAGCGCACTGGCGGGGCCTCTCAAGGCGCGATTGCCGGTGCTCACGATGGTGCTGCTGCTGGCGATGGGGCTGTTCACGCTGCTGGGGCGCGTGGCGATGCCGAGTGATGTACTGGTGCATGCATCCCATATGCGCGGCGAAATGCCAGCGAGCGAGGCGGGGCTGAACGGGGCGATGGAACAGATCACCGCGATGCAACGCGGCGAAAGGCCGGTGTGTCATGGCAACTAGGTTTGATCGCGGCGCGAATCAGAGTTCTCGAACGGCGACGCGCGAGCATGCGTGTGCGCATTGCACGCTGCCTGTGCCCGCGGGGTTGGTTGATGCGCGACAGGAGCGGCAGTTCTGCTGCGAGGGGTGCAAGAGCGCGTACGAAGTGATTCATGGGTGCGGGCTGGATCGGTACTACGCGCTGCGCGAGGATGCGCGCGCGAGCGGCGGGCCTGTGCAACGGTCCGGCCGGCGCTACAGCGAGTATGACGATGCGACGTTTCACGCGTTGTACGCGACGGCGGTCGAACCGGGTGTTGCGCGGTGTGAGTTGTTCCTGCAGAATGTGCACTGCGCAGCATGCGTGTGGCTGGTGGAGCGGCTGCCGCAACTGGTGAAGGGCGTGACGAGCGCGACGCTGGATTTTCGGCGAGCGACGCTGACGGTGACGTGGGACACGCGGGTCGCGAAGCTGTCGCACATCGCGGGCGTACTGGAGACGCTGGGGTATCCGCCGCAGCCAGCGCGGGGCGTGAAAGCGCGGCAACTGCGGCAGGCGGAGGATCGCACGGCGCTGATGGAGCTGGCGATCGCGGGCGCGATCGGCAGCAATGTGATGCTTATCTTCGTCGCGCTGTATGCGGGGCTATTTGACACGATGGAGCCTGCGCATGTGCAGATGTTCCGTTGGGTGAGCATGGGGCTGAGCGTGATCAGTCTGGCGTGGCCTGGGCGCGTGTTTGTGCGTGGGGCGCTGGCGGCGATGCGGCTGCGCACGCTGCACCTGGATATTCCGATCGCAGCGGGGCTCACGGCGGGCGTGGTGTGGGGAGTCATCAACACGATTCGCGGGACGGGCGATATCTACTTTGATTCGATCGCGGTGCTGATTTACTTTCTGCTCGTGGGTCGGTTCATTCAGCGGCGACAGCAACGCGCCGCAGCGGACAGCGTTGAGCTGTTGTTCACGCTGACGCCCAGCGTGGCGCGGAAGGTGGGCGATGACAACGCGGTGCGTGATGTGCCCATTGAAACGATTCGCGAGCAGGACATCGTTGAAGTTCGGGCGGGGGACTGCGTGCCGGTGGACGGCGTGATCGTGAGCGGAATGTCGACGATTGATAAGTCGCTGTTGACGGGTGAGTCGCGCCCGGTGGCGGTGGAGACGAGTGACGCGGTGCATGCGGGCACGGTGAATTTGTCGGGCGTGCTGCGCGTGAAGGTGCTGGGCACGGGCGAAGCGACGCGCGTGGGGCGGTTGATGCGATTGGTCGAAGAGGGTGCGCGGTCGCGAGCGCCGATCATTCAACTGACGGACAAGCTTGCTGGCGCATTCATCGCGGTGATGCTAGTGGTGGGTGCGCTGACGGTGGCGCTGTGGTGGCATATTGATCCGACGAAGGCGATTGAGAATGCGGTGGCGCTGCTGGTGGTGACGTGTCCGTGTGGGCTGGGGCTGGCGACGCCACTGGTGATGACGATGGCAATGGGGCGAGCGGCGCGCGAGGGCGTTCTCATCAAGAACGCTGAGGCGTTGCAGCGGCTGGCGCAGCGGGGTGAGATATTTCTTGATAAGACGGGCACGCTCACGCACGGGGCGACGCGGCTGGTGAAGTGGTGGGGCGATGAGAGCGTGATGCCGATGGTGGCGGCGATTGAGCGCGAGAGCAGTCACCATGTGGCACGCGCCGTGTGCGAGGGGCTGGCGGCGCGCTGCGACGGCGCGGATGTGCCGGCCGCGTCGCATGTTCGCGAGGTGACGGGGCGAGGGATTGAGGGGTTTGTGCGCGGGCGGCTGGTGCGGATTGCTTCACCAGGCAGCGTGGATGCGCGCGAGAGCGGCGTGAAGTATGCGGAGGGGATGATGGAGGCGCGCGGCGAGGCGGCGCGGATGGGGTTGTCGGCGGTGCTTGTCGAGGTGGATGGATTTGTGGTTGCGGTGATTGGGCTGGGTGATGAGTTGCGCGAGGAAAGTCCGGCGATTGTGACGCATCTGCGTGACGCGGGGTGGCGCGTGCGTGTGTTGTCGGGCGATGAGAATGGAATTGTGCAGCGCGTTGGTCGGGCGCTTGGGCTGAGTCATCGTGATGCGACGGGAGGCGCGACTCCCGAAGACAAGCTGGCGGCGGTGCGCGACAGTGCGCAGCGCATGGGCGAGAAGCACACGACGGTGATGGTGGGCGACGGTGTGAATGACGCGCCCGCGCTGGCGGCGGCGCATGTGGGCATCGCGGTAAAGGGTGGCGCGGAGGCGAGTCTGGCGGCGGCGGACATTTTTCTGGCGCGGGGCGGGCTGCGCGATGTGGCGCACTTGCTTGATGGCGCGCGGCGCACGATGCGGGCGATTCATCTGTGCATTGTCGTGAGTGTGCTGTACAACATCGTGGCGGCGGCACTGTGTATCACGGGGCATATCACGCCGCTGCTGGCGGCGATCATCATGCCCATGGCGAGTTTGAGCGTGCTGGCGATTGCGGTGCGGGCGCGGACGTTTGGCGGTCGGAAAGGAGCGGCGGTATGAGCGTGCTGTTTATTGTGCTGCCATTGGCGATTCTGATTGCGGGCGCGTTCGTCGCGGCGTTTGCGTGGGCGGCGAAGTCGGGACAATTTGATGACTTGGATACGCCGGCGATGCGCGTGGCGATTGAGGATGATGCGACGGCGCCGAAGAAGGCGGGGGAGTGAAGATCTCAGTGAAAACGCCCAGCGGGGCTGGGCGTGGGTGGGCATGAGATCGAGAGAGCGGAGACAAGGGAATGCGGCCGCCCCGGAGGGGCGGGCCACCAAGATCAGGCGCATTCGCTGCCAGCGAGGACGTTGAAGAAGTCGATCACGTCTTGATCTTCGGGAAAGACGTTGTTGTTGTTGAAGTCGATGTCGTTGCACGCGGGGCAATCTGCGCCGGCGAGGACGTTGAAGAAGTCGATGACGTCTTGGTCTTCGGGGAAGACGTTGTTGTTGTTGAAGTCGATGTCATCGCAGCCGGCTGTGGGAAGCGAGGCAACGAAAATGCCTCGGCCACCGGTTTGGAGCGTTGCGCCGAAGACGATGGAGCCGTTGTCGTTGATGCGCGGGTTCTGGAGGAAGCCGGTGAACGTGGTTTCGCCGAGATCCGTCGTGACGGACTGCGTGACGAGCGCGACGAGTTGCGGGTCGGCTGTGCCGTCGCCCACGAAGATGCCTTGGGTGCTGCCGGCTTGTGCGCGGAAGACGACATCGCCCGCGTTGTTGATGTCGGGCGTGAAGAACTGAATGGTGTAGATGGTTTGGAGAGCGACCGGCACGGGGGCGTTGGCACCATCGACGATGTAGATGCCGCGCACGCCGTCGCTGGCGAGGGTGCCTGCGATGACGACTTTGCCGGTGTCGTTGACGTTGACGCCGTTGTCGATAGAGGTGAAGAGACCGGGCGTGGCGGCGCCGGTTTCAGCGGCGACGCGCACGGGCGCGCCGGTGGGCGGATAGACCCAGACTTCGTCGGCGGAGGTGCTGGTGCCGAGTTGAAGTTTGACGGCGACGGTGCCGTTGGGGCTGATGGAAGGGTTGAAGATGAAGTTGAAGGGGCTTTGCGGGTCGAGCGTGTTCTGGGCGGCGAGGCGCGTGGTGGTGTTGGTCGCGGGGTTGTAGAGATCGATGGCGCGTGCGCTGCCGACGGTGGCGCGATAGACGGTGCGGCCATCGCTGGCGATGCGCGGGCCTTCCCAGGTGTTGGTGCCGGGCGAGCCGAAGGTGTACGGGCCTTCGGTTTGCGTTGAGTTGTCGTAGGAGCGCAGGCCGGTGCTTTGTTGCACGCCGTAGACGATGCGACCGGCGTTGTTCACGGCGGGATCGGTCACGAGAACATCGGCGGGGCCGCGATAGATGACGCTGCCCTGCGCGGCGGTGCCAACGAAGATGCCCTGGACGAAGTTGATGGAGTCGGTGATGACGCGTGCGCTGACGAGGCCGGCGTCGTTGATGTCGGGGGTTGCGTCATTGAGCGTGGCGTTGAGCGGGAGATTGAAGTTGTTGGTGCCGGTTGCGCTGGAGCGGGCGATGAGCGTGTATGTGAACTGTGCGGATGCACACGATGCGGCGGCGGCGAGTGTGATGAGCGCGATGTGAACGGAGCGATGTGGACGGACGGACATGTGCATCTCCCTTGGGATTCCGCGACGATGGTGTGTTGTGTGCGTGTGGCGGTGTGCGTGCGATGCGCTCGTGGCGCAGGGACAAGCGTAAACCGCGAAGGTTGTTCGCAGCGGAACGGCGAGAAGTTGCAGGGACCGAGAAGTGCGTGTGGCGTGGAATGACCCACGGTCAGGGGCAGTTGCCGCCAGCGAGGACGTTGAAGAAGTCGATGACGTCTTGATCTTCGGGGAAGACCTGGTTGTTGTTGAAGTCGATGTCGGCGCAGGTGGCACACGTGCCGCCGGCGAGAACGTCGAAGAAGTCGACGACGTCCTGATCTTCGGGGAAGACGCCGTTTTGGTTGAAGTCGATGGAGTCGCAGGTGGTGATGTTGCGCATGAGGACGATGACGTCGGCGATCTCGTCGGTGAGGGCGAGGTCGATGTCGCCGTCGTTGTCGAAGTCGAAGGGGACGGCGCAGCTGGGGTTGGCGGGAGCTTCGAACTCATCGCGCGGGGTGAAGACGCCGTTGCCGTTGTTGGTGTAGGTGTACCAGCGGCCGGCGCCGTAGCTGCTGACGATCCAGTCGAGGTCGCCATCGCCGTCGAGGTCGGCGAGATCGGTGGAGACGGTGTGGCCGCCCGTTGTCTGCACGGCGGCGGCTTGGAGCGTGCCGTTGCCGTTGCCCATGAGGACGCTGGCGTTGCTGCTGAAGGAGTTGGCGGCGGTGATATCGACTTTGCCGTCGTTGTTGAGATCGCCCGCCATGACGACCCAGGTTGCGCCGCCGATGCTGCGAGCGGAGACTTGCGTGAAGGTGCCGTTGCCATTGCCGCGGAGAATCTTGGCTTCTTGGCTATTGCGGCAGCCCACGGCGAGGTCGTAGATGCCGTCGTTGTTGAAGTCGGCGGCGGCCATGCCATAGGGGCCGCCAGTCACGCTCGTGGCGACGGGCGCGGCGAAGGTGCCGTTGCCGTTGTTGAGGA
>DATGWV010000410.1:0-4763 GCA_035299305.1 Phycisphaerales bacterium | reverse complement strand
ACGACACGCGCGGGCTGGCGGCGGGCGCCCCGTGTCCCGAGTGCGGCACGGCTTGCAGCGTGTGATATGCTGACTGCATGACGGGGACACGCAAACACATCGCTCGCTGGCGGCGCATCAAGCATGTGGCGATGGTGCTGTGTGTGCAGAGCATCGTGCTGTGGGTCGCAACGTGCAGCATGGCGATTCAGTTCAACACCCAGCGGGAAGTGACCGCGTACGTGGCTGGCGGCGGCGTCACCATCGACAACGATGACTACTTCTTCATCCCATCGGACCCCGTCAGCGTGAACGTTGACAGCTGCTGGATGCTCCCGCGTCTGCTGCCGGCCTGGGGTGAAGCCGCGGTGCCGCAACTCGCTCCACATGCATTCGCGATCCTGCTGCCCTTGTGGCCAGTGCCATTCGCGTTCGGTGCTCTGGCGTGGTACGCCAGCCGCAAGATCACACGCCTGCGACGAGACGCGTGCACAAAGTGCGGCTACGACACGCGCGGGCTGGCGCCGGGGGCGTGTTGCCCCGAGTGTGGCACGGCTTGCATCGTGTGATATGCTGATCGCATGGCGGGGACACGCAAATACATCGCTCGCTGGCGGCGCATCAAGCATGTGGCGATGGTGCTGTGTGTGCTGTGCGTGGTCTTGTGGGTCGCGACGTGTGCGGTGCGCATGGGTGCGTATCGCGTGTGGGGGCCGAAGCTGCAAGTCAGCCATGGCAGCGTGTCGTTCCGCGATGACAACAACATTTTCATCGACGAGCGATTCGGTTTTGATAAAGAAACGCATTACAGCGGGGAACTCACGTGGCACTGGCCCTCACTGGTGCCGCGCCGGGGCGAATCACGCATTGAGCCCAACGGCTCACCGTTCATGACGCGGGAATGGGAACTGCCGCTCTGGCCGCTGCCCATTGCGTTCGGTGCTTTCGCGTGGTACGCCGGACGACGGGTCAAGCACATGCGCCCGCATGTCTGCGCAACGTGCGGCTACGACACGCGGGGGTTGGCGGCGGGCGCGTGTTGCCCCGAGTGCGGCACGGCTTGCAGCGTGTGATATGCTGCTGGTATGGCCGAAGCGGTGATGCAATGCGCGAGGAAGCTGCAGCAAGCCAAGCGGCGACGACAGCGATGGGCGATTGCGGCGGGCGCGAGCCTGATCGTGTGCATGCTTTCGTGTTTCGGTAGATTGTGCGTGTGGTTGCCTGGGCCGCTGTTCGTGCTCGCGGGCCATTCGTATGTCGTCGTGTCTGTTGGCGGCCAGCCGGTCCAGCGTGGTTCGACATACGAGTGGTCGCGCGACGTATCGCGCCCCGCTTGGAAGCCGATGTGTTACACTTCGTATGAGCCCTCGCGTGACAACATATGGGGCCCTGCGAGAAAGAACTACATCGTTGGGATTCCCATCTCGCCACTGCCGCTCCTCTGCGGCATGATCGCCGCATGGCACCACCGCCGCGTGCGCCAACTGTCGACACACATGTGCCCATGCTGCGGGTACGACACGCGCGGCCTCGCGGCGAACGTGTGCCCCGAGTGCGGCACCGTGCGCTCGGCGTAGGTTGCGTGCCTCGTGGGGAAGGAGGTGCCGGAGGAAGGGGGTCTTGCAGACGGCCTGTCAAGGCAGCCCTTTCCTCTGGCGTGAGGGACGTACGCATCGGGTGAGGCGGCGAACGCCCCCGCTTCAATGAGCAACCAGCCCGCATGTCGTTCCGCGCGTGTCGGGCATGTGGCGTCGCGCGGGGCCCTCGCTGGCGCTCGGGTTCGTTGTCTTTGCACGAATGCCGAATCACGAATGCCGAATGCCGGTCTTCTTTCTTCGTGCATCGATCAACGCGGCGCGACGAGCGATCAACGCTGGGCAATGAGGAATCAACGTGACGCATTGATCGCTGCGCGGCACGCGTTGATCGGTGGTTGTGGGGGCGAGATCGGTCATTGCTGCGCGGTGATCGGTTGTCGCGCGGCGAAATGGCATGATTTTCGGCGCAAACAGGCATGTGCGCTCAAGCAATGGGCGTGGCGGGGCGATTGCTAGCAGCAGTCAGAGCAACACGTTCACGCGAGGTGATGTATGGCCATTGTGCCCGGCGGGATTCAAGAGTTCTTGCAGTGGACGCAGGTGCATGCGGAGCGCTGGGAGGAACGCGGCGCGGCTGCACTGGGGCTGACGGAGCAGCAGCTCGCCGCTGTGCTGGAGGCGACCGCGCTCATCAAGCAACGATACATGGAAAAGCTGGCGGCGGAGGAAGCGTTGCGCGGGGCGCAGGCTCGGCAGGACGTTGCCGAGGCCGATGCGCGGCGCGTGCTGGCATCGGCCATCGCATCGATCAAAGCGTTTGCGCAGCAGCAGGAGCAGCCCGTGCAGGTCTATGCGGCGGCGGGATTGCCTTCGCCGCAACCGCGCTCGCCACTCGCGCCGCCCGGAGCCCCGCGCGTGCTGGGCATCGCTATAGAGCCAGCGAGTGGACGCGTCGAACTTGCTTGGGGCTGCACGCATCCGCGCGGCAGCAGCGGCGTGACGTATGTCGTGCGCCGCAGCCTGGACGATGGCGCGACGTGGCACGTGGTTGCCATCACCGGCGACAAATCCACGCTGGATGCCCCACTGCCCGCCGGCACCACCAGCGTGCAATACACCGTGCAGGCCCAGCGCGGCAAAGTGAGCGGAGCAGTCTCGCCGATCTTCGCGGCACAAGTGAGCGCGGCGGCACCGCAGCGCGAACTGCGGGCGGCGGCGTGAAGGCAGGGTCACCGCAGAGCGCGCGGAGGACGCGGAGTAGAGCGAAATGGCTGAACCCTACGTCTGCATCCAGATCATCTCGCGCGGTGCGGTGAGCAGCGCGATGCACTCGTCGGGCGACCACGGGTTTGTGCCCACTGGCACCATCTCCATGCACGTCAGGAGTCCGCTTTCGAAGAAAGCGAACGCGTTGAGCATGTAAACCGCTTCTTTGCCGGGCGGGTTGGTGAGCCAGCCGATGGTGGCATTGCCGACCGGGCCGCCGGGAACGACGATGCGCGGGGCGTGTGGCGGGAACGCGAGATAGATGAATGCGCCGTAGTTGGTGTACTCGCGCGATGTGCATGTCGCGAGCGTGATCTGGTGCGTCAACGCAGGCAACTCGCGAATCTGGTTGGACAAGATGGTCGTGAGCAGCTCTTGCTCCACGAACGTGAGCTCGCGTTCCACGTCCGTCTCAGGAATGTGCTGCCACACCTGACTGTCGGCGGATGTTTCGAGGCGTTGGATGCGCACGCGAACAGGGTACCGCGCGATACGTCGGGGGGTCGGCCACTCGTGCGTACCCCTCGCTCGCGCTCGGGTTCGTTGGCACTGCACGGCGTGCCTTCGTGCCCATGTGCCTTCGTGCCTGCAACATCCTGTCTACAGTCGCCCCAACCACTTTCGGAGTTTTCTGGCGTGATCAATCTGCTTGATATTCTGTCGCCCGCGTGTGTGAAGGTGCCTCTGGCTGCGACCACGAAGCGTGGCGTGATTGAGGAACTGGTCGACATGCTCGCGTCGGCGGGCAAGGTGAGTGATGCGCAGGCCCTCAAGGACGCGGTGTGGACGCGCGAGCAGACGCGCACGACCGGCATTGGGCTGGGGCTGGCGATTCCGCACGGCAAGTGTGCGGGCATGAGCGGTCTGGCGATGGCGATCGGCAAGCCCAGCGAGCCGATGAACTTTGAGTCCATCGACGGCCAGCCCGTGAAACTAATTGTGCTGCTCGCGAGCCCGCCCGACAAGCAGAGCGACCACATTCAGGCCTTGGCACGCATCAGCCGCCTCATGAACATGGAAGAGTTCCGCAACAAGGCGTACGCGACGACCACCAGCGAGGAACTGTTTGAGTTGTTCCGGTCGCAGGAGAAGTAAGAGAGCGGAGAGCGGAGAACAGAGAACGGTGAAGAGTAAACGGAGCAATGGCGAGCACGCCGGGGCTCCGTTTTTTCTTGCGCGGGGCTATCGTGTAAGCGGTCCGCGCTGTGACGTCTTTCCCGCTGGCTGTTCTCCGTTCTCCGTTCTCCGCCCCCGCCATGCCCCCCACCGCTCCCGACATCTTCGCTCCGCTGCCTGCGATCGAAGCGTTTTTGGAGCAGTGGCTCGCGGGGCTGCCGGCGGATCGGCCCGTCGCCCTGCGTGCGGCGATGCAGTACGCCGCGCTGGGGGCGGGCAAGCGGCTGCGGCCGGTGCTGGCGTGGCATGCCTGCGCAGCTGCGGGTGGACACGGCGAGGATTCGCTCGTAGGCGGGTGCGCGGTGGAACTGGTGCATGCGTTCAGCCTGGTGCATGATGATTTACCTGCGCTGGACAATGACGACATGCGTCGCGGCAAGCCGACGCTGCACAAGCACGCGGGCGAGGCCATGGCGATCCTCGCGGGCGATCAGTTGCTGACCGATGCGTTCTTGCTGGTGGCGGGTGATCAGCGCGTGCGTGACGATGCGACGCGTGTGCGGCTGCTGCATGAGCTGGCGTGGGCAACGAGCGGGATGATCAGCGGGCAGGTGTATGACACGCTGGGCGGCACGCCTGAGACTCTGCCTGCGCTGGAGCGCGTGCGGATTGTGCATCGCAACAAGACCGGCGCGCTGATTCGCGCGGCGTGCCGGATGGGTGCGATCTCAGCAGCTGCGAATGAACAGACGCTGGCCGCGCTGACGGCGTACGGCGATGCGATGGGGCTGATGTTCCAAGCCGTTGACGACTTGATCGACGTGACGCAATCAAGCGAAGTTGCAGGCAAACGCACGGGCAAAG
>DATGWV010000409.1:0-3880 GCA_035299305.1 Phycisphaerales bacterium | reverse complement strand
TCTGGGGCGCGACGCACGGGCGGGTGTGGGGACCGAAAGGTGGTTCTAGTCGTCTATCGGTGCGAAGGTTCGGGTCGCGACAATCGCGGATTTGCTCAGGTGCCTAAGCAACGTGCCCGGGCTATCGTGGCCTTGGGTCGCGCGCGGCGCGGGGAGGCGGGGCGAAGAACTTTCGGAGACACGTGCATGGCTCTTGGCGGCATCATGCGGGCGTTGCATAAGCCCATCTACGACGCACGGTTGCGCACGCTGGTGAGCACCATTGTGCCGTTCCTGCAGGATGGCGATCGCGTGCTGGATGTGGGCTGTGGCAACGGCACGCTGGGGCACGCGCTCATGCAGGCCAAGCCCACAGTGGTCGCGGAGGGGTTGGAGCGGGCCGTGCGGGGCGGTGAGCCGATCAAGGTACACGCGTATGACGGCGTCAAGATTCCGTTCGGTGATGACGCGTATGACGTGGTGATTGTGGCCGACGTATTGCACCACGAGCCTGATCCGGATCGGCTGATGCGCGAGTGTGCGCGGGTGGCGAAGCGGGCGGTGATCGTGAAGGACCATCAGGTGGCGGGCGTGCTGGCGCAGCAGCGCATCAGTTTCATGGATTGGGCGGCGAACGCGCCGTATGGCATTCCGTGTTTGTATCGCTACAACACGCCGAGTCAGTGGGACGAGTTCCCGGCGCGATTCGGGCTCAAGGTGGCGGGGGAGTTTCGGTCGATGGATGTGTATCCGCCGGTTGTCAACATCGTGTTCGGTCGGCGATTGCATTACCTGGGCGTGCTGGCGAAGGCTTGAGCGCGTCTTGCTGAGAACCTAGCCCACATTGCTGCCTCCTGTGGTCAAACTCATTCGTCCGCACCAATGGGTCAAGAGCGTATTTGTGCTCTTTGGGCCGCTGTACGGCTTGCGCGATTTGATCGCGCAGGGGCGTGACTGGCAGCAGGTCTTGACGCAGGCGCTGATCGCGGCGGGCGTCTTTGCGCTGGCGAGCAGCGCGTGTTATGTGTTCAACGATTTGCGCGATATCGAGCGTGACCGCGTGCATCCGCGCAAGCGGAATCGGCCGCTGGCGAGTGGTGCGGTTTCGCCCACGACGGGCGCGGCGATGATCGTGCTGCTGCTCTTTGGCGCGGCGGGGTTGTCGGTGCTGCTTGAGAGCAGCGTGCGGCCCATCACGGTGTTGATGGTGATTCTGTACGTGCTCAACACGACTGCGTACAGCGCGGGGCTCAAGAACCGCGTGATCGCAGATGTGATCAGTCTGTCGCTGGGATTTGTGCTACGTGTGCTGGGCGGGTGCTTTGCGGTGGGAATCAGTCCCAGCACATGGCTGCTCAACTGCACGCTGTTTTTGGCGATGTTTCTGGCCTTCGGCAAGCGACTGGGCGAGCGGCGCACGGCGGAAGCTGAGGGATACGAAGCCAGCAGCGCGCGAGCGGTGCAGGGGAAGTACACCGACAACCTGCTACGCATGGCGGTGGTCGTGACGGCGGTTGCGGCGCTGCTGACGTATGCAGGGTATATCCAGTCGCGCGAGCATGTGTTCAACTTCGCGGCGTGGGGTGTGCCGGCGGGCTTTAACTGGCTGTGGCTCACGACGCTGCCCGCGTTGTATGCGATGCTGCGCAGCATGGTGCTGATTGATCGCGGCGACTACGACGACCCCACGGAGATGTTTGTGAAGGACGGGCCGCTCGCGATTGCGGCGGCGCTGTTCTTCTCACTGTCGGTGGGGGTGCTGGTCATGCAGGCCAATATGGGCTCGTGACGCGCGAGGACATGCGATCACGCGAAATGTGGGCTATCGGAACAAACAGGACCGATAGCCCAGAGACGTTGCGCGGCGGCCAAGCACGCCATCCGGTCGCTGCGCGCGACAACAAGGAATCGAACATGCACGAATTTCGCGCGCTCTCGGTGGTGGGTCTGCTCGCTTTCTCGGCTGGAGTCGCTCTCGCGCAGTCGGGGCCGCAGGGCGCTGAAGTGGTGCGGGGCAATGTGCAGATCGAGCGCAACGGCGCGAACACGGTGATCCGCGCGGGCGACCGGGCGATCATCAACTATCGCTCGTTTGACGTTGCGAGCGGCGAACTGGTGCGCTTTGTGCAGCCTTCAGCGAATGCGCGCGTGCTGAATCGCATCACTGGCGGTGCGCCGACGCGCATTGACGGGAGCATTCAGGCTAATGGCCGGGTGTACTTTGTGAATCGCGCGGGCATCGCGTTTGGCGCGGGCAGCGTGGTGGATGCGGGGCGGTTCTATGCCATCGCGGGGAACATCACGGATCGTGACTTTGTGCGAGGTGTCGATCGCTTCACGCTGACGGGCAGCGTGAGCAATGAAGGTTCGATCTCGGCGAAGGATGGCGTGGTGCTGGCGGGGCAGACGGTGACCAACGCGGGCACGATCTCAAGCGTGGATGCGTCAGCGGTGATGGTCGCGGGCGGCCAGGTGTTGGTGCGCGAGGGCGACGGCAGGACGTATGTGAGCGTGGGTGAAGTTGCGGCGAGCAAGCCTGCGGCGCGGCGCGCGTCACTGGGTGGCGGCGACATGCTGGGCAGTCGGCTGTTTGCGGGCGAGCAGACGAGTCAGTTGAGTAGTTCGAGCAGTACGAACGTGACGAGCACGGGCACAATCGCGGCTCGGCAGGTGCATGTGGAGAGCACGGGCACGACGAGCGTCGCGGGCGCGATTGATACGAGCAACATGGCCGGTGCGGGCGGCGATGTGCGCGTGCTGGGTGAGCGCGTGCGCCTCGCAGCGGATGTTGATGCACGCGGCACGACGCACGGCGGCGATGTGCTTGTTGGCGGCAACTGGCAAGGTGGTGGCGACGAGCGGCGTGCGCAGACGACGATTGTGACCAGCGACGCCACGATCAACACGAGCGGCGTGGGCAGCGGCAGCGCAGGCACGGCGGTGGTGTGGGCGGATGGTCACACGAGCTTCGCGGGGACGATGCTCGCGATGGGCGGTGAGCAGGGCGGCGATGGTGCGTGGATTGAAGTGAGTGGGAAAGACACGCTGGATTTCCGTGGATTCGCGAATGCCAGTGCGGCCAAGGGCGAGAATGGCACGCTGCTGCTGGATCCTCGAAACATCACGATCATCAACGGTGGCAGCGGCACACTCAGCGGAACGGGTTTCAACGACAACGTCAACAACGACGTCTCGTTTGACGCGGATGCTGTCACAGCCGTCACCAACACGGGCACGAATGTCATTCTGCAGGCGAACACCAGCATCAGCGTGGAAGAAGACATCATCAGCAACAATCCCAGTGGCAATGGTGGCGACATCACCCTGCAGTCGGGCGGCCCGGTTTTCATGTTCAACGCCTCGATCGTGACCGATGGTGGCGACCTGAACATCCTGATCAACGACAGCAACGCGAACCTTGGTGATCGCAATCCGGCGGCGCTTGGTCAGTTCTTCACATCCAGCAGTTCCATTAACGCCGGCGGTGGCGACGTGCTCATCCGAGTCGGCTCGTTGGGCATTTCGGGTGTCAACGGCGGAGCTCGTGTTGATGTACTCACGGCGAATCGACTCACTATCGACGGCGGAACGAGCGTCTCGCAGATCGGCGACATTGTTGTCAACGAACTGCTCATTCAGACAAGCGGTCCGGTGACCTTGGACCGCGCTGGCAACTCCATCGGCAAGCTAGCAGGCGACATCTCGAACACCGCCACCATCCATGGCACTGGTGCGGTGACTATTGATGAGATCAGCAGCGTCAACCGGCTGCGCTCCACCGGTGCCATGACGCTTGACTTCGGCACGATTCTGCAGAACAAGCCCATCGATGCGCCGTCGCTGGTGGCGACGGCTCGCAGTGGCGGCGTGTTGCTGCCCAATATCAGCAACACCGTGGCAT
>DATGWV010000408.1:0-16828 GCA_035299305.1 Phycisphaerales bacterium | reverse complement strand
GGGCGACTCGCCGCTGGCGCGACTCACCGAGAACGTCTCTTCGCCGCCTTGGCGATTGCTCTTGCTCTGCTTGCGAATCGCATCAAGCGTGGGCGTGTAGAAGCGATCGGGCAGGATGCTGTAGCGAGCGCTGTACTCGTTCACGTTGGCCGTGCGGTGCCGAATCCACTGGCGAGCGATGAAGATCGGCATCGCGATGTGGAACTTGAACTCGACCATCTCGAAGGGCGTGGTGTGCCGATGCCGCAAAAGATAGCGAATAAGGCCGCGATCTTCGTTGATTTGCTTGGTTCCCTGCCCGTAACTGACACGTGCCGCCTGCACAATCGCTTGGTCAGCGGTCTGCCCCTGCGGCACCAGACGCGGCATGGCGTCAACCAGCGCGACAAAGCCGTGATCAAGGCACTTGATCTCCCAGCGAGCCGCGTTCTGCATCACATCGCGCGTGGGCGATTCGAACGCGACAGCTTTCGCGCGAGCCGGAAACGCCGTGCCGGCGATCTCCGCGGCGAGCGAGGAGGAAGCAGTGGGGGAAGCGGTCTGGGCGACATCCGTGGCCATAGTGCGGCCAGCGTACGCGAGGCAAGCCGGGTGTTGAGCCGGTGAAAAGCTGATTCCCAAGGACTGGGCCAGGCAGCCGACAGGTGCTGACACGTTCTCCACGTCCAAGAAGCTCGCGCGAAGTTGTGTTGCCCCGCGGGCAAACTTGCACGGTTGTCGCAACCCCTCGAAGGGGCTTCCGGTACAGTGACGCGGAGACGGCGTGTTGTCCGCACGCGCAGGAGAGAAGACATGAAGATGGTCGTTTTGCTGTCGGCCTTGGCCGGTTCCGCGTCCGTGGTGTTTGCGCAGGGGACGCTGCCGGCGTATCCGCTCGAGTCAGAGATCCGACTCGAAGTGTGGAACGGCACGTCGTGGGGCAACACCGTCAATGCGTCGCCGGGGCAGCAGGTGGAGTACCGCGTGGTGATGAACTACACCGGGCCACGAACTGATTTGCTCGGACTTGCAGGCTCGAGATACCAAATCTCGTTCAGTAACGCGGACAATTCCGGAACGAGCAAAGACAATCTCGCGGCGTTTCCAAGCAACGGGTTCAGCAACTACACCAACAACTTACTGACCGCAGCCGACGGTGCGAATGGGACGGCCCTGCCCGCGTATGGCCGCGTGACATATGGGTATGTCGGCCAGTTTTTTGGCGCTCAGAACGTGCTGACCAATTTCCGGCACGGGGGAGACTCATCGCAAGCAGGAGCCCCGGCCGGTTCGTGGCTGCGGGTTGCGGGCAGCTTCGTCAACGCATGGCCCGCCCAGACCCTCTCGGCGACGCAGGCTACAGCAACCGCACTCAACAACATCGTCAGAGGCGTGAACGCGACGCAGCAGTCACAAGTTCAGCCCATTCTCAACACGCCAAACACGTACTTTGCGGGGGGAGTACACAACATCGTAGTTTTCCGGCATGCTCTGACGCTGAGCGACTCAGACATCGCACGCTCAATCGAGATTTCAATCCCCGAAGGATCGCTGCAACGAGCGGGAAGCGCCAACTCAGGTGATGACCGGCGTTTCATTACATGGCACGATCAAGTCGTGGGTGACACGGGCACCTACCGAACGTCCGTCGCCATTGTTCCGGCGACGATTGTGATCCCGACGCCCGGCGTCTTCACATTCCTCGCACTCACCAGCCTGCTCGCCGCTCACCGCCGTCGGTGACCGCTTACGCCCGGTACGGCATCGCTGTCTTGCCGAGGCTTTGGATTCGGTATCAGACCGCGTGTTGTCCGCACGCGCAGGAGAGAAGACATGAAGATGGTCGTTTTGCTGTCGGCCTTGGCCGGTTCCGCGTCCGCTGTGTTTGCGCAGGGGACGCTGCCGGCGTATCCGCTGGAGTCAGAGATTCGGTTTGAGGTGTGGAACGGAACGAGCTGGGGCGGCACCGTGAACGCTTCGCCTGGGCAACAGGTGGAGTACCGGGTGGTGATGAGCTATACGGGACCGCGGACCGACCTGCTTGGGTTGGGGAACTCGCGCTATCAGGTCACATTCAGCAATGCAGACAATGCCGGCCCAAGTCGCGACACGCCCGTCGCGTTCCCTGGCGATGGCACAAGCACCTACACGCAGAACATGCTGACGGCAGCCGAAGGTGCGTCGGGGGGCGCATTGTCGCGTTACGGCAGAGTCACGTTTGGGGGCGTCGGCCAGACCGCGGCGTTCATGAATCGCCTCCGCGTGTTGTCGCATGGTGGCGGCGCGGCGCAGAACGGAGCGCCGGATGGCTCGTGGCTGCGCATCTCGGGTGAAGGTTCGACGCAGTGGCCCGCGGATGCGCTGCCGGGAGTGCAACAGTCCGCGGCGACCAATCTCATCAACCGTGGCATCGCCGCGACACAAAGCGTCTGGGGAGGTGGCGGTTCGTTGAATACGTACTTCGTCGGGGGCGTGCAGAATCTGGTGGTCTTTCGGCACGCGATTAGGTTGAGTGACTTGGACGCACAGCGTGTCATGACGATCACGACGTTTCAGGGCATGCTCAATCGGTTTGGAAACAACGAGGATGATCGTCGGTACATCTCGTGGCACGATTCGACGGCACTCGGCTTTGGCACGTATCGCACGGCGGTGGCCATCGTGCCGGCGACGATTGTGATTCCGACTCCTGGAGTGTTCGTACTTCTGAGTGTCAGCGGGGTGTTTGCGGCGAGCCGCCGCCGCCGCTGAGGAAGCCACAACCGCATCAATGCTTCTCCGCCAGCGTCACATCCACCGAAACCTCGGTCTGGCCGCGGCGCAGCAGCACGCGAACGCCGTCGCCGGGCTCGTACTCGCCTAGCACGCGCACGAGTTCGGCGATGTCGCGCGTGGGTTTGTCGTCGATGGCGAGGACCACATCGCCGATCGCGAACGCAAGCGCTCGCGCGACGCCCTCGGCGTCGCCCTTGCGTTGCAGGCTCTGCACATCGGGCTTGCCAACCACGCGCACGCCGTCGCCCGGCCCGTTCTCCACTTCAATCGCCAAACTCGCCATGCCCGGCTCGATCTCTTCTGCAACCGTGTCGAGTTGCTCCAGCCAGTCGCGAAAGTCACGCTCGAGTTCGGGCAGCGTGAACGATGTCGCCGCTTCCAATGCCTTGATGCCCGAGCGATCAACAGCCCAGCCCGTGAGTTCATCCGTCGTGTAGATATCCCACAGCGGCTTGAGATAGTCGCGGTCATGCAGATAGAGAAAGAACGCGCGGATGTGCGCGTACTTCGCGAGCGGCCGCTGCGTGTTGAACGCGGTCGACTCCGTCGCCAGCAGGTCCGCAAGATCAGGCAGCACACCCGAATCCATCATGCGTTTGGCCATGTTCGTGCGCCAACTGGGCACGGGCTCGATGGGGTCCGCACCCATGTCTTCGACCAGTGTCGCAAGGCCTTCAAGCAGCCAGATGGGATGCCGCTGGCCCAGCCGCGTACACATGCGCCAATGCAGTGCATGCATGAACTCATGCCGCAGCGATGCGCCCAGGTCGTTGGTCACCAGTCGCGCCTGCTCGGGTTCGTACGCGCCGCCAATGCTCGCGAACGCTCCTTGCTGCACGTTGCCGAATCGCTGCGTGATCCACGTGCGAAAGTCGCGCTCTATCGGCAGCGCGATGATGACGGGCACGTCAGGGTTTTCGGCGATGAACTCCTCATCCGGCGCGGTGAGCGTGGTGAAGATGCTCTCGTTGGCCCACTGCGCGAGTGCTGGCAGTTCCTCTCGCACACGCGCGAAGCTGCGCTCATTGACCCATGAGAGATAGACCAAGTGCAGGGCGTCGTCGCGTTGCATCGACGCCGGCTTCTTGCGAAGCGTCTGCTCAATCGCCGCGACACGAGCGTCCACGCGATTGCTCAGCACGCTGCGCCAATCCGCCAGCAGCGGCGTGATGGTCGCATGCGCGCGCACACGCTCGAGCGATGGCTCGCGTCGCAGCCGGGCGATATCGAAGTAGCCGGCATCGATCGCTTCTTTGAGTTCGGTCGCCGCGTTGTCGATGCGGTCCATGTTCGCGAGCGCAATCGCTAGATTGAAACGCGGCACCCAGCTCTCGGGATCGAGCCGAATCTGTTCTCGCAGCGCGATCTCGGCTTGCGCCCAGTCACCGGTGCTGAAGGCTTGCTCCGCCTGCTTCGCGACGGCGCCGATGCGCTCGCGCGCATGCTTGGGATCGGGCTTGGAAGCGTCATGCCGCTGCGCGAACGCAAGCGGCGAGAGTGCGAGACTGAGGAGGAGCGCGAGGGGAGTGGAGCGCATGAGAGAGAGTATCGGAAGACGCAAGCGTCGCGCACCAGATTGCATTACGTGTCGCGCCCGCTCCGCGTGGGCGTACTACTCGAAGAGCCAAACTCCATGATTGCGAGAACGACCAGCAACAACGCTACCTGACACGCGATCAGTGTTGCTTCGGTCGCCGTTGCACTGGGCAAAAGCACGCCCGCAAGACCAACCACGCCCGCCAGCCCGCAGATCGTCACAACCGCTAGCGGCTTGCTCAAGCCGCGATTGACGAGCCGATGGCTCACGTGCTGCAGGTCGCCCACGAACGGGCTTTTGCCCTGCTTGAGTCGCAGCAGCACGACGCTCGTGAAGTCATACAGCGGCACCGCCAGCACCACGAGCGGCGTGAAAACCGCGTGCCACGTGATGGCCTCGTGCTGCGTGTGTGAATACGTGATGCGCACGCTGAGAAACGCGAGCAGAAAGCCGATGACAAGCGATCCGCCGTCACCCATGAAAATGCTCGCGACCGGCTTGTTGAACCACAGAAAGCCCAGCAGACTGCCGACGAGCAGTGCAAGCATCGCCGCGACAAACCACTGTCCTGCGAGCAGCGCGATCGCGAGAAAACACGCCGCCGCGACGGTCGCGACGCCCGCCGACAGGCCATCCATGTTGTCGAGGAAGTTCAGTGCGTTGGTGACGACGAGCACCCAGAGCAGTGTGAGCGCGTAGCTTGCCCACGTGCCGCCCACGAGCGGATCGAGCATCGTGAACATGCGCGTTTGCGTCAGGATGAGAGCGGCGAGGCTGACTCCCGCGAGGATGAACAGCTTGATGAACGGCCCGAGGGGCTTGCGATCATCGATGAGTCCCAGTACATGCAACACGAACGCTGCCGCGAGAATGAGCCAGGCGTCGCCTGATTTGCTTTGCAAGCCGGACAGATGCTCGCGCAGGCCTTCAGGCAGCGACAGCGGGTCAGACGGGCTCATCGTGCTGAACGTCGCGAAGTAGAGCAGTGCGCCTGCAAGCGGCAACGCGAATCCCAGGAAAATCCCCACGCCGCCGATGTTGGGCACGCGGCGCGGCGGAGCCTTCACCTGTCCTGCGACACCCGCGCCATCCATCGCATTGAGCTTGCGACCAACGCGACGCGCAAGCCATGTCGCCAGCAGCGACACCAGCAATGCGACGGGAATGAGAACAAGAACGGCGCGAGACATAAGAAGAAAAGCGAGCGAGCGTGAGGCCAGAGCTTTATGTCGCCCGGCGTGGAATGAACTTCGCAATCAGCGTGAGAACGACGTACACAGTAGTGATGATCGCCGCCAGCCACAGCAGCCGACGCGGGTAGGGGCCGAGCTTGTCGATGATCGTTGGGTTGTCAGGCGTGGAATTGCCCACGTAGCCGTAGTTCCAACCCGTCGCCGTGTTGAGCGGAATCATGACCGCGCCGAAGATCGCCGTCACGAGCACGATGACGCCGAAGTCGCGCCACGCGGGGCGATAGCCGCGAACGATGAAGTCATAGAGCGGCGTCGCAACGATGGTGAAATGGCTTAGAAAGAAGATGTGAAAGCGAACCGTGTCGGGCCCCTGCGAGATGACCGGCGTGAAGAACGCCTGTGTCGAAAGCCCGAGCCCCCAGAAGAACATGATCGTCGCGAGCGTCCGCGTGAAGCCGCTCGTCTGCTCCGCGAGCGAGTGCTGCCGCGTCCACGACAGTGTCGCGAAGACCGCGAAGATGCCGGCGAGATCGCAGATATGCAGGGGCAGACTGCTCGCCAGTTCCAATCGAGGCGGCGTCGACCAGAAGATGACATTGAACGTCTGCACCGCGAGCACAAACCAGAACCACGCTCGCTCAAGCCGCCGTTGACGCGGCGAACCGCGAACGTTCAGCCCTGCCACAACAAGTACAAACATCGCGAACGCGTACAGCCCCGCCGTGATGTAATGCGTAGGCGTGAACGGACGAAAGTCCGCGACGCTTGGCGCGATATCAGCCGCAAGAACAAGTTGGACAAGCGATGCAAGCATGCGTGAGGTCCATGAGCGTATCGGCAACACACAGAGGCGAGCAGCAATTCGTCCACCAGATGAATGCTTCCCAGCTTCGCATACGCTCACGCATGCCGACGCTCAAATCACTCCGCATCGCGGCGGAAAGTGGGGGACCGCCCTTCGCGTGCCTGACGTGCTATGACGCGACGACCGCTCGCTGGCTCGCGCGTGCGGGCGTGCCCGTGTTGCTGGTGGGCGACACTGCGGCCGAAGTCGTGCTGGGCTTTGATCGCACCATCGACATGCCGATGGACATTGCCGTGGCTTTGACCGCTGCCGTCAAGCGCGGCGCGCCCGAGTGCGTCGTGATGGCCGACATGCCTTTCATGTCGTATCACGCCGACGATGCCGACGCGATTCGCAACGCGGGCAGATTCCTCGTCGAAGGTAAAGCCGACATCGTGAAGCTCGAAGCCGACGCGTCCTTCGCACCGCTTGTCGCAAAGATGGTCCGAGCGGGTATTCCCATCTGCGGCCATGTCGGCAGTCGTCCGCAACGAGCCGCGATCACCAGTGGTTATGTCGCCGCGGGCAAGACCGCTGGCGACGCGGAGCAGATCGTGCACGACGCCATCGCGCTGGAGCAAGCGGGCTGCTCGATGCTGCTCATCGAAGCCGTGCCCGAGAGCGTGACTGCCGCCGTGCTCGCCAAGACGCGCGTGCCGCTCATCGGCATCGGCGCTGGCAACGCCTGCCATGGCCAAGTGCTTGTGCTGCACGACCTCCTGGGTCTGACCGACAATCCGCCCAAGTTCGCGCAGCCCGCCGCGCAGCTGGGCAAGGCCATCGAAGACGCCGGACGAGCTTGGGTCGAGACCGTCGCGAATCGGCAGGTTCGCGGCTCAAGCGGCAACGCCCCGCGCAATGCCTCAACTTAGTGCCTTGTCGCCAGTTTCATGCAAGTTTCGAGGGTGCCGAAGCGTTCTACCCCCTGAAATTACGGGCCACGGGGCGTTTGTCGGCGAACAACCGCTGAACCTGAAACCCTCCCGAGACGAATACATCCAAGAGTCGTCCCGCCTTGGCCTTCGACCTCCACGCTTTCTTGAGACACCCATGCGACGCTTCACTTCATACGGACCCGCCTTGGTCGTGCTCGTTTCCGCGGGGACATTGCTCTTCGCCGTGCCTGCGGTGATGCACGCCGCCAGTGCCGCGCGCACGCAGGAACAAGTCGCCATCGCGCGAGCTTCCATCGCGGCCGACGACGTGCTCGAACGTCTCAACGCCGCCACGCGCGCCGTTGCTGATAGCGTGGAGCCCAGCGTGGTCCACCTGCAGGTCATGGGTGCCGCGCGCCGTTCGCTGGGGCAAACAGGCTCGGGCTGGGTCTACGACGATCTTGGTCACATCGTCACCAACGCTCACGTTGTCGCGTCGAACAAACGCGTCACTGTGCAGTTCTACGACGGCCGCGTCGCGCGAGGCGACGTGCTCGCCGCCGATGTCATCACCGATATCGCCGTGATCAAGGTCGACACGGGTGAGCACATCGTGCCCGCATTGCGCGCAACCGGCGAGCGTCTGCATCAGGGCGAGCGCGTCTACGCCTTTGGCTCTCCGTTCGGTTTCAAGTTCAGCATGAGCGAAGGCATCGTGTCGGGGCTGGGTCGCTCGGCCCGCAGCGGCTTTGGTTTCTCCCAGAACATCAGCAACTACATCCAGACCGACGCCGCCGTGAACCCGGGCAACTCTGGCGGCCCGCTGGTGAACATTCACGGCAAAGTCGTGGGCATGAACGTCGCCATCGCCACCGCCAACGACAGCGAGGGCGGCAGCCAAGGCCAAAGCGCTGGCATCAGCTTCGCCATCCCGCTCGCCACCATCGAATCACGCGTCCAGCAAATGATCCGCGGCGGCGAGCTCCGCACCGGCTTCATGGGCATCACCTTCACCGAAGGCGAAGACCCCGTGTACGACGAGAAGGGCCGGCACGTGGGCCTAGGTGTCGCCATCAACGCCGTGCAACGCGGCGGCCCTGCTGAGACCGCGGGCCTCGACGCAGGCGATGTCATCGTCGCCGTCGATGGCGAAGAAGTCAGCAGCAGCGACGTGATGCGAGCCATCATCAGCAGTAAGGCTCCCGGCACCAAGGTCGCCATCCGCGTCTATCGCGACGGCAAGCCCATGGAGTTTGAGGTCACGCTCGGTGCAATCACCGATGAAGCCCGCGCGCAAAACTACGACCGCATCATGCTCGAGCAATACGGCGTGCGCGTTGCGAACGTCGGCGACAAGCCCACCGTCCTGTGGATCGCCCGCCGGCAAGACTCCGCGAGCCCGCTCAAGGAAGGCGATGTCATCGTGAGCGTCGAAGCCGAAGCCGTTCCCACGGCTCAGGCCTTCTTGTTCGCGATGGACAAGCACGGCGCGTTCCTGGGCCGCTCGGTTGATGTCGTGGTGGAGTACACCGACGAAAACGGCCACACCCTGCGGCGTGACGTCACGCTCCGCGCGGGCGACTGACCGGCTGCGATCTCCAGTGCGTTTGTGAGAACGCCTCACCGCGGATCGTTGATCCATCCATACGGCTGCGGCGTGCCGAAGCGCGGATTCACATCGCTCATCGCGTACCAAGTGGGACGGAAGGCGCGCACGTACAAGTCGTTGGCCACAAAGTCCAGCGTCTGGTTCTCAAGCAGATCGTTGCCGTCGGTGGGGAACTTCACCAGTTCCGCACCGCCGTCAATCATCGTGACGTGACCGCCGCCGGCGTGCCGGTGCGTCATCTGATCGACGTTCCCGAAGCCGCCGTCACGGAATTGTTCGTTGTTGAACTTCGTGTTCTCCTCAAAGAAGATGGGCATGCTGCGGAGTTTGGTGAGGAACTGCTCTTCCGTCGCCGCCAGCACGCGCGGCTGCCCGCGATCAGGCCGCAAGTATGCCACTTCCCAGTTGAGGCCCAGCTTGGCCCCTTCCATCTCGTCCATCATCGAGTAGTCAAACTGCACGCCCGTGCTCTCGCCCCAGATGTTGCGACGCACCGTGCCGTTGGAACTCTGCCGCTTGTTGGTGGGGCACTCGGCGCTCTCCTGATTGGCACCGGCGTATTGAAAGAACAGCCCAGGCACGCGCTCGCCATTCTGAATGACCTGCGCCCACAGGAAGACGTTCGGATCACCCTGCGGCCCACCCGGATCCGCCGGCCACGTCACCACACCCGCCGCGTTGCGAGGCACCGCAGGCCAGATGCGCTCCTTGTAGTCCTGCGCGTAGAGGATGGTCGCGGTCGCGAACATCTTGTTGTTCGCCAAGCATTTGACCTGCTGAGCAACGGAGCGGGCCTTGCCCAGCGTGGGCAGCAGAATCCCAATCAGCAGCGCGATGATCGCGATGACGACGAGCAACTCAATCAGCGTGAATGCCGGGCGGCGGACATTGGAAACAGGCATCGGAATCTCCGCAAGCGAGGGACACAATCAGCGGGGAGCCGGGCGAACGAGGAAAAGGGCACGAGTCGGTGTAAGAAAGAACGGCACCGGAACCGTTTCAGCAGCCTACCAAAACTTGTTCGCGGACGCAAGCCCTTTGTGGCGCAAATCTCCAGAGAATCACCCGACTCGGCGGAGCGCGTAGAAAAGCCGACCCGCCCCAACGGACGGGTCGGCCTCGTTCTGCTTGCTTTACTTCCCGCCTTGCATCTGCCGGATCGCCGCTTCCAACTGCTCGATGCGGGCCTGCAACTTCGCGTTGTCCGCTTCCTGCCGCGCTGCGCTGTCACGCAGCGTCTCGATCTCGCGTTGCTGTTCCTGAATCGCGCCGATCGCGACCACCGACAACTGGCTGTAGTTCACCGTGAGTGATTCAGTGCCTTCATCGCCGACAACCAACGTCGGCAGCACACCGCGGACGTCTTGGGCGATCAAACCGAAGTCCGCCGCGCCGGTGGCCTTCCAGCGGAAGGCCACGGGCTTGAGCTTCATGGCCGTGGCGAGTTGGTTCTGGATCGGCGACACGTCGGTCTTGAGCCGCCCATCGCTCACCGCCGTCCACGCGCCGGTGCTTGCGAGGCGAGCGAAGTTGGGCGCAGCGATGTTGGCGTTGTTGGTCATCTCGAAGAAGCCATTGTCCGCCAAGCGCGCCCCACCACGGAAACTGGGGTTGCTCGTGTTGTTCCACACCGTCTGCCAGCCCGCGCCGATGGCGCCCGTGGTCACGTCGAGCTTCGCCAGCGGCGCGGCGGTGCCGATGCCGACGTTGCCGCTGCCGTTGATCCGCATGATTTCACGCGATGTCGCCCGGTTGCATTCCCACGTGAAGAAGGCCAGGTCACTGCTGTTGCCGCAGCCAAAGGTGCCTGGCTCGATGATCGTCTGCATTCCCGCAAACTCGGTGAGGCCCACCCTGTCAATTGCCCAACCCGTGCGAGTCTTGACGCCCCGGTTGAGCGGGTCATGCTGGTTCGCGCCGATGTTGCCACTGTTGCCCACCAACGCCCCGGCACTAAATGGTGAGCTTGCAACTTTGACTGCCAGCGGCGGCGAACTCAGCGGCTGACGCGGCGAGAGTTTGACAAATGCAGAGCCCGGCGGGCTGGCAACCTCGATCTCCACCCACGACTTGCGGTCTGTGGGCACGACGTTGCCGAGATTGACGTTGGCCGTGAACAACCCATCGGTCACGGGCACGTTGTTCACGGTCACGGGCGAGCCCAGGGAATTAAGGGATACGCCCAAACCGCTGGCGGCATCCCAAACCGCGAATCGCACGTCGGCGTTGCCCGTGATGGGCACGCCTCCCGAGTCTTTGAGTACGCCCTGGTACGTGAAACTGCTGTCCAGCGGCGTGGGGGGCGAGTACGGCGCGGAGAATGTGATGCTCCAGCCTCCAGCAATTGAGCCCAAGTCCCCTATAGCATCGTCCACCACAAACAACCGCCATTGGCCATTGGCGTTGGTACCGGTCAGGCCGTTGAAATTAGCGGCGTAAGGGCCGGCGGGGGCGGGCGCAGGGAACGGGTCATTGCCTCCTGTGGGTGCGTAGTAGCCCCCATTGGCCAAACCTCCGCCCTGCGAAGCGCCGCCTGCGGAGATGTAGTTGAAGGTGATGCCCGGCGCGCCTGCGGCACCCGGTGGGTCGTTTGAGAGCAGAATCTTCTGCCCGCCCGGCGCCACCAGGAGCATATCGAGGTCTTCGAAGAACGTGTGTGCCAAGCCATGCAGCGTGACTGTCACGAACTGGATCGACGCAGGCCCGCCGGCCACGGTGATGATGCTGGGATACGGGTTGGCCACGCCGCTATCGGGAATGGTGATGGGGGCCGGGTTGCTGAAGGTCTGCCCCAGCGCGCCTGCGCTTGCCACCAGAGACACGAGACTCGCCGCCGCCAGTTTGACTGCCGCACGCAATTGCATCATGAGCCACTTCCCTTCGATAAGAGAGCCGACACCGCATCCCCTGACAGGACTCAGTAGCGCGAAGCAGGCGCGCTGTGCGACAGCCACGGCGTGGAATCTGCCGAGATTTGGCGGGATGGTGCGCCTCGAACGAGTGGAGACGAGCGAGAGTGCCTTTGGGACCCCGACGCAGGTGGCGCATCCGACCACATTGGTGATTGCTTCCACGCTCAAAATGGCCGAATCTTGGAAAGTCGCGCGATGCATTAGAAAACGGGCGGCAGGTGGCCACAGCCGCCCGCCGCCCGTCAACCCAGATGCCAAATGCGGTCCGACTCCGCCGGTTTACTTGTTTGCGGTGATCGCCGCCAAGGCCGCTTCCAACTCGGCGAGCTTGGCTTTGAGTGCATCGATCTCGCGCTGCTGTTCCTGAATGGCGCCGATCGCGACCACCGACAACTGGCTGTAGTTGACGGTGAGCGATTCCGTCGCTTCATCACCCACCACCAGCGACGGCAGCACGCCGCGGACGTCCTGGGCGATCAAACCGAAGTCCGCCGCG
Organism: Phycisphaerales bacterium; assembly: GCA_035299305.1. GTDB lineage: Bacteria > Planctomycetota > Phycisphaerae > Phycisphaerales > UBA1924 > BJHL01. The sequence goes on along the minus strand of DATGWV010000408.1, from coordinate 4,608 downwards.
CCGGTTGCCTTCCAGCGGAAGTTCACGGGCTTGAGCTTCATCGCCGTGGTGAGTTGGTTCTGGATCGGCGAGACATCGGTCTTGAGGCGGCCATCGCTCACCGCCGTCCATGCTCCAGTGCTTGCAAGGCGAGCGAAGTTGGGCGCGCTGGTGGCGGCGGCATTCGTCACCTCGAAGAAGCCCGCGTCGCTGAGTCGCGCGCCCCCGCGAAAGGCGGCAGCGGCGGTGTTGTTCCACACCGTCTGCCAGCCCGTGCCGACAGGGCCCGTCGTGACATCCAGCGTGGCACGCGGCGCAGTTGTGCCGATGCCGACGTTGCCGCTCCCGTTGATACGCATCACTTCCCGCGAGAACGCCGTGTTGCACTCCCACGTGAAGAAGGACAGATCGGCGGTATTGCCGCAGAACGTCGTGCTGGGCCGCACGTCCACCAGCATCCCCGCGAACTCGTCTTGTCCCGCGGGGTCGATGGCGTATCCCACGCGGGCCTTCGCGCCTTGGTTGGCGGTGTCATGCTGATTGATGCCCACGATGCCGCTGCTGCCCACGAGCGCGCCGGCCGTGAACGGGCTGGTCGCCACCGCGCGTGCGAGGGGCGCGGCCGCGATGCGCTGCCGGGGTGCCAGCGCAACAAACCCCGAGCCTGGCGGACTGGCGACTTCCACCTGCAGCCACGTGGCCCGGTCGCTGGGCACGCGGCGTCCGAAGTTCACGGTCGTGGTGATGATGCCGTTGTCGCCGATGGCGATGTCGTTCTGCGTGATGACGTTGCCCACGCGATTGACCTGGTTGTCGCTGCCGGGAGCATCCCACAGCGAGAAGCGCAGGTTGGCCGTGCCCGACAACGCGTTGCCCGATGCATCGGTGAGTCGGCCTTGGTACGTGAGCCCGTCGTCCAGCGCCGTGAGGGGCGATGGCGGCGCGCCAAAGGTGATGCTCCAGCCGCCGTTGATGATGCCGCTGTCCGCCGCGACGTTGTCGCGCACGTAGAGGCTCCACGTGCCATTGGCGTTGGTGCCGATCACACCGCCGAACGTCGAGGCATACGGCAGGGGCGGCGCGGGCGGCGCGAAGACCGTGTTGCCTCCCGAGGGCTGATAGACGCCCTGGTCAGACAAACCAGGGGCCTGCGATGCTCCGCCCTCCGACACGAAGAAGACATTCATCCCCGGCGAAGTCGCCGAGCCCGGAGGCGAGTTCATCAATTGGATGCGCTGCCCGCCCGGCCCCACCAGCAACACGTCCACATCGGGGAAGCTGGTGTGCTCCAGTCCGCGCACGGCGACAGTGACGGACTGGATCGATGCCGGTCCGCCGCTGACATCGATGCTGCTGGGATAGGGCAGGCCACTGCCGTTGGCGGGAATGGTGATGGGTGTGGCGTTGGTGTACGTCTGCCCGTGCGCACCTGCGCTGGCAAGCAGTGAAACCAGACTGACCGCCGCCGCCGCGAAAACTGTGCGTACCTGCATCATGACCAAGCTCCTGAAGGTGCGGACCTGCACACGCAGGCCGCTTGCCCGCCCACTCAGCGAGGTCCACGGGCCGCTGCCTTCACGTTACGGACGAGATAGTTGGAGAAACAAGGAATTTCGCACGGACTAAGTGGGGGAGACGCCCTTGCCACCTGTGGCACTCTGGCACTTCGCACTCTGGCACTACCATCTGCCGTGCACCGTCCCAGCCGCCGAACTTCTGACAAACCGCTCCCCAGTCCGCTTGGCGTGACGGCGGAAGAGTTCGTGCGTGAGGCCGCAGGGCATCTGATTTTCCGGGGCGAGGGGAGCACCAACGGGGCCATCGCGTTGTATCGCGCGGTGTTTCGCGAGGGGCCGGTCAAGGCCGCCGATGCGTTCGCGTTGCTTGACATCAAACTGCCGGTGATCGTGCGCGAACTGCGCGAAGAGAGCGCCGAGGGCGAGGTCATCAAGTTCCTGTCCCGCATCGAGCGCACGACGACGGTGGGCGTGGGCGACAACGCCACCACGCTCGCGCCATCGAGTGCCGACCTTGCTCAGCGGCTGGAGCATCTCGAAATCGAAAGCGTCCTCATTCCCATGCGCGGCTCGGCAGGCCGCACCAAGTACACGCTCTGCGTCAGCAGCCAGGTGGGCTGCGCCATGGGCTGCACCTTCTGCGAAACCGCGCAGATGGGTCTGGTGCGGAGTTTGTCCGCGGCGGAGATTGTGGGGCAGTGGTATGTGGCGAAGCACCTTGTTGCTCGCGGGACGAGCGCGAGTGATGCGGCGGCATTCGGCATTCGTGATTCGGCATTCGTGGAAACGCAAGCCGCAAGGGACGCAACTGGCGAGCAAAACACGCTTGCGTCTTCACGAATGCCAAATCCCGAATGCCGAATGCCGAGCCCTGACGCACGTATCACAGGACCAGCAAACATCGTCTTCATGGGCATGGGCGAGCCCCTCGACAACTACGACAATGTCGTGCAAGCTATATCTGTGCTGAAGGATCACAACGCGGCCCATCTGGCTGTGAGCAATATCACCGTGAGCACGGTGGGGCGGGTGGATGGGTTGCGGAAGTTGGCCAAGCACGTGGAGCAGCCGGGGTGGCATCGGCTGGGGATTGCGTTCAGTTTGAACTCGCCCAACGACGCCGATCGCGGGCAGATCATGCCCATCACCAAGAAGTACTCGTTGCGCGATGTGCAGGAGGCGCTGGTCGCGTGGCCGCGGTATGCGGGCAACAAGATTTGCGTGGAGTACGTGCTGATCCCCACGCAGAACGATTCGCGCGAGCACGCGAAACAGATCGCGGAGTTCATCCGCCCCTTCGGCCTGCACAAATCCGCAAGCGGCAACGACAGCAACGGCAGCGTCCGCGCGGTTTTGAATCTCATTCCCTACAACCCGCGCCGCAACAGCCCCTGGCCCGCGCCCACCGAAGAGCACGTCGAACAGTTCATGGCGTGGCTGGAAGAGGAAGGCGTGTTTGTCAAACGCCGTCGCACCAAAGGCCGCCAGATGATGGGGGCGTGCGGGCAATTGGGCACGGAACAGATTCGGCGGCGCAAGGTGGTCATTACGGTGGGCGGAGAAGTGACGAAGTGACGGAGCAACGAAGTGACGAAGTGGGGAGAACCCACCACGCATGCGTGCCTTGCCACTTCGTCACTGCGTAACTTCGTCACTGGTTTCTCGAATACCCTCCCACACCCCGCGTGCCCTGCGCGGCGGTAACTCGATTCGGCACACGTCAGGGCTCTCGAAAGGAACTTGCTTGAAGATCGCTCCCGCTGGTCGTTGTGGTTCGCTCGCGCTTGCGTTGGTTGTTGTCGCCGGTCTGTGTGCGCCGGTGGGATCGGTGGCCTTCGCTCAAGACGGAGCAGCCACGAAGCAAGCTGAGAAGAAGCCCGTCAAGAGCGTGATGGACCTGCCGCGCCACACGTACAAGATCGAAGGCAAAGCCAGCGAGTTCTTGCTGACCGATGCGACCTTCAAGGCGTTTGTCGGCGAAGTGAAGAAGAACACGGAGCAGACCCTCGCTGAGTATGACATCACCGACAAGACGACCATGAAGGGCATGCTGGGGTTGCTCCAGTCCATCGCCATCTTCGAAGGTCGCACGGACGACGCGCTCGCCATCACGCCCAAGCTCAAGGAGCTCGAAGACAAGGAAGGCGTGAAGCTGATGACGGGCGAAGCCCTCGCCGCCCGTATCGAAGCCAAGGCAGCGTCGAGCGGCGATGACGCGGCGTACATCGAAGCCTTCAAGCAGAACCTCGCCAAGCGCATCGGCGCGCTGCCTTGGGAAAAGGTGCGTGAAGAAGTGAAGCAGACGCGCTCCACCGCGCTGATCATGTCGCGTGATCTGGTGCTGGGACAGCTTCAGGCCGGGCTGGATCCGGTCGTCGCCCAGAACAACGGCGAAGTTTCGGGTGACATGGTGACGGGCCTTATCCGCATGCGTGTCATGCTTGATCACCAGTTGCCCGTGATGCCCGCGCTCGCCGAGGTCTACGGCGATCTCATCGACAAGAACGAGAAGAAAGTCACCGTCGAAGACAAGTGGACGCCCAACCTCGTCACGCTGAACAGCGGCGACAAGGCCTCGCCCGTCGTCGTCGCGGTGTGGGACAGCGGCGTGGATACCGCCATCTTTGAGCCCAAGCAGCAGTTGTGGACCAACACCAAGGAAGTGGCTGGCAACGGCAAGGACGATGACAACAACGGCTTTGTCGACGACGTGCACGGCATCGCCTTTGACCTTCGCGGGAATTACGTGCCCGAACTGCTGCACAGCGTGAAGGAAATGCGCAACGACAAGGCCCTGGTTGTCAAGCACACCAAGGGCCTGATGGATCTGCAGGCCGCCATCGACAGCCCCGAAGCGAACGCGCTGCGGCAGTACATGAGCACGCTGAAGGCCGATCAAGTTGAAGGCTTCCTCGAAGATTTGGGCCTGTATGGCAACTACAGCCACGGCACGCACGTGGCCGGCATCGCCGCCGAAGGCAACCCCTTCGCACGCGTGCTGGCCGCGCGATTGACGTTTGACTACAAGACCATTCCGCAAGTCACGCCCAGCATCGAGCAAGCCAAGAAGGACGCCGCCGCCGCGGAAGCGACGATTGAGTACTTCAAGAAG
>DATGWV010000407.1:0-4889 GCA_035299305.1 Phycisphaerales bacterium | reverse complement strand
CGCGGCTGCCGCCACACGACCGATCAGGATGACTTGGTGACTCCGTGACGGGCCACCGGTGCGCATTTTCGCGGAAATGCGTGGGGAATGCAAGGAGGAAGTTTGGTAGTGACTGGGATTGGGCGCACAAGTACGGTGAGTCGGTGAAGATTTTTGAGGGAGGCACCTCACGCCGAGCGTTGGGGTTACCCACCGGGCGTAGTTGCGTTGACGAAATGAGTCACTCAGGATCGTCGAGGATGCGGTGTTCCACGGCGTTGCGCGCCCCGTGAATACCCTTTCTCCACCACCGCGCTCGCCGCCCCGTGCGTGATGGCTTTGCTCCGCCGCTTCTCCATTCGCCGCGTGGTTGTCAGCGTCGTTGTCGGCGTGGTCGCGGCGGCTGGCGTTGATGTTGGCTCGCGGTTGTGGATAGGCAGAACGGGCCCGCGCTACAAAGAGATTGCTGACGGCGGACGCGCGTATGCGACTTACTCGACTGACGCGGTGCATGGCACCACGCGAGTGCATGGCGTGCGATCTGCACTGATGGACATGGGCATCGCGGCGTGGTTTCCGGCGGCAATCCGCACACGCTCCTTTGCTGAGACTGCAACACCGCCGCCAACGTGGACACGCACTATCGCCTTTCCGTACCGCGACCAACTGGGACATCAGTTCGTGACGTGTCTCGCATTCGGCGTGCCGCTGCGATCATCGGTCACGGAGTATCCATCCGCGAGCGCACTCACGATTGATCCGGTGATCGTCGCACATGGCGAGGCGTGGATTGTGCAAGCGACTCCGGGAGACCAACGAGTCCACCGCGTGCGCATTGTGCCAGCACTTTTCAATGTGACGTCCTACGCCTTCGTGACGTGGATCGCGCTCACGGGCTTTGCATTCGGACGGCGCAGGCTGCGACGCTCGCGCGGCGTGTGTGAAGTGTGCAGTTACCCCACACGCGGCGCGGCGGTGTGTTCCGAGTGCGGCACCGCCGTGCGACCAGGAGCCGCTGCCGCGACGCAAGTGGCAGCAACGTCGCACAGCCCATCGTGATTCCTATCACCCGCCCGCTGCGCCGGCGGGCGGTGGCACAAGGGTCGAGGGCTTGCGCCCTCGAGTTCTTGGAATCACTCGGACCTGTCCAGCACGCCGTGTTCGGCGTCGAGTTCGACGCGTTCGCCTTTGGCGACGGCCTTGAGCAGGCTGATCATGTAGGACGCGTTCGACGGGCCTTGCCAGTATTCGGCGTGGTGCACCTGCACGCGGATGAGTCGCAGCGACTGCGACTGCGGGCCTTCGGGCCACCAGCCTTTGGCGTGGATGTTCCAGAGTTCGCGAGCCTTCGCTTCGTTGTGCTCGCATGATGCGGTGCCGTGGATCACGACGAACGTGTTCTTGTCGGGGGCGGCGTAGGTGAGAATCGTGTGCGGGTTCTGCTCGAGTTCGCTCACTTTGTGCGTGGTTGCGTCGGTGAAGAACCAGAGTTCGCCCGCGAATGTCGCGACATCGAGCTTTTGCGTGTACATGGGTCGTGCACGCAGGCCTTGCAAACCAGCCGATGCGTTGTCAGTTGTCATCATCATCGCAACGCGGACGTCTTTGATGAGTTCGGCGATGGTGCGGTGGTTGGCTTCGACGGTGGGTGGAGCGACGTGTGACATGAGAGGGTGATGGCGCGGAGCATGTCACGAAGGATGAGCGGCGGATGAAGCGGGACTCATCGCGGCGACGCGGCTGTGCCTGTTCGTGATCGTAAAGTTGTCGCGGCGAGTGTTGCAGTGCTCGCGACTGGCTCTTGCGCCTGAGAGCGGGTATATGCGGCTTGGGTGACGAACAAGGGGCTCGACATGGATCGCACGAAGCGGGAGATGACGTGGGAGCCGGTGCCTTGGGATGCGGCGGCAGATGTGGAAGCGCGGCAGCGTGCGGGGTTTGATGCACGGGCGGCGATGGCGATTGTGTGGACAGCGGTGCCGCGTGAGAACTTTCCGGCGCAGGGGCTGTTTGGCAAGCCGCGCGAGTGGTTTGTCGAGAATGACGTGGAGTACTACGCGGCGACCGAAAGCGAGTGGCTGCTGCTCGCGGAGAACTTCTGGCACGGATTTCCTGATCCGCCGAGATGGTGCTTGATATCACGCCCGGCGGGCGGCGCGAGCGGAGCGTGGGAGGCATGGGGTTGCTTTGATCCGCTGCCGGGGGCGTGGGTGGTGCTGCACAAGTGACGTAAATGTTGGTGGGTTAAAATGGATCGGTTTGATGGCGATGTGGACTGCGTCGTCATCGGGTTAAGGGACAGCAACAGCCAGTTGTAGTACCGGCATGCTGTGGTGCGGGAAGGGTTCGGAGCGGAAGTTGTGTCATCCGACCACCTGTCCCATCTGTCTGCTGGTTAAAAGAAGTCAGCAAGAATCAATAGAAGCACTGAGATGGCGAAGAGCGACCCTAAAACGATCGATCGAATAGACTCATAAAGTGCTGTGTAGGCTTGGGGTTCTAGCCCGCTGCTCATTTTGGATCCGGCTTTGATCCAGTCGCGAAGCGCCCACAAGTGAGATGAGCGGTCCGGTGTGAGTTCTCCTAAGTTTGACAAAATGACCGCCCAGCGTGTGCCGACCATCCAGTTGACTACAGCGAGCAAGGCGGCCCCACCACTAGCAAAAACAACTTCAAGCAGTGAAGTGCTGTTAAAAGGAATTACGGTTGGAAAAATTACTATTATCATAACAAAATGCATCCACCCCGTTGGATCTTTTTGATCAATGAAATAATATACAGACCCATCTTTTGATGCCCGAAGCAAACGTGGCAGAATTCCACGGACAAACACGCCTCCAGTTGCCCGAATCTCCCAGTAAACCAATTTCCGAGCATCGACTCCGCAGCTCTCGAACCTGCTGTGCCTCACGAGGCGATATGCAGATTCGACAAATATGTGACAACAGTATATATGAGCGGTAGTGATGCCCACCAATGCAGTCCACGCATATTGCACCGGAAGCGATATCGAATCAATTTTGACATTCGCACTGTTACATATCTTGGCCACAATTACGGCAACGGATAGCGTCGCGCCAGTCACAAGTACGGCGTTGATCCATCTTACTGAGTGTTTGACACCTTGTGAAAGATACTCTGCATCTTCTTGAGTTAGTGTTGTCAAATCTCTGACAAGTCGGAAACGCGTACTGCCACATTTTGGACAGGCCTTGCCAGTAAATGTACCCAGAAGTGGCCTTGCACAATTAGAGCAATACACCTGACAAGGTGCCGTTAATTCTGCTACAAAATCTTTGGCGCCACAGTGGTCACAGCATGCACGACCATCTCCAGCGTCACGACATGCGTAGGAGAAACCGCAATTGGGGCAAAATCCGGGACTGCTCATAACATTAGCAAAGGTAGGTTAATTTGCATGAGATTTGTCATTTTGCTCGCTTTACAGAACGTTCACACGATGCGAGCGATGGCAACCGCAGTTTAATTTCAATCCTTGGGGAAATGATGTGGCAGCTTATTCATGACGTGCTCCGCAAGGCCTTACAAATTCCCCCGCCGCGCCTGCTCCAACTCCAGTGCCTCAAACAACGCCTTGAAGTTCCCCTTGCCAAAGCTCTGGCTGCCGCGGCGGCAGATGATTTCGAAGAAGAGCGTGGGGCGATCTTGCAGGGGCTTGGTGAAGAGCTGCAGCAGGTAGCCTTCATCGTCGGCGTCGACGAGGATGCCGAGTTTGCGGATGGCTTCGTGATCCTCGCGCACGGCTTGGTGGCCGTGGCTGGTGAGCATGGTGTTGACGCGGTCCCAGACTTTTTCGTAGTAGGCGTCGGGGAGGGTGAGGAAGTCGACGCCGCGGCCGCGCAGGGCGGCGATGGAGTGGAGTTCGTCGTCGGTGCGGAGGGCGAGGTGCTGCACGCCCGGCGTGTTGTTGTGCCAGTCGAGATATTCCTGCACTTGGCTCTTGCGCTTGCCCGGCGCGGGCTCGTTGATGGGAATCTTAATGAGCCCCTGGCCGCTGCTCATGACTTTGGACATGAGCGCGCTGTAGTCGGTGGCGATGTCCTTGTCGTCGAAGTGCTTGAACATGGAGAATTCCATGACATCTTCGTAGAACTTCACCCAGTCGTTCATCTTGCCGTATTCGACGTTGCCGACGAGGTGGTCGACGTACTTGAGGCCGCAGGGGTTCTTGCGGTTGTGATCGTTGATGGAGAGAACCGCCGAGAGGCCGGACTGTGGAGCGCAGCCGGCGGCGGGCTCGCAGTTGGCGCCTTCGATCTTGCGGAAACGCGGCATGAACAGGCCGCCAGCTTTCACGTTGGTCAGGTCGTACTTGCCGGTGCGGCTGACGAAGGTGTGATTGACGCGGCCGAAGGTCTTGATGCCGGCCATGATGACGGTGCCGTGTTCATCCTTGAAGATGCGCGGCTCGTACGCCGACTGCGCGCCGTTGGAGACTGCGCGTTCCCAGGCCTTCTCGGCGTCGTAAACGTTGAACGCGATGTCCTTCACGCCGTCGCCGTACATGGCGACTTCCATCGCGGCGTGGTGGCTGGTGGTGAGCGCGCTGGTGAGGATGAAACGGATATTGCCCTGCGTGAGCAGATAGTGCGACGCGTCGCGGCAGCCCGTGGTGAGGTCGGAGACTTGTTCGATCTGGAAGCCGAAGCAGTGAGCGTAGAAGAACGCGGCCTGCTTGGCGTTGCCGACGTAGAACTGCACGTGATCGACATCGATGAGGTGCAGGGGGTCGTTGGCGAAGGAAGGCTTGGCGTGTGCGGCGGGGGACATGGTCGTCATGGGGAGCCTCCAGATAGATAGGAATGATATGGGGCGTGGACGTTTTTGTGTATGTACGCTGCGCAAGGCGGTGGGAATCGAACCCACGACAGGTGGGCGGCGAACAGGGT
>DATGWV010000406.1:0-29690 GCA_035299305.1 Phycisphaerales bacterium | reverse complement strand
CCCCCAGCCCCCGCACCCGCGCCACAAACGCCGCCTCGTTGCACTTCTCCGGCTTCCACACCGGCACGTGTGGCAAGTGCTCCATCGCAAACTGCGCAACGGGCGTAGGCGTCAGCTTCCCGCCCCGCCCCGCCGGCTTGTCAGGCTGCGTCACCACCGCCAACACATTGTGCCTCTTGGCCAGCTGCGCCAGCGTGGGCACCCCAAAAGCGCCCGAGCCAAAGAAGACGATGTTGAAGCGGGTGTGGGGGGTGGGAGAGGTGGGCGATGACATGCGGGAGGGTACGGAATGACAGGTGGCAGAGTGCCAGAGTGCCGAAGTACCAGAGGGAATGCCAAGCGGACCCGAGTGCGTGCCCGCGCCCGTAGTCGTTGATGCTCACCCGCTTGTACGCACCTAGGCACTTCGCACTCAGGCACTTCTTGTGCTCCGCTGCGTCTCCATCTCGCCCGCACTCTCAATCTCCGACGTCCGGACGAGGCCGCTGCGGCCGACGTTGATGATGATGGCTTCGCTCACGGGGGGCCACGCTGTCCGCGCGCTGATTCGAAATACATAGCACTCATGACCGACTGAACACCAGCGTTGATGAACCGGCGAGCATTCGTGATGAAGGCGACGACTTATGCGACGAAACGCTGACGATTCGTCGCGATGCCAGCGCGCGCCAGACTGATTCGGTCAACGTCACACTCTTACTGGAAAGCGATGCGAGCCGCTCACGACCAAAAGCAAAACCGGCCCGCCAAAGCGAGCCGGTTGAACAGGAATTCAGAACCAGTAAACATCAATACGGAGGACCGACTTCCGTCGAGCGCAAAGCGTTGTTGGTGACCCAGTACCGCAGCATGTCGCCCGGGAAGTCAACGCCCTTGAGGCCGCCACGCGTGAACTGATAGTGGCGGTAGAGCTGGACACCGACCGAGCTCTGCAGGTCGTTCTTGTCCCACGGACGCGAGTCGATGCTGGACTGCGGGATGGTCACAGGCGTCGAAGGGAGGTTGGGATTCTGGTTCGGGTCCATGCCCAGGTTCGTGTCACGCGTGCGGCGGAACTGCACGGACTGGTCAAACGCCATCACAGGCTGACGGGCGGCGGGCACGGCGTAGTAGTACCGAAGCTTGCCATCGTGACGTGCCACAGAATCAAAGAGCTGAGCCTTGGATGCGGGGAAACGCACCTCGGTCAACAGACGCTTGCCCAAGTAGCCGTCACGGCTAGGCACCGTGTACGCGAAGTATGTCCCATCGGCAGCAGGGCCGATGGTCGGCACCGTTCCCTGAATGGCATCCGGCGAGAAGCTGGCGGGCACGACTTGGTAGGATGAGCTGTACGGCCAACGCTTCTGCGCGACCGGCGGCTGCAGCGGCAAGAAATTGCCCGCGTTGTAATCCTGTACGTTCTGCCACCGCAGGCGATTGGCATCTTCCGGGCACACCGTCGCCTTTTCCGGCAAACGCGTCGACACGTAATCTTGCAGGACCAAGTGCGTGTACAGAATGTGCGGGATCCAGCCGCCGCCGCCCTCGCCCCCACCCGGACCGATCAGATCGTTGACCGTCAGCGTCGATTCGTCCTGACCGGTGCGGCGGCGGATGATGTCAAGGGCCTGGAGCACCGCCGTGCCGTTGTCGCCGTCTGCGCCGGGGTAGGCCCCGATGATGTCAGCGAAGGTTGTCGAGACCGACAGATCCTTGCGCCAGCTGAATGAGTACAGCTTGTCTCGGTAATCCGACGCGTAGCTGTGCGTCGAGATGCCCTGGTTCTTCATGTTGGTCTGGCAAATCAGGTTGCGGCCTGTCTGCCGCCATTGGCCCAGCGCGGGCAGCAGGAGGCTGATGAGCAACGCGATGATGGCGATCACCACCAGCAGTTCGATCAGCGTGAAACCCGTGCGTCCGGCGTTTCGCGACTTTCCTGCGTTCTTCGTCACACTCTTCATCGACCGTACTCCATGGCTCACGCACCTCGCGAGCTGTGTGGTCATCGGGATGCGTCTCTGGACGCTGCGCCCGAACTTTCGAAAAACTCGCTCCAACGCTCTCTCACATGCTGTCGGACCTGACGTCTCGGTCAGCGTGAAGCATCGATTCCGCATCTGGGAACGTGTACGGAGAACCCGCACCGTTCGCCACGCTCCATTGTCTTCCGCAGCCAAGCCCTTTTGGTTGCGACATTCTGCGGAAGCTCTCGCACTCTCCCAGACGGTCACGGCGGAGTGAACCCGTGGAAATAGTGAGGCGAGAACATTTAGTATCCGTGAAGATCGGCCACTTGTCAAGCGCAACGCGAGCGCAATTGCCATGAAGCAAACGCGAGCGAGATGTCTGTAAACACACGACTTGTCAACGACCCGCGCAACTTTCGCTACGGTGCGTGCATTTTTCACCTGCTCCCGCTATACTGCCGCATCACACCGGTTCCACGGAGGGAACACCATGCTGTCTGCGCGTTCGTTCGTCTTTGGTTCGCTCATTGCTGCCTCGCTCGCCTTCACTGGCTGCGCGAGCGGTCCTCGCCCCCTGCACGTGGTGCAGCGTGATGGCGATCACTTTTATAACACCAAGCGCTGGGACCTCGCTGTCGAGAACTATAGCGAGTACCTCAACCGCGCTCCCGACAACAACGTCGTCCGCATGAAGCTGGGCGAGTCGCAGCTCAATGGTGGCGACCCCCGCACTGCGATCGAGAACCTCAAGATCGCGCTCGATGTCGATCCGCTCAACGACCGCATCGCCGACAACACCGCCGAGGCGTTGTATCAGGCTGGCGAACGCGAAGGCCTGACGACGTTTGTGCATCGCATTGCAAGCGAACGCGGCCGGGTGAAGGATTACCTTCGCATCGCGGAGTACATGAACCGCGTCGGCCACGCGGACGAGGCCCAGACCGCGCTGGTGACTGCGTCCAAGATCAGCCAGGGCAACAACTTCGATGTGCAGTGGGCGCTGGTCAACTTCTACAAGCAACGCGGCGACACCGACCGCACGATCGAGCGGCTGCGCATGGCATACTTCCTGCAGCCCGAGAACGCCGAGGTTTTGAAGGCAATCCGCGAGATGGGCGAGATTCCCGGACCTAGCTTCGCCCTCGCCCCGCGCGAGATGGACGTGCCGCGCGTGACCAATGCGCTGGAGCCGGTGATTCAGACGAAGTGACGCAAAGTGCGATTTTGCAGAAGTTTGCGGCACGAGCAGTTTGCTCGTGCCGTTTTCATTTGACACGCCCGCGAACCGTTGTATACTCTATCCGGCTAAACGGATGAAGACTGCCCCGGCCATTCCCGTGCTTGACCTGCTCGCGGCTCTGAGTGACCCGACTCGCCTGCGGCTTTTGCGTGTGCTGGATGGGCAGGAATTGTCGGTGGGGGAGCTGGCCAAGGCGTTGCAACTGCCGCAGAGCACGGTGAGTCGCCACCTGAAGGTGTTGGCGGATGCGAGCTGGGTGCTGCGGCGGAGTGAGGGAACGGCGGGGCTGTTCTCGATGGGTGAACTTGCGGGCGATGCACGCGAGTTGTGGAAGACGATTCGCGCAAGCGCCGTTGACGCGGCGGAAGCACGCGAAGACGACGCGCGGGTGCGGGCGGTGCTTGCGGAACGCAAGACGGACAGCCTGTCGTTCTTTGGTCGCGTGAGCGATCAGTGGGACGCGATGCGGGCTGAGCTGTTCGGGCCGCGATTTACGGGCGTTGCGATGCTCGCGCTGCTGAACCGGCATTGGCGGGTGGCGGACTTTGGGGCGGGGACGGGCATTGCGACGCATGCGATCGCGCCGTTTGTGCAGCGCGTGGACGCGGTGGAACAGAGCGAAGCGATGCTGGGCGTGGCGCGTGAGCGCATGAACGCAGCGGGGCTGAGCAATGTGATGTTCCATCAGGCGCCGGTGGAAGCAACGCCGATCGATGCGAGCGCGATGGACGCGGCGATTGCGGTGCTGGTGCTGCACCATGTGGATGAGCCGGACGAGGCGCTGCGTGAGATGACGCGCGTGCTGCTGCCTGGCGGCACAGCCCTCATTGTCGATATGGTCGCGCATACCCGCGACGACTACAAGCGGACGATGGGCCACAAGCATCTGGGCTTTTCGCGCGACGAAATGTTTTCGCGGATGGGGCGAGCGGGGCTGAAGGAAGTTCGATATGTGGAGTTGCCGGTTGAGCCGGCGGCGAAGGGGCCGGGATTGTTTGTGTGTGTTGGTGTGAAGAAGTAAAAAGTACCTGCGTACCGAAGTGCCTGAGTACGGAAGGAAAGACAGCATAGATCGTGGCGGTTGCAAGCCGCTCGACGAGACGACGAACTGAAAGGAAGCATGCAATGACGATGACTGCGACGACGGCGAAGCCCAGCAAGGCGACGGGTGATTTCAAGGTGAAGGATCTGAACCTGGCTGAACTGGGCCGGCACGAAATCCGTCTGGCTGAGCACGAAATGCCCGGCCTGATGGCGCTGCGTGAGAAGTATCACGGCCAGAAGCCCCTCACCGGCGCGAAGATCGCGGGCAGCCTGCACATGACTGTGCAGACCGCTGTGCTGATCGAAACGCTGGTTGAACTCGGCGCTGATGTGCGCTGGTGCTCGTGCAACATCTTCAGCACGCAGGACAGCGCGGCGGCGGCGGTCGTCGTTGGCAAGAACGGCACCGTGGTTGACCCCAAGGGCATTCCGGTCTTCGCTTGGAAGGGCGAAACGCTGGAAGAATATTGGTGGTGCACCGAGCGCACGCTCAGCTGGCCCGACGGCAGCGGCCCCAACATGATTCTCGACGACGGCGGCGACCTGACGCTGCTGGTTCACAAGGGTGCGCAGTTTGAAGCGGCGGGCAAGGTCCCGGCGTTCAACGCGGCGAGCGAGCCCGAAGAGTGGGGCGTCATTCTCAACCTCCTCACGGCGGAGATGAAGAAGAACCCCAAGCGCTTCACCAACATGCTCGCCGCCATCAAGGGCGTGAGCGAAGAAACCACGACGGGCGTGCACCGCTTGTACGAGATGGAAAAGAAGGGCGAACTCAAGCTGCCCGCCATCAACGTGAACGACAGCGCGACCAAGAGCAAGTTTGACAACCTCTACGGCTGCCGGCACTCGCTGGTGGACGGCCTCAACCGCGCCACCGACGTCATGCTCAGCGGCAAGATCGCCGTTGTGCTTGGCTACGGCGACGTGGGCAAGGGCTGCTGCCAGGCTCTCAAGGGCCAGGGCGCTCGCGTGGTCGTGACCGAAATCGATCCGATCTGCGCTCTGCAGGCCGCGATGGAAGGCTACGAAGTCACGACGCTCGACCACGTGCTCGCGACGGCGGACATCTTCATCACGACGACGGGCAACAAGAACGTCATCACCACCGATCACATGCGCAAGATGAAGGACAAGGCGATCGTCGCGAACATCGGCCACTTCGACAACGAAATCGACATGGCCGGCCTGTACGCCGACAAGACCGTCAAGCGCGTCAACATCAAGCCGCAGTTTGACGAGTTCGTGTTCACCAAGCCGGTCGCCGGCCGCCGTGAGCACAGCGTGCTGATTCTGGCGGAAGGCCGCCTGATGAACCTGGGTTGCGCCACCGGCCACCCCAGCTTCGTGATGAGCGCGAGCTTCACGAACCAAGTCGTTGCGCAGATCGACCTGTGGGCGAGCGCGAACGGCAAGCCGACGATGTCGGGCATCAAGTACGAGACGGGCAAGGTGTACGTGCTGCCCAAGAAGCTCGACGAGATGGTCGCGCGTCTGCACCTCGAGAAGCTGGGCGTGAAGCTCACGACGCTGAGCGACGATCAGGCGGCGTACCTGGGCGTGCCGAAGGATGGTCCGTACAAGCCCAACCACTACCGCTACTAAAGATGGCATTGGGCGCTAGTGCAGGCAGAAAACACCAACGCGGGCGGGCAGCGATGCACGCCCGCGTTTTCTATTTGACTGATGTCGCGAGTTTGAGAGGACGCGGGCACGTGCGGCGGTGTGGACGAAAGCTGGGCGCGCGCAGGGTGGGGAGGACGGCATAAGCAACACGCGAAAGCGGCGGCATGTGGTCGTCTTGCGATGTGCCGCGAGCGGGATTAGTCGCCCGCTTCGCTGGACTGCAGATCGAAGTGCGCCTTCTGCAGCGGCACGACTTCGTCGAGGATGTGCATCAGCACTTCCGCCGGGCTGCCCATCGCGTCGACTTCGATGATCGACTCGCTGGGATAGAAATCAAGCACGGGCTTGGTCTCGGCTTCGTACACCTCGAACCGGCGACGGATGACTTCGGGTTTCGCGTCATCGACGCGATTCTGCTTCAGGGCACGCTTGCGCATGCGTTCGAAGAGCGCTTCCTTGTCACGGCAGACCAAGTGCACGACGGCGAGGACGTTGCAGTAACGATACAGCACATTGGCCTGATTCACGCTGCGCGGCAAGCCATCCAGCACGAGCAGGTCGGCGTTGGGCTTGAACATCTGCAGAATCGATTGCGCGTAGACGTTCTGGTGCCAGATGCGCATGGTGACGTCGTCTGGGACGAGTTCGCCGCGCGAGCTGTACTGGAAGAAAAGTTTGCCCAGTTCGCTCTGTGCATCAAGGTTGCGGAAGATGTCGCCAGTCGAACTATGGAAGAACCCCGGCACCTGGTGGAGAATCTTGCCCTGCGTGCCTTTGCCGACGCCTGGGGGGCCGAAGAGGAGGATGGTCTGGTAGCGATCGGTGGACATGCCGCACGAGCCTTTCAAGTCTTGGTCTTGCCGACAGACAGGTGTCTTGCGAAGCGAGTGGAAGGTGCAGGCGGGAGTGTACCACGGACGCAAAGGGTTGCGAGGCTTCTGAACGGCGAACGTGGCTTATCGGGGTGAAGCGGCAGGGCCTGTGAGGGCGAGCATGTCGGCGAGCGTCAGGTCGCGCGATGCGGCGACGACGCGTGTGGCATGCGTCAGGCGGTGGGCGGGCAACGTGTGGCAGACGGCGATGACCTTGCAGCCAGCCGACAGCGCGCTTGTGACGCCGGCGGGAGTGTCTTCCAGCGCGACGCACTCGGCGGGCGCGAGTTTCAGCCGTGAGCAAGCAAGGGCGTAGGGTGCCGGGTCAGGCTTGCTTACGGGGACATCGTCCGCCGTGACGATCGTTGTGAAGCAGTGGAGGATGTTGAGCGCGCCGAGAATGAGATCGACGTCGCGGCGCATGGCGGCGGTCACGAGCGCGACGGTGATGCGCTGGGCATGTGCTTCACGGATGAGATTGATGGTTGCATCGAAGCGGTGTACGCCGGCTGTGTTGATGAGTGCCTTGAACCGTGCCCACTTGTCGTCGAGCATGGCACGCAGCTCACTTGGCGACAGCTCGCGCCCGCAATCACGAGCGATGATCGGAAACAGGTCGCGATCGGCGTACGCGACGTATCGCGAGTAGTAGGTGTCTTCCGTGAACGTCATGCCGCACGCGGAGAACGTGTCGCGAATCGCTGCAAAGTGCAACGCTTCACTGTGCACGATGACGCCGTCGAAATCGAAGAGAAGAGCGGGCATGGGGTGATGAGCGGGTGAGCAGATGAGCAGGTGGGGAGGTGAGCAGGTGAGAGGTCACTTGTCGGTCGTTGGCAACGTCGCGAGGTCTTTGAGTCGCGCGATGTACGCGGGGCTTGGCGTTAGCTTGCGGCGAGACATCTGCGCCTGGACGACTTCGAGGAACTTTTCGAAGCGGTACGACTTCGTTCCGGCGTCGGTCGCCCACGCGAATGGCGGCGTGCAGCCGCTGACGGCGGCGGTCGTTGCAAACATGCCACCGGTGTGCAACACGCTGGCGGTCATGATGCGTGTGCAAATCGCGGTCTTGACGTGATCGCCGATGATCGCGCCGAGAAACTGTTGGCCGGTACGTTCGTGCTTGCCGGCGGGAGTGGCTTGTGCGATGGTCTCGCCATACGTGTTCAGCAGATTGCTGTTGGTTGTGCCCGCGCCGAGGTTGACCCACTCGCCGACGTAGCTGTCACCCAAGTAGCCATCGTGAGCTTTGTTGGCGAACCCCTGAAAGATCGTGCCGGCGACCTCGCCGTTTACTTTGCACCACGGACCGATGGCGGTGAAGGGACGAATGGTCGCTCGTTCAAGCACTGTGCTGTGCGGGCCGACATAACAAGGCCCGATGAGCTGCGCACCTGGCCTCACAACCGCGTCGTGATCGATGACGATCGGGCCCTGCTCTGTATCAAAGAGCGTGCCGGGATAGACTTTTGCCGTCTGGCTGACGCTCACGCGACCATCGCCAATCTTGAGAACGCCCGCGGGCAACTCGCCGCGTCCCTCGCCGAGCAAGAGCGCGAGATCAGCCTTGATGCAAGCATCGCGATGCGTGCGAACATGCCACGGGCGCGAAATCAGCACAGCGTCCTTCACTCGTTTCGCTCGCGGCACTGCGGGACGACCGCCGAGAATCAGCGCGTTCGCATCCTCGCCTTTGAGCAGCGCTGCGATGAGGTCGCCAGTCGCCTCATCGATCAGCCCCTCGCCTTCCTGCAATTCATGCACCGTCGCAGGCGGCAGCGGGCAGCGGCCGTTGAGCAGCAGCACCAGTCCGTTCGCCGGCTCGTTCACCGTTAGATCAATCGTTTCGCGCGTGATCGCTTCCAAGCTCGCTCGTGTCCATACGCGAAATCTGCGATTGGGCATCATGCGACGCAGTCGCTCGAGTGTCGTCAGTGCGCCTGTGCGAAGCATGAAGGACGCGCGCAGGTCTGTGAGCGGTGCAGTGGAGCCATGGCCGTCATCGAAGAGCACGACGGGAGTGGGGGAAGTCATGGCGGAGGATAGAGACCGAGGGCTCGCCAGCGAAGCACCTTCGGCGCATGAAAAGGCCCCGGCGTGTGGACCGGGGCCTTCCTCCCTCCAACTCCCTGCTCGGCCGCTCCTCCGCGGCGTGGAAGCCTGCCGCACATGCTCGGCACACGAGCGGCAGGTGTTGCGTGTGACTCTCGTTGTCACCCGCTTTCGCGGGTCGTGGGCGTCAGTTGCAGCTGCCGCCAGCCAACACGCGGAAGAACGCAATCACGTCGGCGTCTTCGGGGAAGACGTTGTTGCCGTTGAAGTCGATGGAGTAGCAGTTGCCCGTGGTGCAGTCGCCGCCTGCGAGCACCGTAAAGAAGTCAATCACGTCGGCATCTTCCGGATACACGGTGTTGCCGTTGAAGTCGATAGGCCCGCAGGGAAGGGTGCAAGGCGAGCTGGCGACGGGGACACTCTGCGTGGACGTTGATCCACACGAGTTGGTTGCGACGCATGTCAGGATGCCTGAGAAACCCGATTGCGTCCCCACGTAGGTCATGGCGCTGCCGGTGGCCCCAAGGATGAACCCACCAATCGATTGATTGCCATTGAACAGTTGTTGCCCGTTGAGGAACCATTGATAGGTGATGGTGCCGGGGCCGTCCGCCGCGGCAGTGAAAACCGCAGTCGAACCATTGCAGAGGTTGCGCGACTGTGGCAACGTCGTGAAGATCGGTTTGAATGTCAGTACCCAGGTATCGCCCAAAGCGGCGTTTTGGGTGTTGTTTCCGCCGAACATCACGTAATGATCGCGCGCCATGTCCCACGCCATGCCGTTGTTGTTCCGCCGAGCGCTGGGCGCGGGCCCCGACACCGAGAACGTGTTGAATGCACCGGGCGTGGTCTCACGCGTGTGCCACGTGTCTCCCAGCAGGTTGAAGGCGGGGCCACGGTCGCCGCCGAACTGGACGTAGCCTTTGCGGGGCGTGTTGGGATCGTTCCAACTGGATCCGTGGGCGAAGTTCCAGCGGGCTGGCTGGGGCGGATTGCCCTGTACCACGTTGTACGCGTCCGTCTGAGCGTTGTGCCAGATGGTGTTCCCTGGAGTTGCGGTGCTGCAAGGCGTGATGTTGCCTTGCAGAATGCCGAAGTCGTTGTTGCCGATGCCTTCGATGTTTACCAGCCCCATGAACGTTCGGCGAGCGAGGTTGCTGGGCGGTGTGAAGGGAATCCATTGGCCGGCCGCTGTGAGGCGGAACGCGTCAAACACTTGCGAGCAGTTGCTGTTGGAGCCGCCCATCATCACGATCTGGCTGCTGTTGCCGCTGCCGAGCGAAGTCATGTTGTGGAAGTACCGGCCAGTCGGCGGAGCACCGGTGGTGACGATCTGGACCCAGCTGCCGTTGGAGAAGATCCACAGATCACTCAATGCCGTCGAGCCGTTGGGCGTTCCGCCGAACATCGCCGCTCGGCCGGTCCATGTGCCCATGGCATGGTTGCGACGGGCGGGCGGCTGTTGCCCGGTCGGGTTGAGCTGCGTCCACCGCTGGCCGTTCCATGCCCAGGTGTCATTGAGCGCGTTGCCGTTCAGGTCTTGGCCTCCGAAAAGAATCACGCGCTGGGATGCGTCGTCCCACGCCATGGCATGCGCGGTGCGTGCCGACGGCCCCGGGACATTCATCTGAACCCACTTGGGTTCTTCGCACTGGGCGAACGCGGGTGCCCCGGCGAGAACGATGAGCGTGAGAGCGGCGAGTGGACGAGCGATAGTGATGCTGCGATTCATGGGTGCCTCCGATTGCAATCACGCGGCCCTCCCTTCCTGCCGCGTGCGTTGCTGCCCACACATCACGACATCGCTGGCCGAGAACCTTCATCGTGACGAAACTTTTTTGCAAGATTCGTCATGCGGTACGAGATAGGTGGTGGCTTCAAGCATGGATCGTGCACGGCTACGCTTGGACGTTCGTGTGGTATGCGTTCGTTTTCTCGGCACATGTATGAACGAACGATCTGGTGACATCACGCTGCTGTTGCAACGTTCGGCCCAAGGCGACAGTCAGGCCGCGACGCAGCTTTTCCCTGTGGTCTACCGCGAACTGCGGGCACTCGCAGGAGCGATGATGCGGGGCGAGAGCGGCAACACGCTTCAGCCGACTGCGTTGGTGCACGAGGCTTACGTCAAACTCGTGAGCGGCGCACAGGCGAGCGTGCATGATCGCGATCACTTCTTTCGCCTCGCCGCGAAGGTCATGCGGCAGGTGCTGATCGATCATGCTCGTGAACGCGGCCGCGAGAAACGTGGCGGCGGCATCGCGAAAGAGAACCTCACGTTGGACGTGCCTGACGCCTCTCGCGGCCCAGCCGCGCTCGACCTGTTGGCGTTGGACGATGCGCTGGTGGAACTGGCGAAAGCGGATGCACGCAAGGCCGAGCTCGTGGAACTGCGCTTCTTCGCCGGACTGACAAACGAACAAGCCGCGAGCGTCACCGGGCTTTCACTTTCAACGATCGAGCGTGAATGGCGCTTCGCCCGCGCGTGGCTGCTGCAGCGGCTGGGCGAATCGGCGAGTGACCAGAAGGGCGAGTCATGACCGGTGCTGACCTCGCAACCATGCAGCGCGTGTTCGAAGAGGTCGTCGCACTGCCGGCAAGCGAGCGCAGCTCGCGCCTCGCGGCGTTGTGCCCCGATCCGCAGATGCGTGAACGCATCGCGCGTATGCTCGCGGCTGACGAGGCGACTGACCACGCGATTGACAAGCCCGCAATCGATGAAACGACGCTCGTCAGCGTGGGTGGCGGCGTGCAAGCCATTTCACATATCGGTCGGTACGCGATCGAACGCGTGCTGGGTGAAGGCGGCATGGGCGTTGTCTATCTTGCCCGGCAGCAATCGCCCGAACGACTTGTCGCGATCAAGGTCATTCGATCAGTCGCGCCATCGCCCGATCTGATCAAACGATTCGAACGTGAGGCCAGCGTTCTCGCGCGACTATCACATCCCGGCATCGCGCAGATCTTCGATTCCGGTTCCGCACCGATTTATTCGTCCAAGCCCGTGCCGTACTTGGTGCTTGAGTATGTCGACGGCACGCCCTTGCTCAATCACGTCACAGCAGAGCGTCTGGACGAATCGGCGAAGCTCCGGCTGTTCATCGAGATCTGCCGAGCCGTCCAGTACGCTCACCAGCGCGGCGTCATTCACCGCGACCTCAAGCCCGCGAACGTGCTTGTGCAGCGAATCATCGAGGGCGGAGCCGGCGGCACACAGCATGTTCGTACGCAGGCCAAGATTCTCGACTTCGGCGTCGCCCGCACGCTCGAAGACGACAAAACCCAGCACACACAAGCCGGTTCGCTCATCGGCACACTCAGCTACATGAGTCCCGAGCAAGTGGGCGGGCAGACTGCAGACACGCGTAGCGATGTCTACGCCTTAGGCGTCATTCTCTACGAACTGCTGTGCGGCAAGCTGCCGATCGACGTGCGCGATGAGAGCATTGCGAATGCGACACAGAAGATTCGCGAGACAGAACCCGCACGACTGCGAAGCGTCATGCATGACGCAAGCGGCGATCTCGATGCAATCGCCGGCAAGTGCGTCGAGAAAGACCCGGCCCGAAGATATCAGTCGGCAGGCGAACTCGCCGACGACTTGGAGCGTTATCTCGCCAACTTGCCCGTGCTCGCGCAGCCGCCCAGCACCGTGTATCAGTTGCGCAAGTTCGCGGCTCGCAACCGCGTGGTCGTGACCGCAGCCGCAGCAGTGTCGCTCAGCGTGCTTGCGTTCGGCGGCCTGGCCGCATGGCAAGCCGTGAAGGCAACGCGGGCGAGTGAAGTCGCTGCCGCCGAAGCCGCACGCGCGGCGGCACAAGCCGAGCGCGCTGAGGCAGTGAAGAACTACTTGGTCCGCGATCTTGTGCGAGCCGCGCCGCCAGGCGGCGAGACTACCGACGGTCGCGAAATCAGTATCACGTATTACTTCACGCGTGCGTTATCGCGGCTGCCCACGGCATTCGCCGACAAGCCCGATTTACAAGGCGAAATTCGGGCGGAGATCGGATACGCACTTGCATTTGCAGGCAGGCCCACGCAAGCTGTCGCCGAGACAGGCAAAGGACTCGAGCAACTTGTCCAATCGGCCGGGGATGACGACATGCGCACGATTCGTGCGCGAGTCTCCTACGCCGACGTGTTGCAGCTGCAGGGGAACATCGACGACAGCCGGAAACATGCCGAACGCGCGCTAGCACAGCTCGAGAAACTGCCAGAGCCTCCGAGCGACCTGATGATGCGCCTGCTCACACTGCTTGCCGAGCTCGCGAGCAACACGAACAGGTTCGATGAGTGTGAGCAGTACCTCGCACGCGTGGAAGCGATGCGCCCCGGCGAACGCAGTGAGGTTCGCCTGGCGGTACTCAGCACACGCGCCGGTGCCCTGATGGCTCAAGACAAGTGGGAGGAAGCACGCCAGGTGCTGTCAGCGCTCATGGATCATGGCGATGACTACTACGGGGCGGACCACCCACAGATGCTCGCCGCATCAACCAATCTCATGGTGTGTCTTGTCAAGCTGAAGCGATACGACGAGGCGATGCGCTTCGCACCCGATACCTTGCGGCGAGCAGAAGAGACCTTCGGCCCCAACCACCCCTCACTCGCGTACACATTGCTTTCCGTCGCCGGCGTGTACGGCAACGGCGGCGACAAGCCGCAATCGGTCGCGGCGTACAAGCGCGCACGCGATATCTTCGTCAGCACCTTTGATGATTACCGCTACGAAGTCGAGCGATCTGTCTCCGGCTTGCTCCGCGAATGTGCGGGTATGGGCGACCAAGACGGCGCCATGACATGGTCCGATGACATCATCCGTATTCGCTTCGGCGTCGCGAACAAGGATGAACGGGACGGTCTCAAGAAGCGTCTTGAGCTCAATGTCCAGCAGCTCGCGCGGGCGGGCGTGAAAATCACATCGCACGATTTGCTGACACGCACAATCGAACGCGCCGACCTGATGACGCCGCCACAACACCCGCGTCGCGCGCGGACTCTCGCCAATCTGGCTCGCGCCGCGGAGGACATGGGCAAGGTCGATCTCGCAGCGTCCCTCTGCGAGAAAGCTCGGGAAGCGCTTGCTTACTCCGGGTCGCGCTCGGATGACGAGGCAGTGTTGGCGCAAACACCATGTACTGTTGCCAACGCGCCAGACCCGGTGCCGTAATCGCGGATGTCCAGAAATTGCCGACGGCTCGCCCAAGCGAAACCAGCTCGCAAGTTGTGATCCGTGTATGACTTGCATGCATGGATCCCAAAGCCTGTCCGCTGCACGTGCAAGTACCCGCCATTACCTCATACGATGGCGACCCTATGGCAAACCAATTCACGACGCTCCCCGCAAACAGCAATCAAGCTCTCGGCATCGCTCAGTTCGCGATTGATTTCATGTCAGACACCGCCGGCAAGCGCGGCGAACCCGCCGCGAGCGTCGTCGAGAAAACCAACCTCTTCCACACCGACGCGTGCATCTGCGGCCTCAGTGCCATCGCGCTCGGCACCAACGCCCCCGTACTCCTCCGCCACGAAGCGATGATGTATCAAGTGCCCCCCAGCGGTGCCGGTACGTTTGCGGGCGTGCCGTGGGCTCCGCAGGCCAAAGCCGTCCGTAGCGGTGTGCCGGTCTTCGGCAGTAACGTCGATGTGCAGGTGGAAAAGGCAATCGTCGCGAATAGTGCTGCCGTCCGTGAGTGGGACAGCAACGGCACCAACTTCGGTTTCAATCCCCAGCGCAAGCAGACCGCTGGTGAGTTTGGCCACAACGACTTCTATCCCGTCGCGCTTGCCGCCGCTCAGCTTCGCGGCAAAGACGGTGAGTACGCCCTTCGCGGCATGATTCTGCTGGATGAAATCCGCGGACGCCTTGCCGAAGCCTTCAGCTTGAAGAGCTACAAGATCGACCACGTCGTTCACGGCGGCATCGGTAGCGCCGCGGCTTTCGGCGCGATGATGGGCGCAACCGCGGAACAGATCGAGAGCGCCATCGGCATGCTCATCGCGCACTACATCCCCTTCCGCGCGATTCGTGCTGGCAAGCAGCTCAGCGATAGCAAAGGCGCGAGCGCAGCTATCACGACAGAAGCCGCCGTCCTGAGCGTGAAGCGCAGCATGATGGGCTTCATGGGGCCGCGAGACATCTTCCGCAATCCTGAGGCGATCTTCCGCCTTTTCCAAGGCCCGGGCCAACTGTTTGTAAAGAGCGAAAGCGCGGGCACCGGCATTCCCGACGCCGTGAAGGGCAAGGACTACGCCAGCCCATTCGATCTGCACCTCGCCCGCAGCGGCGACGACTTCGCTGTCATGGGCATGCACTTCAAGCTGGGCCTGTACGAACACCAGAGCGCCGGCGCGTTGCAAGGCATCATCAATCTCATCAACGCGCAGCCGCACCTGCTCAGCGATCAGTCGGGCGACGCGATCAAGGCGATGCGTGTGCGTGCGTACGAACCGGCCTTCGGCATCATTGGCGACCCCGCAAAGCGCGACCCCAAGACGCGTCAAAGCGCCGACCACAGCATGCTTTACCTCGTCTGCACGATGCTCCGCAAAGCACTCGAACTGCGTGCAAACGGACACAAGGGCAAGCTGGGCTGGAAAGAACTCATGCTCACGCCGCATGACTTCGATAAGAACGCGCTGCACAACGACCTCACCCGCGCGCTCATGGCCAAGATGAGCTTCGAGCACGGCGGCCGTGAGTACGACGAGAAGTATCCGGACGGCATTCCCACCGGCGTGGTCATCACCGACGAACAGAACCAGACGTTTGACACGGGCCTGGTCATGTACCCCGGCGGCCACGCTCGCAACCACCTCGGGCCCGACAAGGTCGACCTCAAGGACATCCTCAACCACAAGTTCGCCACGCTCGGCAAGCTCGCCGCAGATGATCCGCAACCGATCATCAAGCGTCTCAGCAACCTCGAGAAGAAGAGTGCGAAGGACGTGGCGGGGATTCTCGACTTCCCGCTGACGGTGAAGGGCGCGTTTGAGTAAAGATTGAAGCGAAGTTGTTCTGAGAAGCCGTGCCACGAGGTGCGGCTTTTTACCAACTCCATCGCAACGGGCGACCGGCTTCAACCGCGCCTCGCAGCGCGGCTTGGATAGGTTCCGCGAGAACCGCGATAGGCATCGGTCGAAGCTCGACATGGAGCTCACGGGGAATGTGCCGCGAAGCATCTTCGCCCATCACGATGAGCGTTGGGGTCAGTATGTCGAGCTTCAACTCCGGAATGCTCCAGCGATGCAAGTCCCCCTCCGCGTTGGGCTGTTGAGTCCAACGTGAAAAGTCCATTGATAAGACCTGTCGCCCTGCCCCTTCGGTTCCATCCACTGCCGGACGCTCACGCCGCATGAAACGAACAACCTGCTTCGCGTTGTCGAGGTACAGGTCATCAAACCACGCACGCTTCTCATCGTGTCCTGACCAACGACAGCCAGAAGTACCGATGCACGCGTGAATTACCCGGTTAGTCAACGTCTCGACCAAATGTGGCGAAGGGGCTGTTTGTAGATCAAGTCGCGCGAACGCGTTCAGCTCATGCAACGCGGTGGCGGCTATTGGTGGAGATACCTCATTTGTATCGGCGCTGTCGTGAAAAAAATGACGCAATGTGTCCACGCAACTGGAGGACGCAGAACTCGCGAGTTCGGTCAATGCCTGCCAACGAGAACTGGTCCACGCTTGGGCGCCGCGTTGGTGCTCGCAGGAGGACTGGAACCAGAACGACAGACTGACGTCGTCGTCAGTGAACTCGAATTCTTGTCTGTCCATTCTTACTGGAACGCCGTTGTCAAGACGTACGCGGTTTTCCCAATGACGCGGCAGTGCAACTCGCCGAAGTTCGATGCACCGACAGTCTACAAATATGTCCAGTCCCATGAGTTCTCCGTGTAGGTGATGTTTAGCTGGCATTGTTACCCCCTCGTTTCCTCAGGCCTGCTGTCGCAGTGGAGTCTGCGTGCGGAATTCTCAGCAACTCCATACCCTTGCCACATGATCGCATCCACGTTGCTTTCTTTCGTGCTCGCCCAGACTGCACCGGCTCCGGATCTCACCGTCGTCGGCTTCAACGTTGAATCTGGCGGCGCCGACATCGCCGTGCTGCGCAAACAAGTCGCCGACATGCAGGGCGTGGACCTGTGGGGCTTCGCCGAGGTGGAGGGCGAGGACTGGGCTCGCGAACTCGACAAGGGAGCAGAGGAGGGCGAGAATGCGAGCCTTGATGTCGTTCTCGGTGCTTCAGGTCAGAAGGATCGCCTCGCCATCGCGTTTAACACAGATCGTTTCGAACTCGTCAAGAAGTTTGAGCTAGGCGACATCAACATCGAGGGCAAAGTCCGCGCGCCGCTCGTGATTCAGGTGAAAGATCGCGCGCACAACGGTCTCGAGTTTCTCTTCATGGTCAATCACCTCTACCGCGGCAATGACGCAGGTCGGCATCAGCAAGGCGCGTTGCTGAACGCGTGGGCCAAGGCTCAAACACTGCCCGTCATCGCAGTGGGGGACTACAACTTTGATTACCTCGTCGAAGGCGGCGATCAAGGTGCCCGCGATGTCGGCTACAACAACATGACGAAAGACGACGTCTGGACGTGGGTGAAACCTCTCACCCTCGAGGGCACGAGCACTCCAAGTCGCCGACGCCCCGCCGCTGTGCTGGATTTCGTCTTCGTGGCAGGCGGCGCGAAGCAGTGGAAGGCAACAAGCGAAGTCGTCAAACTGCCAAACGAGTTCACCGATCGTGACACGATGAGCGACCATCGCCCCGTGCTCGCCCACTTCGACTTGCCAGGCGAACCCACTCCCCTGACAACGCAAGAGCCAAAAGTCGATCCGGCGGCACGCGAACGCGAAGCTCAGCAACTGGACGAACAGATTGAAACGCTCAAGAAGCAGTTGCAGGAACTCCAAGAGCGACGGAAGAAGTTGTAATCATGCCGCGTCGCAAGCGTGATGGTTCCAAGCGGTGCAAGCCGGCTCGCAAGCCCGCTGTAATTGCAG
This sequence comes from Phycisphaerales bacterium, assembly GCA_035299305.1. Classification (GTDB taxonomy): domain Bacteria; phylum Planctomycetota; class Phycisphaerae; order Phycisphaerales; family UBA1924; genus BJHL01. Next base: position 11,906 of record DATGWV010000406.1, on the reverse strand, counting down.
CGCCGCCGGGCTACGTGCCGCCCTCGCCTCAAGCAGCGACACACGACGTACTCGAACGATGCCGAGCGTTAGGTTTCGCAGCAGCAGGCATCGCGCCCGCGCAGCCGTCAGAGCGTGCTGACGCACTCCACGCGTGGCTTGCCGCTGGCAAGCACGGCTCGATGCGTTTTATGACGGACGACGTCGATACGCGAGTCGATCCGACACGCATTCTCGCAGGCACACGAGCGTTCATCGTCGTCGCTGATCAATATGCAACACGCAATGACGCGGCGGATGAACCGCTTGAGGGTCATGGCCGTGTGGCTCGATACGCACGCGGTCGCAACTATCACGATGTTGTCAAGAAGCGGCTGCACCAGCTCGCGGATGCGCTGCGCATCGCATATCCCGGCAGCGAGTTTCGCACTTGCGTGGACACTGCACCCGTGAACGAACGCGAGATTGCCGTGTGGGCCGGAATCGGCTGGCAAGGCAAACACACGCTGGTCATTCATCCACGATTGGGCAGCTACTTCGTGCTCGGGGTCATCGCGACAACGCGTGAACTCGTTGCTAGCGAACGCGTGCCCGACAGTTGCGGCACCTGCACCCGCTGCATCGATGCATGTCCGACGCATGCGATCTCGCCTTACACCGTCGACGCGTCGCGGTGCATCAGCTACTTGACCATCGAGCGTGAGCTGACGATTGATGCGCCCCTCGCAAAGGCAATGGGCAACTGGGTGTTCGGCTGTGACGTGTGCCAGGAGGTGTGTCCGCACAACTCACCGCGCACGTTCGACGTTGGCGATGCACACGCTGCCTACGCACCCGTGCACCCAAGCTTTGATCTGCTGAAAGTTCTCGGTTGGACCGAAGCAGATCGCCGCGTAGCCTTCACGAACAGCGCGATGAAACGTGCATCGCTCGAGCAAATGCAGCGCAACGCTGTGATTGCAGCAGCCAACACGATCAATCCGGCGCTGCGGCAGCGGCTAGAGGCGCTGGCGACGGACGCGTCGGCGCATCCGATGGTTCGGCAGACGGCTCAAGCGGCCCTGCAGGGCCTGGCAAGAAACGAGCAATGATGCCCGCGACCACAACGATGCCTACCCCGGCGTACAGCCAGTTGCTTTCGCGATCGATGAATCCCCACCAATAGAACGGCAGCGCTGCAACGATCGCTCCAGCCGTCAATGCCAATCGCGTGTGCGTCGCGACACCTGCACGACGCTGATACGGCCAAGCGACGATCCACACGTACGCCGGAAACACCAGCCCATAGAACGACATGAAGCCGCGATAGATGAACTCCCAGTTCGTGAGATCGGACCGAAGCGCCGGTAGCTTCAACGCTGCGATGGCCGCCACAATTCCGGCGATGAACGCCCCCATCGACAGCCCATCCCGCGCCGGTACGCGTGCAGCGGGTTCGCCTTCGCGCAGAAAGCCCTCGTGAGCACTGATCGTGAACAGGAGCTGCAAGGCAACGTGAATGACAATCGGAATCGCGAGGAAGTAGATGTGGGCAGGCTTATCTGCCGCATGAGCCTTGCTCACCACATCAATCCCGTACGCGAACGTGAGGAAGATCATGCTCGCGAAGATCACGAGAAACCCGACGAGAAATGCGAGACTGCCTGACGCGCCCTTGGAGCGAATGCGCGCCTGCAGGAATGTCGCATCAAGGAACGGGCAGAACGCAAAGCCCAGCATGCACACCGCCGCGAGTCCGCCAAGCCCTTCAATACTGCGGCTGGGCGTTGGCAAGTCCGCGACAGTCGCGCGATCCGGCACCGCGAAGAGAAAACCCAGCCCAAGCGCGACCGACACCACGAACACCGCGACCGCCACAACACGCGCCCGCTCGCCGCGAAAGAACGGCTGCGTGAAGATACTTGCAAGCACAAGCCCGATGACGACCAAGCCTTCCGGAGTGAGCCCGTTGGTGATAATCAACCACAGCAGAAAGAACGTCTGAAACGCGCTCGTCACCGCTGAGAACAGCGAGATTGCAAGCTGATGCCGGCGAAGAAACTCCACCGCCGCACCGGGCTTGGCAAGCGCAAGTCCCATCGCGGCCGCGCCAAAGCAGTTGGGCAGCGCGAAGACCGCAAACGACCACAACCCATAGTCACGTATAAGCAGCACCGGCAGCCACATGCCGATGCACCACGTCCAACTGATGGCGAGGAACGCAGCTTCTGAAAAGACGTGCCAAGGGCGAGTGGGCATGGATTAGGTTAGAGGGCAGGAACGTGCGAGAAAGGTCTGTTGACATGGTCACGCTCAACGGCGTCCACATGCACGCAGCGAACGAGTCGCCTGCGTCAACCCACACGATTCGCCGCGCCACGCTTCGACTTTTGATGGCTCGTCGGCGTCAGATGAAACGTTGCCGAGCAACGCCCGACGCGCCGTTCCTTCGCCGCCAGCTTCGCCAGCAGCCGGTCGTGCTTCTTCACCTTCGCCAGCGCTTCGGGCACCAGCGCCTGCTGAATCACATCCAAGTCGAGCGTGATGTTGAACTCTTTGCCCGTCGCGATCAAGGCCGGAAGGTCTTCCTTCGGCGTGATCTTGTACAGCGCGGGCCCGAAGCAAGGCCGCAGGAACCGGTAGCTCAGCTCCTTGCACACCAGTGTGTAGTCACCGCCCGTGAGCCCCATGATGTACATGCCGCCCGCGATCTCGCTGTTTGCAAGCAGACTCGCGCCGGCCATTGCGTTGTACCAATTCCGATTGAACCGCTTGAACGGCAGCACGGCCTGAAACGTCGTGCCGTCCACACGCTTCATCTGAATGCCGCTCTTGAAGGCGTACGGCAGCCAGATCATCGAGCACACACGATGCCAGAAATTGTTTCGTGTGCTCAGCCGGGCCATGAAGGCCTCGATGCGTTCGCGGAAGCTCAGCGCCACAGGCGTGGCTTTCAAGTCAGGGTTCGCCTGCATCACGGCGCGCTCGTCGGCCTCGTCCGCCGCGGCGGAGGCTTCAATCGCCTGCATTGCGCGTGTGTCGTCGTCCATCGGTTTGGACGAGGATTGCGGGTCAGATGAGTTGGATGGCATCGTCTGCGGCAACGCCTAAGCGTAGACGGCACGCGGGAGTCTTCCAAGCGGGGCCGAACTCACGGATTCTCGGTCGGCGTCGCACTGGGGACCTCATGGGTCGCCGCATGCTGCGGGGGTTGCGCGTCCGGAGCCGGAGGCGGCTGCACCGCGCGGGGTTCGGCGTACGCCGTGCGAGGCACGCCAGTCACCATGCGCATTTTCCACCACATGAACATCGCCAGCCCTGCTCCCATGAAAGCGACGCCCAGCATCGTCAGGGTGCGGGTGGAAGCGTTGGGCGTGTTGGAGTTGCGAGGTTGCATATTGAAGCCTTGCGCGAGTTACGGAAGCTGAGTGATGGTGACGCGGCCCGTGTAGGCCTCGACCGTGATGCGCCAGTTCTGATTGCTGCCAGTGAGATTGATGTTGGTGGTCGATGCAGGCGTCGTGCTGCCGGCTGCCGTCACGGGGCCGCCCAGTTCGTCGAACACAATTGCGTTTGTACCTGCATTAAACGTGTTGGTCACACGTGTGAATCCCATCGTTTCGACGTTCAACTGCCGGTCTTCCAAGATGCCGGTGGTCGTGTCAATCGTGCTGCCGTTGACTTCCGCCATGACATATCGGCCAGCATCACCGCCGTATCGAAACACCAGCGCCCGCTGCCGCTGAAAGGCAACAGCGTCACTCTGCGCCACCGTGATATCCGCAACAATCGATCGCAACGCCCCCTGCACGCGCAGCGAACTCGCGGACGAAATCGACGGAATCACCATCGCCGCAGCCAGGCCCAGCATCGTCACGACGATGAGCATCTCCACGAGCGTGTAGCCCGCGCGGCGTGTGCGGTTGGCAGATCGCAGAAAGCGGGTTGTCGAGGGGCAACGCATGTCGGCAAACCCTTCAAGCCACGCAAGGCGAATGGAGTATCACTTGGCGGCCGGAGCGCTCTCGAGAGCGGCCTTCTGAGCGGGCATGCTCGTGACCTTCACGCTGATGCCCTTGGCCAGCGCGCCCTCAATGGCGCCCAGGCGGTCGTTGACGTTCTTGAGTTCGGCGATGATCGCCTTGCGCTGCTCCGCGGCGCTGATGAGCCCAGTCGCTCCTTCTTCCACAGCGGTCTTCTCACCAACGACACCGACTTGGGCGAGAGCCGTGCCCTGCACACCCGGCGTGTTGGCCTGCTGAAGGACGATGACACCCAGCAACGCGGCGATGGCGGTCAAAACGCCGTTGGTGTAAGTGCGGCGGACGGTCGGCTTTTCGTTCTGGCTCATGATGACACTCCTCGCGCGAACACGCGTTGGTTGTGCATCGGCGAGTTATGGTGAGAGGTTGAGCCCGACGGGTGAATCCGGTGGGAAGATAACAAAACGCCCAGCAAAGCGTGCGCTGTGCCGGGCGGGAAAAGTACGGTTCGGCTTCAGTTTGAGGCTCAATAACGCCGCAATCAGCCAGTCCAGATTACTCCATGTTCAGCGTACTCAAGTAGTTTGTCAGCGCCTGCTCCGCCTTGGTCACGTTCTCGCGAGCGGTCTTCAGATCAGCGTCGATGGTCTCCACCTGCGTTTCCTGCTCGCTGAGCTTCTTGATCAGCCGCGCGTAGTAGTCGCTGTTGCGATCAATGCTGTTCATGTTCTGCCGGATGCGATCCTGGTCACGCGTGATTTCGTTGCGGCGGTTCTCAAGCTCGCTTACGGTGTTGTTCGCGTTGTTGATCGCGCCCTGCAGCTCCTGTGCCCGCCGGAACGCGTTGAGCAAATTGTCGCTCAGCTTCGTGCCCGACGCGCGATACGCCATGAGCTGATCGATGTTGTAGTTCATCAGATACGCCGTCGAGACTTCGGTGCGTTCCTGCGTCACCAGCAGTTCCGCCTTGCTCTTCGCGGCAACCGCCGTCTCAAAGCGATACAGATTCGCCGTCGTCTCCACCGGCTTGGTCGCCGTGTCCACCAGTTGCGCACCGCCCAGCTTTGCGACCTCGGTAATCATCGTGCGCGGCTTGTCCTCGTCCTTGTTGTCGATGGTCACTTTGGTAACGTTCCGCCACACGATGGAACTCTCCAGCAGCCCGTTCACGATGCGCAGCTTCGTGATCTGCTGCTGCGGATTGTCCTCGCGCGTAAATAGCACGTCCTGATCGACGCTGTAGCTCAGCAGCCGCTTGTCACCCTTGCTCGTATCGCCGATCTGCGCATCGCCCGCGTAGGCATCGCCATCAAAGATGCTCACAGGTCCTGCGATGAGTTGCAGTCCCGTGTCATTGGTCATCTGTACGCCGCGCATGGGGTTGGGCCCGACATCGTTCACGCCGATAATGCTCACCCGCCGGCCTTCAATCGCCTGGCTGACAATCGGCAGCATCGCGCTGCGTTGCCGCTCGATCGTGACAGGCCGCGAGAGCCGGAAGAAGAACACTTCGCCGGTCTGCAACCCCGCCGCAGCGGAAGTGATCGCCGACGCCGCGGCGTACATGCTTGCTCCCGGCACACCCGACGCATCAAACAGATCAGTTGCGAAATCTGCGCCGACCGCAGACTCAGCCACACCTCGCGGACTGCCAGCCGTCGGCGCAGCAGGCTTGGCAGCGATCCTCATGCGAGATACATCGAGTTTGTTATCCCGACTACTCGCTGCAAGCGCCCGCCCATACTCCGTCTCACTCCCTTCGTCATACACCTGACCCACCAGCGTCTTCGGCACCGGCACCGACAGCATAGGCCGCGTCGTGAAGATCGGGTCATACAGATTCATCTGAAAGCTCGCCGGCCGGCCCGACACCAGCGATAGTTCCACGTCGTTCCAATCGTTGTCCGTGGTGTTCTCGACAATCGCCCACCCCTGCATCAGCGGCTTGTCCTGCTTCGCGTCTTCCTTGGTGTCAGGCAGCACCAGGCGATAGCTCGTCTTCCACACCGGCGCTTCATGCACATACGTCGTCTGCACGTTGCGTGTGCCCACGCCAGAAAAGCGGATGTCCACCGTCTTCGTCCGATCTTCGCGATACTCGGCCACTGCCGCCAGCGCCTTCATGAGTTCTGCGTTGAGCTTGTCATCTTCAAGCTTGATACCTCGCGCCGTGTTCAAGTTCACCGCGACAATGCCCTGCTCCGTAATCAGCGTGACATACGGCACACTCACAAGCTGTGTCGCGTCGCCCACTGCTTCGGGTCGCGTTTCGCCGCCCAGAATCGTGCCGGTCACCGTCTTGTCCGCCGTCTGCACGGTCAGCCGTGAACCGCGCAAACGCGCGAGAATCTGCTGAAGCGTGGGGGAGTCCGAAATGTCAATGCCAAAGCTGCTCAGCCGCTTCGCAAGCGGTTCCTGACTCGCGTAATTCACGCCATCGATGCTGCCGCCGCTCAGATCAAGCACAACCAGACTCTTGAGAATGTCGTTGATCTGCTCCGTGCGAAAGCGCAGACTCGCGATGCCATCGCCGGTCACGTTGCCCGTGCGTTCAAAGCTCGCAACCCCCGACCGATACAACGTGATCTTGCGAATCGGCAGATCAACGCTGTTGTTGGCTTCAGCCTTCGCGGCGGGCTGAGCGTGAGAAACTGCGGGAACCGTCACCGTGGCGATCGCGCCCGCAGCGAGCGAAAGAGCGAGCGTGGAACGAACAAGAGACGCGAGCATGGGAACCTCCGATGGATGGGAAGCGGACGTGCGCCGCAGGCGTGACGCGGGGCGCGTCAGGGTGTCGCAACAGCGTACCAGCAAAGACGCCGCCCGTGGTGGTTGGTTCTGTCGCGATCTGCACGCTGTGACAACATCGTGACAAACGGCCAGAACGCTTCCTCGACATGAAAAAAGCCTGCAACTGCAGGCTTTCGTGTGTCTCACTTTCTTTGAGCAATCAGCGACTCCGCATCACGCTGGCCGCCGCTGAGAGGCGAACCTGCGGATTGGGGTCCTTCATCAGTTCCGCCAACTTCCCAATCGACGCCTGTCCCTGCGCGCCATACACAAACGCCGCCTGACTCCGCAGGGCCGCGTTCTCGCTCTTCGCAAATTGATCGGCGATCGCAACGCCTTCACTCCCCGCGACACCCATCCGCGCCAGCGAAAGCGCAATGCCCAGCCGCACTTCGGGCGGATACGGCTGCCCCGCCGGATCGCGATACGCCGCAAGATTGATGAGCTGCCCCTGTGACTCACGATCCTTCATCTCGCCCAACATCTGCACCGCAAGAGCCATCGACTCCATCTCGCCCGGCTGGCTGGGATACAGCGCAGCTCGAATCGCCGCCACTTCTTTCTGTTCGCCCAGCTTCACCAGCGCTTCAGTGATCATCAACTGAAAGATCGGCTGTTGATCGGGCGGCAACTGCTTCGTGCGATCAATCGCGGCGCTGCGCAGCAGCGGCACCGCAGACTTATTGCCGATCTCGCCCAGCAGAAATGCCGCGTGACGCGAGATTAGCGGATCACGATCGCTGAACAGCATCTCCGCGAGCGGCGATTGATCGACCTTGCCGCCCGTGCGCAGCGTCGCGTAAATCGCGCTCGCACGCACGTGATTGCTGCCGTCGTTCACAAGCTTCTCAACCTGCGGCCGCAGATCACGAAGCTGATTGCGCCCCACGGCCATCGCCGCGATGCTGCGCACGCCCGCGTTGTCGTCCTTGAGGCCCGCCTCGATGATGTCGCGCATCCGCTGCGGACTCATCGCAGCAGCTTCGACTGCCTGGCCTCGTACCTGCGCGTTCTTGTCGCGTGCCAATTCCTGAATCAGCACCATCGCCTGCTCACGCACCGCCGACGCTGTGACCCGTACGTCCGTTGTCTTCACAGGCAGATCCGGGCTTTCCGCATTCGCGACGGGCACCGCCTGCTGCGGCGCGGCAGCCCCAAGCACCCGTTCCTCACGCGGTTCGCGGAATGAATCCGCAATCGCAGGTTGCTCAGACGCAGGCGCATCCGCACGCAAGTCCGTCTGCGGCTGCAGCGGTGCAGCCGCCCGCGAAGGCAGCGGCTTGCGACTGCCCATGGTCGTACACGCGCTGAGCGCAAGGCCACTTCCGACAACCAGCAACCCAGCGGTGATGCGATGGAACTGACGCATAGTTTCTAACTCCGGATATGTCGCGCCCATGTCAGCGCATTCGAGCGAACGTCGACGAGTCTATCGGCACACGGCGAGCAATCACCCCTGTTTTAGCTGCTGGCGTGATCGTACGACGGCAATCGTGGTCACAAGCACCCACGCTCCCAAACACCCCCATCCCAGCCAGTTCCCCGTGCGGGCGTACAACGTGGGCTCGCCCGTCGGCAGCGGCAAGTCTGCTGCCAGCACCCCGGCAACCTGTGTTCCCACCGCATTGTCAGCAACGCCCCGCTTCACGATGCGCCCGTGCGCATCAATGACCGCGCTGATGCCCGTATTCGCGCTGCGCACCATGGGCGTCCCAAGTTCCATGCACCGCCACTGCGCAATCCGCAGATGCTGCTCCCTCGCGGCGTCAGAGCCTTGAAACCAGCCGTCGTTGCTCAGATTGACCATGAAGTCCGCCCGGCGTTCGCCATTCGCAAACACCAGATCCCGGCACACCGTGCTCTCCGTGATCTCAAAACAAATCGGCGCGACAAATCGAACCTGATTCCCAATGAAGGGAAGCGTGAACACCGTCTTCTTCGTCCCCGCTGTCAAGTCAAACTTCATCCCCGCAGCCGCCAGCCCCAGCAGTTTGTCCTGCAACCACGGAAACCGCCCAATGACCGGCATGTACTCGCCAAATGGCGTCAACTCCATCTTGTCATACCGCTCGCCCGTCACCTTGCCGCCTTGCACCAAGTACGCGCTGTTGAACCGCGCACGCTGTGACATATCCACCGCGCCATCACTCGCGACTTTCAACGAGAATCCTTCCAGCCCTTCCTCGCCAATCAGCAGAGGCGTCTTGATCTTCTCCGAATGCAGCGCGAGAGCCTCCCAAAACGCCGTGGCCTTGATCCGCGTCTCGCTCGTCCCTAACTCCTCCGGCATCGGCTGCTTCAAGTTGAAAAACAGCCCCTTCGCCTCCATCTCCGCAATCGCATCCGGCTCAATACTGATGCCCGGCATCATCGTCTCAGGCCAGATGATGAGCTCCGAACCCGTCGCCGCCGCCTTCTCGCTCAGCTTCTGCATCTCGCGGTAGTCGCGCACTTCCGCCTCAAGCGTCCAATACGTTTTGTTCGATTGCGGCACGTTGGTCTGCACGCTGGCGACGGGGAAGCTGCGCGAGCTATCGGCTTCGCCGAACTGCCCTGCCACCAACGCAACTATGAGAGGCACCAACGCAAACAGCGTCGCGAGCATAATCGAGCGATTGCGTTGGTCTTGTGCGGGTGTCGATGGAGCTTCCTCAGGCAGCGAGAACGAAGCGAATGTCCACGAATGGCAATACTTCGCGACGGCAAACGCAAACGCGCTGGCGATGATGCACGCGACGAAACTGGCTCCGTATAAGCCGGCAACGGGAGCGAAGCGAGCGAGCAGCGTGTCCGTCGCCCACTGCGCGTACATGCCCCACGCGTAGCCCCCCATAAACACTTCACACCGAAAAAACTCAATCGCAACCATCACCACCGGTGCCAGCAGTGTCATGCGACGCCAACCCAGCCACGTACGAATCCGAGCGAGCGACCACATCGTGAGCACAAGCCAAAATGCTTGCACAGCAAGGAGCGGCACGAACCCCAGCGACGCAACCTGAAATGTCCACCACTGCGAGATACCCCACATGATCATCGCACCCGCCAACGCACCGACGTAGTGCGCGCGTCGCAGCGGCTGCATCGCAGCAAGCACAATAACGCTCATCGCGAGAATCGGCGAAATCCACTCCCGTGTTGTTGCGATGACAGGGATCGAGCCAATCAGTCCGACGAAGAATCCGCTGGCGCCATGACGCCAACTGAACTTCGACGCTCTCAATACGTTGCCGGACGACTCGGAACTTGCGTGGCCCATGGATGTCCAGCGTACGCGTCAGAGCATGCCCGACCGGCGCAATCACTTCCCGGCATAGTCAATCAACCGCGCCAACTCATTCCGCAGTTGCAACCGCGACACGACCCGGTCCACCATCCCGCTCTTCATCAGAAACTCGCTCCGCTGGAACCCCTCGGGCAGTTCCTGGCGAATCGTCTGCTGAATCACACGCGGCCCGGCGAACCCGATCAGCGCGTTCGGTTCCGCGATGATGATGTCACCCAGCATCGCAAAGCTCGCCGTCACGCCGCCAGTGGTGGGGTCGGTCAGCACGCTGATAAACAACCCGCCCGCGTCATCAAAGCGAGCCAGCGCCGCACTCGTCTTGGCCATCTGCATCAGGCTCAGCCCCGCCTCCTGCATGCGGGCCCCGCCCGAGCAACTCACCACAATGAGCGGCAGATTGTCGCGCGTCGCCTCTTCAATCGCCCGCGTAATCGCTTCACCCACCACGCTCCCCATGCTGCCCATCATGAACGTCAGATCAAGGCACGCAACCATGGCCGCGCGACCCTTGATGAACATGCGGCCGACCTTGATGGCGTCGCGCTGTCCCGTCTTGATCTGTTCAGCGAGCAAGCGGTCGGGGTATGCCTTGAGGTCCTTGAACTTCAGCGGGTCAGCGGGCTGCAAACCCGTATGCAATTCGACAAACGATCCCTCGTCCGCCAGTTGCTCCACCCGCTGCGTTGCCGAGATCCGGTGGTGAAACTGACACTCCGGGCACACGTGGAGGTTCTTCTCCAGGTTGCCGCGATACACCATGTTCTCGCAGTTTTCGCAGCGCAGCCAGACACCTTCAGGCACGCCGCTCTTGCGCTCGCGCACCATCGCCCACGTCCGCTGCGGCGTTTTCGCCTTCGCGGCAGGAGCATTTGCGTTGTCCGAAACCTGAGCCGGCGAACCAGCGGGAGTAGCCATGAGCATCCTTCGTGAAAACACTGACAGGCCGGGCACCATCCATGACGCAGCAGCCTTTTCGACCAAAGCGAAGTTTAGTGCATGTCAAGGAAACGCGAAAGGGGGCTAACGGACCTGTAACGTAATGGTGGATAACTTGGTGACGGCGTGTGCAGACGCACTACGCTCGCACCATGCGTGTCCTGATTCTCGCAGATGCCCTCTTCGCCGCGCGGGAACGCACGCTGTTGTCTCGCCTCGAGCTGGGACTGGCTGACGAAGGCCTCGTCGTGCTGCAAGCCGTCCCCGAAAGCGTCAAATCAGGCCTCGGCGCCGCGATGCAGGACGTCTACGCCCGCAGCATGACGTACAACCCGCACACCTTCCCGCTCTTCAAGGGCCTCGCGGTGCGCACCATCGTCAAAGCCCTCGCCGACGCCGACCAGTTGGACGTGCCCCAGGACATCGACATCGTCCACGTCTTTGGCGGCTCCGCCTGGCAACTCGGCCGCGACCTGGCACGAGAACTCGACGCGGGCCTCGCCCTCGAAGTCTGGCGCTACGGCCTCGCCGCCCGCACCACCGAACTCACCCTCGACCCGACCGACCGCGTGATTTACGTCGCCCCCGACCCCCTCACGCAGCAGCAACTGCTCAAACGCCAGCCGCAGCAGCGCGTCTGGCTCGCCCCGTGGGGCGTCCTCGCCAGCGACCAACGCGAGATTCTCCAACCCGGCAAAGCCGCCAGTTTCATGCTCGCCGGCACCGGTCGTGACGCCGCCGCCTTCACCGCCGCGCTGACCGGCCTCGCCCCAGTGCTGCGTGAAAACGAACTCTCGCTCGCCTTTGTCGACGCAACCGCCGCCCGCCGCGCTGAACTCTGGCCCATCGCCAAGAAGCTCGGCATCCTGCACAAACTCAGTCTCATCGAAGACCTCGAAGGCCGCCGTGACCTCCTGCTGCAAGGCGATGTTCTCGTCCTGCCCGAAGCCGCC
>DATGWV010000405.1:0-6423 GCA_035299305.1 Phycisphaerales bacterium | reverse complement strand
GGCTGATACCCGGCCGCGTGTGCTGCGGGGAGTTGCGCTTCTCGCGGCGGAGGCCGCGGACGCCCGGCTGGTGCCTCACGTGCTGGCAGCGGCGAAATGTGCGGATGAGCAAACGCGTGAAGCGGCGCGGTGGGCGTTCTTTGCGTTGGCGGTCATCGCCGGTGCGCCGGGGTGGTCGGCGGCGGAGCGCGAAGCGTGGACGCAGGCGGTGCAGCGCGATGAAGCGTGGCGGCAGCTGCTGACGCGTGGACTGGCCCACGGCCTGCGAGGTGACGCAGCGGCGTTCACGCAGACGGTGCTGGCCGCACTGCGTGATGCGACTGCAGCGGATGCCGCAGGTGAGGCGGCGATCGTGCTGGAAGATTCGCGTGCGCTGCGGGAGCTGGTAGCGTCGAGTGATTCGCCTGCCGCGCGGGCGGCAGCGAGCGCGATCAAGTCGCTGCGCGTACCACATGCACGGCAACGTGCGCTGGTCTGGCTGGCGGTAAACGGATCGGCAGCGGGTGCGGGCGGTGCTTCAGGGCTTGCGTCGGCATGCGCGGTGCGCCTGGCTCGCACGCATGGCATCGCGGATCACATCGCGGTGCTCGAGCGTGCCGCATTGACGCTGCGCCCGGCGCGGCGGAGCGGCCTCGCTCGCGTGGTGGTGCGCGGTGCTCGCAAGGCGGGACGTGATGGCGGCACTATCAACCTCGCGCAGACTGCGCTGCCAAGTGTGGCGGAGATCGCGCAGTTGCCGGCGGCGTGTGTGCGTGCGGTGCCGCGTTGGGCGGCGAGCATTGCAGCCGATGCGCCGGTGCGGGAGCGTGCGCTGGAGCCGCTGCTGACGCACGCGGATGTCGCGGCGCGGTTTGCCGCGGCGATGCACGGGCCGGCGCGACTGGCGCGGGACTTCATGTATGACAGCGACGCACGCGTGGCTCGCTGTGCCGCGGTGCGCACGGCGGCGAGCATGCGAGATGGGGCAGCGGCTGCCGCGAATGAACTTGCGATGGCGATGCGCAGCCCGCATGCGCAGGTGGCGCACATCGCGGCGATGCACACGGCTCGGTATGCGCCGGCCTTCACGCTTTCGCAGGGCGGCGCGATCGCCACGCAGCGGTTGCTGGCGAGTGATCGCACTGCGTGCTTGAAGACGCTGCGCTGGATGCTGGGCGAAGTTGCCGATGCGCCGCGAGCGATGCAGATCATCCGGCGTGTGGGCGTGGTGGATGATTGCCTCGACGCGTTGTATCTGGTCGCGAGACAGCCGGCGACGAGTGACGAGCAACTCCGCATCGCGGCGAGTGCATGCATCGCGCTGGGCGACAGCAATCAGCCTGCGGCTGCGGCGCATGCGCGAAGTCTGCTGGCGCACAACGAAGCGCGGGTGCGGGCGAATGCGATTGAAGCACTCGCACGGCTGGCGCGGCGAGGGATTCGGCCGCTGCCTGGCGAAGTGATTGAACTCAAGACCGACAGTCATCATCGCGTGCGGGCGAACGCGACGCGCGAAGCACTGTCACATGCGGTTGAGACACGCGCGCAGTTGGCGTGCGCGGATGACATCGCCAGTATGCTGGCGGATGTGCGGCCCATGCATCGGCTCGCGGGGCTGTGGCTGGCGTCGCGCACGCTGGCAGGGCCGTCGCGCGTGCTGCTGCGGGCACGATGGACCGAGATGACCGCACGCGTGGCGAGCATGGCGAGCGGCGACGATGATCAGCGCGTGCGCACGCGAGCGGCGGCGTGCTGTGCCGCGACGGCAGCGCTGACGCGAGCCAGCTGGATCGCGTCGACATCGGACCTGATGCAAAGCGACGAAGCGACGCCTGCCGTGACAGGAGACGCGATATGAACACCATCACGCTTGCACAGTCGTCGCGTGATCCGTTCGCGCCGCGGCAAGAACAAGTGCCCGTGCTGCAGGTCATCACGGGCGATACCGTGGCCCCGCCCACGCAGCCATCGCCAAATCTGGCGTGGATGCCGTGGGCCGCGGGGGCAATGTGTGTGATCGGGTTGGCACTACTGCTTGCGGCAGCGCGACGCAGCAGCTTCTGGCGAGTTCGCCGCGACGCGCCTGTGCCTGCATCGGCGCTGGCCCCCGTGACACCGGCGTCGCTTACGACGCGCGTGCGTTCGATGTTCACGCAGCATGCAGCGCCTCGCAGTGGCCCCGCACTATTCGCTGCCGCAGCCGAAGCACTCGATGTGCCGCGACCGCGAGCGAAGATGATGCTCGAACTTGCCGAATCCACGGGCACCGAACCGCTCGGCTTGCTGCTCAGCGATCACGCCGTCTCCCGCGGCATGGTCGCATCAGCAATCGCGCAGCGCGAGCGGCGCCTGTACGCATAAGCACAGCTCAATCCGCCGTGCCACCGACCGCTGCTCTGAGCGGTCGGTGCGGTATCACCAACGACACCGGCATTCGGCATTCGTGATTCGGCATTCGTCCCGTGCCACCGACCGCTGCCCTGAGCGGTCGGTGCGAGATCACCAACGACATCGGCATTCGGCATTCGTGATTCGGCATTCGTCGCAAGCGACACCCGATGCGCACGTGGCCCATCGCCACCACCCCCTCACGTCTTCGCCGCGAGAGCGCAACCCGCCCCGCGTCCCCGCCCCACTACCGTCCCCGGTGATCCGCTGCCCGCAGTGCAACTACGACCTCGCCGGCACCACCACCGGCCCATGCCCCGAGTGCGGCGCGGCGGTCGATCGCGTCGCCCTCGCGTTCGCCTTGCACGATGTGCGCCGCCCGCTGCGCCCCGGCGAACGCCGTGCGCTCATCATCGCGGGCACCGTGATGTGCGCGTTGCCGCTCATCTTTGTGCTGATACCGATTCCATGCGCGTGGTATGTCGAGCGCACGATGCCGCTGGGGGCGTTGACCTCCAACCATCCCGGCACGCCGCTCGTGACCGCCCTCTGGCTTGCGTGGTCAGCCTGCGGCTGCCTCCTGATGCCCTTGTGGTCTCCCCTCGTGGCCTGGCACCTGCTGTTTATACACCGCCGCAACTTCGCGCCCCGGCTGCTGCGCGGGCTCGCTGTCACGTGGATCACGCTCATCACCCTCGCTCTCTCCATGCCGTGGCTCTACAAGTTCTGGCCATTCGCCGCGCGCGCCTGGGACTGGTGGCTCGACTGAACGCCTGCCGCCCCCAAAAACAAAAACAGGCCCGGACACACTGCCCGGGCCCGCTCTTGATTGTCTTCACTCCGGCACTCAGGCACTCGTGCACTCAGGCACTTTGCCTTCCTCACGCCGTCTTCTTCATCTCCGCATTGCCCGCCTCCGTCGTGCCGTCACCATCCTTGGTGCCGCCATCGACGCTGTAGCTCTCGCCGCTGCCGCGACCCAGACCACGACCAAAGTTGATCGTGAGGATGTCACTCACCGGCCCGGCGATGGTCGATCGCTGGCCCTGCACCGTGTACTGCACGCTGTCAGGCCCCGCGTTGAACGTGGTGTCGATGAATTCCTTCGTGCCCGTCACGCCGACAAAGACGAAGTCGCCCGTGCCGCCCACGCGCCGCCGCACGATGTACGTCGTGCCTGCGGCCCCGGCGGGGTTGGCGACTTTCCACTTCAGTTGGATCGCGCCGCTGGTGGGATTGATGCCCACCGTCATCTCGTACGGACGGCCCGGCGGCGGCAGCGGCGCGGGCTCGCTGGGAATGGGCAGTTCAGCGAGCAGATAGATCTCGTTGGGCTTGGGCTGGCCCGCGGCATACCCCTTGATAGCTTTGATCAAGTCGCTCGCCAGTCGCCGCGCCTCGGTGCGCGTCTCGTTGAGTTCGACAGTCGCGTTCTTCGCGGCTGTCTCGGCCGCACGCTGATTGGCGAACTTGTCGGCCAGCAGCAGACTCATGTTGACAAACTGCGTGGCCTGGGCCGCATTCAAACCAATCGATGTCGGCGCCGCCTGCCACACTTCGGCGTGATCTGCATACCAGTTGACGAGTTCCTGCGTGCGTGTTGGAACGATGGCCATGGGCCACCTCCTGAGAATGTTGCACGCCCCCCGCTCCCGATGCACGCAAGCGACACGCTCGCGACTGACACATCTGCGGACCAACGTGCTGGTGATGTGGCATCGCCAACACACCAACCCCACTTCAGCCCGCCTGCGTCTTTTCGGAGCGATTGTGCCGAATATCCGCCCTGCGCTGGCGTTCCCACGCCGCCACACGCGATTTTCGATCGTTCTTGCGCTCCCCACCAGCCCTCGCGCGCTCCTCTCAGGCCCGCGCGAGTTCCTCCACAGCCCTCACGAGCTGCTCAACAGCCCTGTTGAGTTCCTCAACAGCCCTCTCGAGTTCCTCACGTGCCATGCTGAGAAGCTCAACAGCCCTCTCGAGTTCCTCACGTGCCACGCTGAGAACCTCAGCAGCCCTCTCGAGAAGCTCAAGAGCCAAGTCGAGAAGCTCGAAAGCCCTCGAAAGAAACGCAGCTACCCACTCACCAGATGCGACAACCGGCCTTCGCAGACATCCACTGTCCGGAGCGACGGTCTCATGCCAAACGAGCCAACGTATGTCATTACATTTCTGCAACGAACCTTAACGCTGGCTTGAACGAGTGGTGCGAACACCATTGCGTTCGAGCACATCGTCAAGGGGAACATTGACATCTGCTCCGCTTTCGATCGCACGTCGCAACGTGTCGGCATCGTCCTCGTAGATGGCCAAGAAAAGGTCGACGTCGGGATCGGTCGACCCTCTGGCCTTTATTCTCTTTAAAGCGCTTCGAGGCGACACACTCTCGACGACTAGGCGATAGTTATCGCCAAGAGTGCCGGGATTGCTGATAACCTCCATCGTCAGCGTCCAGTCCTCGTTCGAACTCAGCGCACGAGGCATATTGCGAATCAACTCTGCAACCGCTTTATCAACTTCTCGAATCGGGGCGATCTGACCGGGCGGCGGCGGTATCGGCGTCGGTGCCACAGGTGTCGTAGACCCCACGGCGGTCGCCAAAGCGGCTCCTAAATACCACACTGCGTTGGTAAGCAGTCCGCCGGCAACGCCGATGATGATCGCCTCCTTTCGTTCCTTTGTAAACACTGCCTTTGCACGAGCACGCAGCGACCCGCGTTCTAAGGATTCAACCACGAGCGAGAGCCGCGGTCGGCGGTCTGCTAAACCTAGACTTTCAAAATTCGTTGCCGGCGTGAGCATGGCGTCGAGCGCCTGCTGAATCGTCAAACAGACGACCCCGACATCGTGGAGGTCAAGGAGCGCACATTCAAAGTGAATAACGAGCTCCGGGGCAACAGTCAATCCGACCGATTCGCGTAACTCCTGCTTCGGCATAACTTGCTCCTTGTTTCGCGTGTGACACTGACATGATAAACATCCAGAGTGTATCCGAGTTTCATAAGGCGTTCTGATCCTCCGCGACTGGCAATCGTTCTCCTGCTGCCAAAGGAAGGGGAAGACCCCTTCCTCTGGCGACTCCTTCCCCTTGGCGGTCGGCGCGTGATAGAGATGATGCGACGCACGCGGCAGGCCGCGCCGGTCGTGCGCGACGCGGTGCGGTCGTGCGCTCGGAGCGGCCTTGCCATCGCGACGCGATGGCTGGTGAGTAGCCGGGGGTTGAGCGCAGCGATACCCCCGGGAGCGTGTGCTACCTATTACCTGCACCGCGTCGCGGTGCGGGTGCGTTGGGCGCGTTTTTCCGGGGGTGCGGCTGCGCCGAACCCCCGGCTATGCACCGTCGTCGCTTCGCGACGCGAGGCATGAGTGCGCGGGCAATGCCACGCCCGCCCGGACTCAAAGCCCGGGCCACCGGGGGCGCTGGTTGCGGTGCGGTCGTGCGCCCGTGGCGGCCTCGCCATCGCAACGCGATGGCTGGTGAGTAGCCGGGGGTTGAGCGCAGCGATACCCCCGGAGGCGTGCGCGTTTGTTTACCTGCACCGCGTCGCGGTGCGGGTGTGCTGTAGGCGTTCTTCCGGGGGTGCGGCTGCGCCGAACCCCCGGCTATTGACCATCGTCGCTTCGCGACGTGAGGCGTGCGCGTGCGGCGGAGTGGCACGGATCGCATTCGGCGGTCGTTTGCTGCGGCGTGGATCGTGGGCGGTGCACCGGGCGCGGTCGGAGGTGGGGCGATGCTGGCAGTGAGCATGGCGACGGGCGGCATCAATTTGATCGTCACGGCGGTGCTCGTCGCGCAGGTCGCGGCGGTGATGTTGGCGGTGGCGCTGGTTGTCTTCCTCCTGGTGTGGGCCATCCGTCGACTGATCCTGTGGTCGCGCCGCCCGTGATCATCGCGCGGACTATGGGCCGCGCGCACGCAGCGGGCCGCACAACGGCCTTGCCACTGCGTCGCGATGATTGGTGAGTCGCGGGAGCCGAAGCGCGGCGCGACGGGCCACCAGCGCAGCGATACCCCCGGGAGCGTGTGCTACCTATTACCTGCACCGCGTCGCGGTG
>DATGWV010000404.1:0-6212 GCA_035299305.1 Phycisphaerales bacterium | reverse complement strand
GGGTATGCAAGAATACGTCGGAGTTGCTGTCACGCGGACGATCTCATGTCACACCACACTTTCAGCATCGGCGCGACTACCTGTGAAATCGAGTTGGTCGAGTTCGAGTTTTCTACTTCACCTTCATTGCAGAATGCAGATTTCTTCGTACGTCTCTCGTCGGGCGAGCGGTATTTCGGCGTCGTGGCGACTGTTGCGAACCTTGAGCACCTGCTCATGCAAGCAGACAGGCCCGATAGTGGCTGGCTGGCGATTAATGGGCTTGTCATTGTGCCTGCATTCACGTCTCAAGCGATCTTTCGCGCAATTGAACGTCTCGTGCGAGAGGACGCGCACACGTGGGCTCTTGCGAAACAGAGTGACGGCGAAGCGAACGATACCTGACACGCATGTCTGGCACTGATGTGGGACGGCCTGCGCGGTCGCGTGCTGTTCCTATGATTTCACACGCCGGACAACGGAGCCGGTGGTTCGCACTTTGCGTCTTCGCCCCCGCAACGGAAGGTGGGCGAGTGACGGCAGGAGTTTGACATGTCGAGCAAGCCCACCCCCCATCTGATCGCCCTTGCGCCGGGTGACGGAATCGGTCCTGAGATCATGCAGGCCACGTTGGACCTGTTTCGCGAAGCGAAGGTTCATGACCATGTTGATTTCGTCAACGTTGAGATGGGCAAGAGCGTCTTTGACAAGGGCGATTCGCGCGGCATGACTGATTCGGCGATTCGCACGACCGAAGATTGCGGCATCCTCTTCAAGGGGCCGATGGAAACGCCCAAGGGCGGCGGCGGCAAGAGCATCAACGTGTCGCTGCGCAAGATGTTCAATGCGTACGCGAACTTTCGGCACTTCAAGACGCTGCCGGGCGTGACGACGGTGTATAGCAAGGCGGGCATCAACCTCGACATGACGATCGTCCGCGAGAACATCGAGGACACGTATGGCGGCGTCGAGCACCGGCTCTCCAACGACATGATTCAGTGCAAGCGACTGATCAGCGCGCCGGGGTGCGATCAGGTGCATCGCTACGCGTTTCAGACGGCACGCAAAATGGGCATCAAGAAGGTGCATTGCGGGCACAAGGCCAACATCATGAAGATGACGGACGGCCTGTTCCTGGAGCGCTTCAAGCGCACGGCGCAGGACTTTCCGGAGATTGAAACCGGCGATGTGATCGTCGATGCACTGTGCATGAACCTGGTGGTGAAGCCGCAGCAGTATCAGATGATCGTGCTGCCCAACCTGCAGGGCGACATCGTGAGCGACTTGGCGGCGGGCCTGGTGGGCGGGCTGGGCTTTGCGCCGAGCGCGAACATCGGTCGGCACATCAGCATCTTTGAAGCGGTGCATGGCACGGCTCCGGACATCGCGGGCAAGGGCATCGCGAACCCGACCAGCTTGATTTTGAGCGGCATCATGATGCTGCGGCACGTGGGCTTGCTCAAGCACGCGGCGGTCATTGAGAACGCGCTGCTGGCTGCGCTCGAAAGCGGCGTGCACACGGGTGACTTTGGTGACCCGACGATGAAGAACTACAAGCCTGCCGTGGGCACGAAGGAGTTCACGCAGGCGATCATCGGCAAGCTGGGCAGCAAGCCCGAGACGGTGCCGGCGGTGCCGGTGCCTGAGCAGGGCGCGTGGGCGATTGAGAAGAGCCCGCGACCCGCAGGTCAGCAGGTGATTCGCACGTTCACGAATGTCATCACGCATGTGGTGGGCTGCGATATCTATCTTGATACGCCGCTCGCGCCGGCGAGCGTCGCAGAAGAGATGCAGCGGTGCTGCGCGGACACGCCGTTCAGCTTGACGCTGATCAGCAACCGCGGCACGCAGGTGTGGCCCACGGGCAGCGTGTACACAGAGTGCGTGGACTATTACCGCGTGCGGTTTGAACTGAAGAAGGACTTGCCGGTGGGGACCATTGGCCAGAGCCGAGCGGTGGCGCTGATGGACAAGATCGCGGAGAAGTTCACGGTGTGCAGCTATGAACTGCTGCGGACGTTTGATGGGATCAAGGGGTATAGCTTGGCGCAGGGGCAGTAAGGCGCGCACTTGCGTCTTGCTGTAAACTGATGCGGTGAAGGCCGCTGACACAACCACGAAGAACACGTCTCTTGCGAGGCGTGTTTTTTGTTGGGTGGTGTGGGTGCCTTACACGGCGATGGTGTTTTGCGTGTGGGGGTTGATCTTTGACCTTGATGGTCGGCGGTGGCATTCTGATTTGCTCTTTGGCACTTTCATCGTGACAGTGCTAGTTCCGTTTGTGGTCATGCAGGGCAGCCGTGTGGGCGTCGGGCTGTTCAGAGATCGAATGAGATTACGGGGCCGAACCGACCAATGTCCGCACTGTGGGTACACGGTTGCGAAGGAGGGCGATCAGTTGTGTTCAGAGTGCGGGGTGGTGTCAACGTCCGCGGATCGCGCGGCGCCGACGCGTGCGGGCAGGGCGCTGCGTGATGGTCGGTGGCTTCGACGGTTCGTGATCGCGTTCATGGTCGGTGCGTTCGGCGGGTGGCTGCTTGTGGCAGCAGAGAACACTGTGGCACGTCGTTATGCGCGTGTTGCGTTCGCAGAACCCACGCCAACCGCGCCGCCTGCGCTGACACCTCAGCGGGACCTCGACCATCCGTGGGTGAGTGGGCTGAACCGGTATAAAGATGTTGCTGGCGGGCGTCTCTTCTACGACTACTCATCGGGAGCGCCCGACGCGTATGTCGTTGGCCGGATGTTTCGGCTGGAGCGACGCATCACGTTGTGGTGGTTTGTTGGACCGAAGTATGTGGATGAATCGGGAGGGGCGTTCTTGGCGTTTGATTGATGGAATCGGTTCGCCGCGTTCGAGCGAATCCATGGGTATGTCCCGCAAACTGTCGCTGTATTCCCTCGCCGCGTTCACGTCTGCTCTTGCGATTCTGCCACCCGTGCTTATGGGGTGTCGGGGGATGAAGTCGCCGCCTAAGGATGCGCCGCGGGTGGATGTGACGGCGCCGAGCGCGAGCTTGGGTGCGGGCAATGCGGCGGTGGCGGCCAGCGAGCCGGCTCCCGTTGCTGCTCCTGCTGCGCCAGCGATCGCGTTGCCTGAGGCGGGCAAGTCGGTGCGGTTGGCGGGTGATCCGGCGATTACGGTGACCAAGCAGGGCGACTTTCACATCGCGGGCGAGCACATGATTGATACGCCGCTGCCGGTGGGGTATCCCGCGCCCACGCCGCCAGAGACGGTTGAGCTGAAGACGTATCCGACGCTGCGGCGGGCGGAAGTTGGTGGCGAGCGTGATGGCGTGAAGAGCAACGGGCGGGCGGGATTCTGGCCGCTCTTTCGGCATATTCAGCGGCGGGATATTGAGATGACTTCGCCGGTGGAGATGGACTTCAAGGGAATCGCCGCGAGCGCGGGGTTGAGCGCGGACGCGCCGGTGCTTGCGTCTGACGTGAAGACTGAAAACGTGCCTGCCGTTGACATCAATGACGCGCAGTGGACGATGAGCTTTTTGTATCGCTACACGGATCAAGCGGATGCGGGCGTTGATCCAGAGGACAAGCGCGTGCTGGTGGTAGATACCACGCCGATCACGGTGATTGCGGCTGGTGTGGCGGGCAGCCCCAACAACCGCACGGTGAACAAGGGCGTGGCGGCGCTGCGGGAGTTCTTTGCGAGCAACCCGCAGTATGTGCCGGCGGGTGATATCCGGGGGTTGTTCTACAACGACCCGATGGTGCCCGAGAACCGCAAGTGGGCGGAGATTCAGATTCCGGTGAAGCTGAAGTGAGGACGCGACGGCGGCGCGGCACTCCCGGGTCGCTCGTGTGCGGGCATCGTTCTACCCTCCCGGCATGTCCAAGTCTCACTCGTCGGCGTCTGACATTTTCGCGCAGCTCAAAGCTCAGGGCGTCATCCGCGATGGCATGACTGTCATGGTGGGCGGGTTCGGTCTTTGCGGCATTCCGGAAAGCCTGATCGTCGCGCTGCGTGACACGGGCGTGAAGCAGATCACGTGCATCAGCAACAACGCCGGCGTGGACGATTGGGGGCTGGGCCTGCTGCTGCAGACGCGGCAGATTCGCAAGATGATTTCGAGCTATGTGGGCGAGAACGCCACGTTTGAAAAGCAGTTCCTCAGCGGCGAGCTTGAAGTGGAGTTCAACCCGCAGGGGACGCTCGCGGAACGCATTCGCGCGGGCGGCGCGGGCATTCCCGCGTTCTTCACCGCGACGGGCGCGGGGACGATTGTCGCGGATGGCAAGGAAACGCGGCAATTTCTCAAGCCCACAGACGGCACGTGCGGCACGACGATTCCGGGCAAGGGGTTCGCGGGCCGGCCTTGGAAGGACAACGAAGCACCGGGCTCAATCTCACGGCAGGCTCAGCGCGGCGAGTCGCGTGAGTATGTGATGGAGACCGGCCTGTTTGCTGATCTCGCGCTGGTGAAGGCGCAGCGGGGCGATGCGTTTGGCAATCTGCGGTATCACGCGACGGCGCGGAACTTCAACCCGATGATGGCGACTGCCGCTCACGTGGTGCTGGCGGAAGTGGATGAACTGGTGCCGGTGGGGACGATGGATCCGGATGACATCCATACGCCGGGCAATTATGTGAATGCGATCGTGTGCACGCGCAGCGTGAAGCGAATCGAGCAGCGCACGGTGAGTGCGTACGTCTGACGCGGACGATGTCGTTAGTTGCCACAGCTTCCCGGCTTTTTGCCGCAGCCGCAGGTGCCACTGTGGACGTGACCGCCGCTCGACGACCACGGCAGGCCGACGCTTTTCTCGCCGCCTTTGCTGGCGAAGGTGCTTTGCTTGCGGACGAAGGTGCGGCCTTTGCCTTGCGGGTCTTCCACGGGCGCGTCGGCTTGGCTCATGGGGCGAAGCAGTTCAATGACCGTGCCGTCGTTGGCGATGTATTCGTAGAGGGGCATGTGATCACTCGCGATTGGGTCGAGCAATCGTATGACGACGGGTTTGCGCGAGCGATGCGGGCGGTCAGTCAGGGCGTTGCCCGCGGATTGGTGATCCAGCCGTAGGGGCGACGCACATCGTTGAGGCCCGGCGGCTCGAGCCTGATCCAGCCTCGGTTGGCGTTGGCGTAGAAGTCCCAGACACGCGTATCGGCGGCTTCTTCTTCGAGGCGGTTGCCGCCCGAGGGGAATTTGATGCCGGACGCGTGGCCTTCGAAGAAGCCGACGGCGCATGCGCCTTTGTGGCGGGTTTCGGGCTGGTCGTCGTTGGTGAAGAGACCGTCTTGGTTGTCGGCGAGGGCGGTGTTGCCGTTGTAGAAGGGTGTCGATTCTTCGATGAAGAGGGGCACGCCTGACATGCGCGTGATGGCGGCGGTGGCGATGGCGACTTCGGGCGGCTGTGTGGAGATGGGCAGCGCGCCGGGGAATGTGAGATAGCCGACCTGCGTGACCATGCCCAGTTTGGCGCCTTGCATGCGGCGGAAGAAGGTGTAGTCAAAGTCCACGCCGGTTTGGCTGCCCCAAAGGTTGGTCGCGCTGGAGGGGCGAGCGTCGTCGCCGCGCGAGTTGCGGCGCTTGTTGGTCGGGCACTCCCCCACTTCCTGCATGTTTTCGACGTAGCGGTAGATGAGGCCCGGGCCGACGAGATTGGGGTCTTGCTCTGAGGGCAGTCGCGCCCACACCGTGAAGTTGGCGTTGGGCGGCGTGATGCGACGAACCGCGTCCCAGATGACATCCTTGGAGTCATTGGCGTACATCGTGGTCGCGAGGCTGAAGCTGCGCAGGTTCGCGAGACACTTGGTGAATCGGCCTTGTTCGCGCACCGCCCCCAGCGACGGGAGCAGCAGCCCCACGAGAATCGCGATGATGGCGATGACGACCAAAAGCTCGATGAGTGTGAACGCTTTGCGACGCGCTTGCAACATGGCGGAACTCCGTTGCGAAGTGGCGAACCGAAGAAGACCAAAGCACGCGGCGGACGAGGTGCAGCAACGTCCGCCGCGCAGTGCGAATGAGTCCCGCTCTCGCAGGACAACTCTGCAGTGTTACGGGCAGGTGCCGCCGGCCAGCACGTTGAAGAAGTCGATCACGTCTTGATCTTCGGGGAAGACGCCGTTGTTGTTGAAGTCGATGTCCTGGCAGCCCAGCGTGGCATCGCAGGTCGCCGGAGCGCCACCCGCGAGCACGTCGAAGAAGTCGATGACGTCCTGATCTTCAGGGAAGACGCCGTTGTTGTTGAAGTCGATGGTGTCGCAGCCG
>DATGWV010000403.1:0-9302 GCA_035299305.1 Phycisphaerales bacterium | reverse complement strand
CGGCGAGCTGAAAGGGATTGGCTCCGGCCTTGATGCCCGCCGTCACGCCGTGCAGTTTGCGAGCCAGATCGAGCATCGCGTACATCACCACCGGCGCGGGCTGGCGCGAGACATCGAGAATGTGGCGCAGGTGCTGCAGAGCCGCGTCGGGGTTGCCCGTCAGCAGTGTCTTCTGAATGTTCCAGGCTTCTTCCTCGCGCGACACGCCCACAAATTGCGCGATGAGCTGTTTGGTGATCGGGTTGGCCCCGCCGCTTTCATTCACGCCCGCCGCCGCGGCGAGCTTGGCGATTTCGGTATCGAGCTTGCCCAGCGCGGGGCCCACTCGCTGCACGAGTGTGTGAGCGGTCTCTTTGTCAAAGACGGCGTTGTGCTGCTTCTTGGCGTGCGTGATGACCCATGCCACAGCGTCGTCCGAAGACGGCTCCTTGCACGCGATGACCACGCCGATCTTTTCAACCAGCTTGTCGAGCTTGCCGGCGAACCACTTGTCGCCGCGCAGTACGAGCGTCGCGCTTTGCACAGGCTGCTCGGCGTACTTCTCAAAGAGCGGCCGCGAATGTTCCTTCACGAGTTCCGCCGCGTTGTCGACGATGATGAGCTTGTGCGTCGCCATCAGCCCGAAGCTGCGGCACTCATCGAGCACTTCCGCCGCTTGCGAAGAGCCACCATCAAAGACAAACGTCTCGATCTCGCCATGCTGTTTGGTGAGCTGATCGCGGAGCTTCTGCGTCTCCAGCGTGCGCAGGAACGCCTCGGGCCCTGTGATGATGGCCATGAGAGGCCCGCCGCCCGAAGCAAGGGCGGGAGCATCGTCGGATTTGGCGGGTTTCTTGGCCATGCGCGAGCGCGAAGAGCGTAGCAGCGGGGCTGCTGTGCCATCATGCCGGCGGCGCGGGCGGCAAGTTGAGCGCACGGCGGAGCTCCTGAGCAAACCACGCCTTTCCGGCGGGGCCCAGGAACAGGCCTGTGGTGACATCGGAGCCGTCGAGGCGGATCACCTGAATGGTGCGGCCAGAACTGGATTGCATGTTGCTGGAGACGATCGAAACCCCCCGCACCACGTTGCGAGCGACATGCTCGCGACGACCGATGCCCATGACGCCCGTGAAGAGCTCAATATCGTCGTGACCGATCTTGGCCTCGACACGGCCGCGGCGCAGATACAAAGCGGCAGCAACCATGCCGAGCGCGATGAGGACGAAGGGAATCATCAATACAAAGAACATCGCGGGCGACTGCTCAGCCGTGGTGCTACTCGGCGTGAATCGCACGCGTTCAATCAATCCTCCGAAGAGGTTGGCGACCAGCGAAGCAGTCGTGATGAGCGTCCAGAATGCGGCGAAGGCGGTGATGAACCAGCCGACCATGCCTGTGCTGACACGCGCACTGATCACCGTGTGCGTCCCCTCACTCCGCGTCAAGCAGTGCGGCGGCGGAAGCAAATCGGTTGCAGCGTTCGACATCGCAAGTCCCCTTCCGTCGCGCGACCACCACGTTCACCGCTCGCTTTTGCGACGATGCTCAAAGATCGCCGTGCTCGCGCCCTTGAGCTGCCCCAGCACGCGATACGGCCCCAGCTTGATACGTTCGCACGCGCTCGCCGCGTTTTCAGGGCTGAATTCGGTGCCGATGAAGTTGCGGTTGAGGGCCAGCGCGACCACGCCCGTGGTGCCGCTGCCCAGGAACGGGTCCATCACCAGGTCACCCTCGTTGCTGCACGCGCGGATGACGCGCTCGAGGTAGACCTCGGGCAACTGGTTGTCGTGATAGCCCCGGCGTTCCTTGTTGTTGCCTTGCACACGCCCCCAGAACTGTCCGTACCACACATCCATGGGCACGCGCAGGCCCGGCGGCATGCCGTCTTTCTTGCTCTGCGTGCGCGGATCGTCATAGATCGCGGCTCGATCGCTCTGCTCCAGCACTTCGTTGGCGTTCCAGATGGGCGTGCCGCCTTCTTTCACAAAGTGCAGCGCATGCACTTTGCTGTTGATGAAGCGCTTGGTGGTGTTCTGGCCAAAGCGGTAGTGCCAGATGCACCAGTTCTCCATGTGCATGCGGGCGGCAAGCGCCGGCACACCCGGCGTTCCTTCAAATCGGCCTTTCAGGAAAGCCGTGATTTCCGCCGCCCAGTCGTCAGGAATATTGATCCAGAGACTGCCGCCCGGCCGCAGCGCCTGCACGCAGTGGTTGATCCACGTGTACGTGAAGTCGAGGTACTCGCGCTCGGGCATTTTGTCGTCCCAGCGGTCGTACGCGCGGTTCCAGTTGAACGGCGGATCGGCGAAGACGAGGCTGACTTGACTGTTGCGCACCGCATCCAGCGCGGGCAGAATCTTGCGGCAATCGCCGATGTGGGCAGTGGCGGCGTAGCCATCGCGCGTCACGCGAATGGTGTGCTTGTCGGGCTTGGTCAGCGTCGCGGGCGATGCCTGAGCAGGTGCCGCGGGCCGCGCCTCGATGGTCGCTGCCGGGCTGGCAGCCGGAGCCTTCTTGGCGGCGCGGGCAGTTGCCGGGGCCGGGGCAGGCTTGGGCGCGCGCGGCTT
Source organism: Phycisphaerales bacterium (assembly GCA_035299305.1). Lineage (GTDB taxonomy): Bacteria > Planctomycetota > Phycisphaerae > Phycisphaerales > UBA1924 > BJHL01. The sequence goes on along the minus strand of DATGWV010000403.1, from coordinate 6,756 downwards.
CTTCACAGAGCTCTTGTCGGTCGCGGTGGGCATGGGAGGGACAGTGTCCGGTGGCTGTAGCGAGTTGTCCACACCGCGTTGTGCGGCGGGAATGGCCAATATAGCGCATCTTGCCGCCTTGCGCAAGCGCAAACGGCCCTTGCGTTTGCAAAACGAATGTCGCGCCGGGTTTCCATGCGGTCGCCTACCATGCACCGACAGTTTCTCAACCGGGCGGGCTCGCCGCGAGTTTCATCGCGCGTGGGCCATCGGCCCGAAAGATAGAGAAGCGGCATTCGGCGTCCGGCAGTGGGCACAGACACCTGAGGGTGGTGTGTGCCTGTTGCCCTATGCCGAGTGCCGGGAGCGTTCCGCTGTGTAAGTTGTTGTTTTGCAATTGATTGGACGTGTTCTCCGTGCCCACGCAATCTCTTTCGCGCTCCGCGAGCGGTCCGCAAGATCCGCATGCGACGGAATGCACCCAGCCCACCCTTCTTCCCCAGCCACTCGCCATGGATCACCTCGACATTCTTTTCCACGACAGTTCTGAACCCACCGCCGGCCACGCAGACCACGACCAGCCGCGTCGCGAACAGCCGCCCGCGGACGCTGAACCCGACCACGACGCACCGCGCGCCGACGACAGCGACCTGCCGCCCGCGGTGCACATTGGCGAAGCCGCTGACGACAATGGCCCGCGCAAAACCGCCGGCGATGGCGATCAGTCCGACACGTTCGACACGTCCAAGACCTTCGCCGACTTGGGCCTGCGCAACAGCGTCATGAAGGGCATCGAGGCCTGCGGCTTCAAGTACCCCACCAAGACGCAGGCCGGCTTGCTGCCCGCGATCATGGCGGGTGGCGACGTCATCGGCCAAGCCCGCACCGGCACCGGCAAGACCGCCGCCTTCGGCATTCCGCTCCTCTGCCAGCTTGAGCGCGACGTGCCCTTCCAGGCGCTCGTGCTCGCGCCCACACGCGAACTCGCGATTCAGATCACCGGCGAAATCGAAGACATCGGCCGCTTCACGCCCATCCGCGCCGTGACTGTTTACGGCGGCCAGGGCATCCAAGCCCAGGCCAGCAAGCTCGAAAAGGGCTGCCAGATCATCGTCGGCACCCCCGGTCGCATCATGGACATGCTCGAGCGCGGGCACATCCACTTCAAGAACGTCAAGCACGTCGTCCTCGACGAAGTCGATCGCATGCTCGACATCGGCTTCCGCGACGACATCAAGAAAATCCTCAGCGGCATCAAGCAGGATCACCAGACCGTGCTCGTGAGCGCGACCATCAGCCCCGACATCGAGCGGCTGGCGCGCACGCACATGAAGCCCGATGCCAAGAAGCTCATCGTGCACTCAGGCAGCCTGACCGTGAACATGGTCAAGCAGTTCTACCTGCCTGTGAATCACTGGGACAAGAAGCGTCTGCTCCTCCACCTGCTGCGCCACGAAGAACCCGCGCTCACCGTCGTCTTCTGCCGCCTCAAGCGCCACGTTGACGAAATCGCCGAAGGCCTCTCCGCTCGCGGCATCGAAGCCCGCGCCATTCACGGCGATATGAGCCAGAGCAAGCGCAACAAGACCATGGACCAGCTTCGCGGCGGCAAGCTGACTGTTTTGGTTGCCAGCGATCTCGCCTCACGCGGCATCGATGTCGAAGGCATCACGCACGTCATCAACTTTGACCTGCCCGAAGACCCTGAGGTCTACGTGCACCGCATCGGCCGCACCGCCCGCGCGGGTCGCGATGGTGTCGCGTGGAGCTTCGTCACGCCCGAGCAAGGCGAACTGCTCACCAACATCGAGCTGCTCATCAACGCGGAAGTGCCCAAGCTCGAATACCCCGATTTCGAGCCGCGTAACACGCCGCCCGAGGGCTTCCGCGTGCCCACCAACGGTCGCCCGCAAGGTGGCCTGACCGTGGTGCAAGCCCCCGGCAGCGCGCCCGCGCCGCAGCCGCCCGCGCAGCAGAAGGTCAACCGCATGGAAACCGGCAAGCCAGTCTTGCCCGCCGTGACCAACCCCGCCGCGGTCGATCCGAATAAGTTCCCGGGCGGCATCGTGCCGACCAAGCTGCCGCCCAAGATGATGATCAAGGGTGTGAAGCGGCGGTAAGCCAAAGCATGCAGTGGGGGGTGCGATGGCGAGCGGAACGCGCATACTTCGGATTGCTGCCGCGATTCTCATCGCGGGCGGAGCGATCGGCGCGATGGCACAGTCAACCGCGTTCGCGATGTCATGGCCATATGCCAACGGCATGCTGCTGGCGACGAACGCGCCCCACAGCGTGTGGAAGCCGATTCCGCCCGAGCGACTTGAAAGTGCCCGCCAAGCGTTCGAGACGTTCGGCGGTTGGGATCGCATCGTGCCATGGGACTACTTGACCGATTGGCTGTGGTTCCTGCTCATCGCGCCCGGTCTCAGCATGGTGTTTGCATTGCTGGTGCCGAGCGTCGTCGGCATGCGGCGAATCGGCATGATTCTCATGGCGTGTGCGGTGGCATGTGCAATTTGGTATGTCTATCGCTGGGCCGCCGTCACGCACGAAACCACGCCAGTGGCAATCGCGCAGCAGCGATTGGGCGACATCTTCGCGTTGCTCACGGTCGCAGTCGGAGGCGTGGCAACGATCGCGTTCGCGAGCGTGGCGCGCAAGCCCCTCCGACGATTCCTCGCGGCCTTCGGCAACGAACGCACGCTGCGGGCATTTGACGGCCTGTGGTCAGCTGATGGCCTGACGCGGCCTTCGGCGCTGTGAACCCGCTCGCGTAAGGAAGGAAGAGTTTGGTTGATCGACACATCAAACTGAACTGGCCAAGTCTGCCGCTGCGCGTCGTGGAGGAAGGCGATGTGGTTCGCGTGCGCGCGAGCCGGCGGTCTCGTGTTGTGCAGCAGGTGCTGATGGCGGCAGCCTACACGGCGTTCGTCGCTGCCGCAGTCATCTTGTTTGCGGGACCGGGGCGCAAGCAGCCGTTTGAACTGCAGCACGTGCTGGTCGGCCTCGTCGTTGGGATGCCCTTCGGTCTTGTGGGTTGGATCCTGATGCGCAGCACATTCCAGAAGTTTGGAGATTTCCTCTCCTTTGATCGCTCGACGCGACAACTTCGCGTGCACGCGCTCCCACCGATCACGCTCTCTGCGGACACACCCACGTTCACGAACCAGATCGGGAAGCTGCGACACTACCTAAAGCGAGGTTCATACATCTGGCACGCCAGCGCGACATGCGTCACTGCCGATGGCCAGCGTGTGCGACTGCAGTTCATCATCAACTGGATGTCACGCGGGCCGGATGTGGCCGCAGAGTTCTTTCGACGATGCGGCTAGTCCCTCACGCCTGCCACGTCGCCACGCACCCCGGCGCTTCCGTCACGCTCACGCTCTGCACACGCACATGCGCCGGCAGCATCGGCCGCAGCGCATCGCGCATCGCGAGGCCGATCGTCTGCGCGATCATCTCCGCACTCGGGTTCACCTTCGCAAACGCCGCGGCCTCCTGCAAGTTCGCGTTCTGCCACGGCGCGATGATGGCATCCAGAGCCTTCTCCGCGTCGTGAAAGTCGCACAACACGCCGTCCGCGTCCAGTGTGGGGCCGGCGAGCGTCACTGTCACGCGGAAGTTGTGTCCATGCAGCGGCTCGCGCACGCCGCGAAACATGAGGGCGTGGGCGGCACAGAACTCGCGGGTGATGGCGATGGTGAACATGTCAGCGAGCTCCGGGCGCGGCGGTGGGGCGCTGCACGCGCGGCCCGCGCTGGCCATAAGGCGGCGCATCCACAAGCGATGCGCTGATGATGGTGGGGGGCGTGTTGGGCCGCTGGTTCTGCACCGGCACGCGCGAGATCGCGAGAATGGTCTCCGCGCCGCTCACCGCTTCGGCAAATGCCGTGTACTTGCCATCAAGCGGCGCGGTGCCTTCGCGCGACAGCGCGATGAACACCTGCGAGCCATTGGTGTTCAGCTCGCTTTCACGCGCCATGCTCAGCACGCCAAAGTCGTGAGCCAGCGTGCTGGGTTCAAGATCGATGGCGTAACCAGGTCCGCCCGCGCCCGTGCCCGTGGGGTCGCCAAACTGAATGACAAACGGCTGGCCGGTGCCGGGCAGTTTGTTGACGACGCGATGCACGATGGTGTTGTCATAAAAGCCGCCTTCGGCAAGATGGCGGAAGTTGAACGCCGTGTTGGGTGCGTGCTGAGGCAGCAGGCGAAACTCAATATCGCCCTGACTGGTCTGCACGCGCACATGCTTGTCCACATACGCGCGAATGCCCGAGTACGCGGGCGGCTCCGTGATCCACAACAGCGCGCCTTGCTCAGGCTTGAAGTTGGGCGCATCGTTCTCCGGATCGTTGAAGTAGACTTCACGCGTTTGCGGATTCAGCAGCACCGCGCTCGCCGGACTGGTCATCGGTTGCAACACGACCGGCGGCCCGATCTGCACGCCGTTGACAACCAGCTGCGCGTAGCGAAGTTTGGGCGTCGGCCCTTGCCACAGAATCGGAAACAGCGTCGCCAGATCAACCGGCCCGGCCAGCACGGGGGCAGTCGCTTCCGCATCAGCCATGAGCTTCTTCGGATCAAACAGATCGATGCGAATCTCCCCCTGCGACACCGCCGGCGGAGTCGCGGCAGGCTCACCCTCGACCGGGTTAGGGATTGCCGCCGGTGCCGGAACCGTCACGGTCATGGGAATCGCCCGGTTGACCCCAAAGTAGAGTTTATTGGGCGAAAGCTGGGCCAAAACCGGCCCCGCGCACGCGAGCAACGCGAGCAGAGCGACGACGGAAGTGCAACGCGGGGCGGCGGGCGGCATCAACGGAAGCATGGCACGAGTTTACTGCCCCCAGTGCAAGCGCGAGTCGACAATCCCAGCCGAGTTGTCCGGTCGTGGCATGGGGTTGGGGCGGGGCCGTGCCAAGGCGGGCGGAAATGGGGTTGCGATGATGAATTCCGACGCGGGCAAGGGATTTTCGGGGGACCAAGGGCGTCTGACGGATGAACCCACGCGAATCTTGGCTAGTATGAGCCGAGTGTCTGCGTCCGAAGAGCTCCAATCTCGCGTGACGGCCAACCTCGCGCCCAGCGCCGAGGCCATTGAAGCGATTGGCCCCGAGATGGACTTTGGCGACGGCGCACTGGTGCTGCGCCTCAAAGCCCGCGAAAGCAAAGCCTACGAAGAAGTGATGCGCGAGCTGGGCCCGCGGCTGCTCGCCACCGCCGTGCGCATGCTGGGCAACGAAGACGACGCCCGCGAAGCCGTGCAGGATGCTTTCCTGCAGGCCTTCCGCAACATGCAGCGGTTCGACGGCAAGAGCAAGCTCAGCACGTGGATGCACCGCATCGTCATCAACGCGTGCCTCATGAAGCTGCGCACCAAGCGGCGCAAGCCCAGCGTCAGCATCGAAACCCTCCTGCCCAAGTACGACAACGACGGGCACATGGAGCTGCCCATCCAAAGCTGGCGGCGCGGCGAAAGCGGCAACGCCGACGACGCACCCGACGAAAGCCTCCGCCGACGCGTGCGCGAGGAGATCGAATCGCTGCCCGAGGAATATCGCGCCGTGCTCATGCTGCGCGACGTCGAAGACTTGGACACTGCCGAGACCGCGGTGGTCCTCGAGATTTCTGAAAGCGCGGTCAAGACCAGACTGCATCGTGCTCGCCAGGCGCTGCGCGCCCGGCTGGATGCGGTCGTGCGCGGCGACGCAGCGCGGGAGGGCGGCAAGTGAAGTGCCCCGGCCCAACCTGCAAGGAAATCTGCGAGTTCCTGTCCGACTTCGTTGACGGCCAGATGAGCGACGCTCGCCGCCTCGCGTTCGAAGCTCATCTCAAGGCGTGTCCGCCCTGCGACGAGTACATGAAGCAGTTCGCGCAGACCATCAAGCTCAGCAAGAAGTGCTGCTGCCCAGGCAAGCCCGAACTGCCCGTGCCCGACGATCTCATCAAGGCCGTGTGCAGCGCGATGGCGGCTGACGCGCCAGCGCAAAGCTCATGCTGCGGCAGCAAAAAGCCCGCAACGCCCGGCACGTAAGCGTTCGATACCCGGCCCCCTTCATCATGTTGTCACATCACATTGCCCGCGCGACTTACCATTCCCCTGTCGAGAGGTGGATCGACGAATGGAGGTTTCTCATGCGCGGATGGACTTTGGCGGTGGCTGCGACCTGCGGTGTGGCGGTCGGCAGCGCGAGTGGTGGCGTCGTGACGCTCACCCTCACCAACGGCAACGGCGGCGGCGGCGCGTTCAACACGACGCGCTTCGCAGTCAGCAACAACTCGGCGGGCGGCGTCGCGCTCACCAGCATGCAGTTCACCGTGGGCGACACGCAGTATCTCTACGACCAGCTTTATCTCAGCGAAGAGATTTTCACAGGCGGCAACGCCACGCAAGCCGCGCTGCTCACGCTGGGTGATCGCACCGACGACAACGCCGGTCCCGACGCCTTCGCCTACAGCTTCACCAGCTTCACGCCGGGCGTCACGTTCGGCGGCCAGTGGGACATCGACAACGACAACGGCGACTTCAACGCCGACGCTCGGCTGGTCATGTTCAGCAACGGCGCCGCGCCCAACGCCGTCGCGACGTTCAACTTCAGCGACGGCTCAACGCTGGTCTACCAGTTCCCCGACCTGCCGCTGCTGGACACCTACACGCTCACCATCCCCACGCCCGGCGCAGCGATGCTGCTGGGAGCGGCGGGCTTGATGGCCGTTCGTCGTCGGCGGTGAGTCACAAACTAAACAATAAAAAACGCGAGGCTCAGCCTCGCG
>DATGWV010000402.1:0-15364 GCA_035299305.1 Phycisphaerales bacterium | reverse complement strand
CCCCTCACACCCGGAGAAGCACCATGATTCGTCGCACAGTCAAAAGCATCGCCCTTGCCGTCTTCCTTGCCGCTGGAGCCGTGCCCGCACTCGCACAAAGCACGGTCATCACCTATCAGGGCCAGCTCAAAGCCGACGACTTCCCTGTCGATCGCCCGATCAACTTCCAGTTCCGCCTCTACACAGCTGCAATCGGCGGCACCCAAGTTGGCAATACCTCCCTTCAAGACAACGTCGCCGTTGCCGAGGGGCTCTTCAGCGTGCCGCTTGACTTCGGCATCGATCCATACACCTTCGGTCAGCCGCTCTTCCTCGATATCTTGGTGAACGATCCCACGTTCAACACCACATTCACCGCACTTGGCGCACGCCAACCCATCACACCCGCGCCCTTCAGCCTCGCCACGCGCGGCATGAACGTGAGCGCGGCTGGCGACATCACGCTGCTCGATGCGTTCACACGCTCAATCAGCATGCCCGTCGCGACCCCAACCGGCAACGGCGGAAGCCTGAGCATTCTCGCGGGCGACTCGAACTCCAATTCCGCGTTTGCGACCTTGGGCGGCGATCTGATCCTCGAGGCCGGCAACTGCTTCAACGTCAGCGAGGCCGCGGCCACGCCGGGCGATGTGGTCCTTCGCTCGGGCGGCAATTTTCGCAACGCCAGCGGCTTTGGGCTTCCCAACGGCGGCGACATCATCTTCGAAGCCGGCGCAGAATTCAACAGCTCCGTCGAACGCCTGCGCCTCACCCAGGCCGGCGCACTGGGTCTCGGCACGATCGAGCGGGGTGGCAATCCCGCCACCGCCCCCCAGTACAAACTGCACGTCTACGGCAGCGGCACAAACCAGAACATTCAAGCACCCTACGGCATGTTCGAGACCGAAGACGGCACCTTTGGACCGCAACTGCGCCTCAAGCACGGCGGCGCGGGCGGGCAAGACTGGATCATCAACTCCGCTGGCAGTGGCAACGGCCCGGCAGGCTCACTCCGATTTTCTCGAAGTGGTTCAAGCAACGTGCCTCTGGCGATCAGTTCCAGCGACAACGTCGGTATCGGCACGACAACACCGCAACTTCCCCTGCACGTTCGAGCACCACAAGTGACAACTGCTGCGGTCCTGCAAGTCGACACCTGCGGGGCTCCGTGCGGTGGACCAAACTACACCGAGGCACTTCGTGTGATCAACATTGGCGTGGCTGGCGGACTTCCGAACGGTGCGGGACAAGTTGGCATCGGAATGGCAACTGCCGCCGCCGCAACCGCGACATCCACGGCTGATGTTTGGATCGGCACTGGATTTCCAACCGACGCAGGTAACGGCTCCAACGACTTCATCATCGCCACCAAAACCAGCCCAACCGCCCTCACCAACCGTGTCCGCGTGAACGGCGACAACGGCAACGTCGGCATCGGCACCGATGCGCCCACCGCCCGTCTGCACAACGTGGGCACCACGCGCCTTGATGGTCAGGTCCAGTTTGGCGCGCAAACGTGGAATGGCGTCAACGCCGGCACGAACGGCACGTTGACTCGGTTCACGCACTCGGGCGGCAACGGCAGCAATGTCGTCCTCGACCTCTCCGCTCCCGTGCAAAGTCTCTTCATCATCCAGCAAAACGGCGTCGACCGCATCTCACTCGCCAACGACGGCACGGCAAGCAAGCCCGGCGGCGGCTCGTGGTCCGTTGTCAGCGACGAACGCACCAAGACCAACATCCAGCCCCTGACCGGCACCCTCGATCGCCTCCTCCAACTCAAGGGCCACGCGTACAACTACAAGCCCGAGTTCATCGAGAACGGCCGCGCCCTGCCCGGCACACAAATCGGCCTCGTCGCGCAAGAAGTCGAAACCGTCTTCCCCGACTGGGTCTCAACCGGCCCCGACGGCCTCAAGCAAGTCACCGAGCGCTCAACGACGGCACTGATGGTCGAAGCCCTCCGCGACCTCCGCACCGAGAAAGACGCTGAGATCAATGATCTCAAGGCCCGCCTCGAAAAACTCGAAGCCCTCCTCACCGCCCAAAGCAAGTAAAGCGCAAATCAAACTTCAGAACACACAAGGCCCCGCGAAAGCGAGGCCTTGTTGCTTTGTCTGCTGGATTCACCCTCATGCCTTGATGCCATGTGCCTTGATGCCTTCTTATACCCGCATCACTCCGCTCCCGCCACCGGTCGCTCCTGCGTTGCAGGCATCTGTAACCGCGCCACGCGCGTCCACTCCTGCTGCAGCAATCCGTCAACACCTTTGAACATCACAAACTCGCTGTACAAATCCATGCTCGCCGTGTATCGCCGCCATCCCAGCGCGCTCTTCTCGCGCGATCTGCCAGAGCCAAAGCTCTGCACTTCCAGCAGCGTTGCGTGATTTTTCGCATCGAAGCGATCACTGAACACCGCCACCGGCCGCGCCGTCCACTGTGCATCCGCACTCGTCGGCGTTGTGTCCGCCGTCGCCTGCGACAACTTGCGCGTATCCAGATTCGTCTGCTCGCTCAGCAGCGACCCCGGCTTGGCATACAGCGCGAGCGATAAGCCCATCATGGGTGTGTACGGGTCATACGCCGTGATGTTGCCGGCCACTACAGCATCCACACCCAGCGCCTGCGCCAGTTGCCGCGCTTCGCCAGGCGTGCGCACGCTCTGCAGTTGCAGCGCTTCCATCGCCGCCAACGTGCGATTGAGCGGCAGGCATCGCAGCCCGCGCACTTCCTCCACCGCGCCGATGAGCTTGTCGGTGATGACCAGTTCGTCTGCGATGCTCGTGCCGCTTTCGTTGCGCAGTGGAATCACCGCCCACAGCACTTCGCCTTTGCTGGTGTCATATGGAGCCTGCAGCGCACGCGGCGCGGTCAATCGCTCCTCGCGCGGTCCCGACGCGCACGCGCCCAGCGCCAACACACCGCCCGCCGCCATCACCATGCACATGCTTCGCCACATGTCTCCTGCATCGGCGATTGGCGGTTTTTCGCTGCAAAACGCACAGCGGGCAAGCCTTGCCGCCGGCGGGTTCCACGCATTGGACCGCCGCTCGTGCCAGACTTGCCCGCGAGAGGAATTTCGCTTGTCTTACTCGTGTTCGTCTTCGCTGGCGGTCTCAAGTTCCGCGTCCTGCGCAGGCTCGTGCCGCAGCTCTGTCGCAATCGCGGCGTTGCCAGGCGAAACCAGAGCGTTGGCCGTCCGCACCGCATCCTGCATGCGCATCGACCACACGTTGTCAACGCCATCGCGATTGCTCACGAAGAACAGTTGCTCGTTCTTGCTCCACACCGGGCTCAGCGCGACACCGTGTCCGGTGGTCAGCCGCACGGTACCTTCGCCCTGCGTGCTGGTCATCCACAGGCTGCTGCTTTCGGGCGCAGCGTTGCTCGCCTGCGTCATCGGCACCTGCGCGTAGACGATCCACTTGCCGTCGGGGCTCCACGACGGGTTGATGAGCGCGTTGCCGGTGTCGCTCACGATCTGGGTGGGGTTGCTGGCTTCGCCGTTGTTGTACGTCAGCGTCCACAGGCCAAAGCCGCGGTTGCCGCGTTCGCGACCAAGCTGGAAGAGAATCTGATCGCCGCCTTCGTCGCCCGTGCCGGGCGTGGGGCACCACTTGGGAAAGAGGCCGTAACCGATGAACTGCGCGACTTCGGGCTTGCTGACGCGCACGGTCCACATTTCCCAGCGACCGCTAGTCTCGCCCAGACGCGAGAAAACCAGTTGCGTGCCGTCGGGGCTCCAACTCGGCGCGACATCGGCGGTCAGATCGGTTGTGATCTGAAACGCTTTGCCGCCGGTCACGGGCATTACGAACACATCCCAGTTGCCGCTGCGGTCGCTGCAATAGGCGATCATCGAGCCATCGGGGCTGATGGCCGGCATGACATCCTGCGCAGGATCGCGCGTGAGCTGCGTGACGGTCTTGGTGTTGACCTGCTTCACGTAGATATCGCTGGTCGCGCGGTGCTGCGTGCTGGCGAAAACCAGCGTCGAACCATCGCGCGAGATGCTGGGGTCAAAGTCACCGCCTTCCTGGGCGAAGGTGACTTTGCTGACGTTGACCGTCGTGGCTTCGCTCACGCCGGGCTCGCCGACGAAAGGACGGATGTTGAGGTCTTCGGGCTGGGACTGGGTCCAGCCTTGTTCCTGCTGCATCGTGAGCGTGAGGGCGTTCATGCGCGGCTCGGCCGACTCGGTAGCTGGCGCGACCTGCACCGGCTCTGCGATGGCGACTGGCTCGTGCTGCACGCGCGAGGCGCAGCCTGCTGCGGCGAAGATCGCCCCCACCACCGTCAACGCCACACCCACGTTCGCACGCTTGCTCATACCTATCTCCTGCTCAGCAGACTCGCGGGGCCGCTTCGCGCTGCGCGAAGACGGACCGGCGGCATCGGCAGCATCGGACAGCGACGACGGCGACTTTGCAGCAGTTGGCGGCGCACGGGTTATGGGCCGACTGGCGGGCGACACAAAGCCTACTTTGGCGGCATGCTCGATCGTTATCGTGCCAAGCAGCCCGGCGCGACGCTGCCTTCGCTCCTCTTCTACACGTTCGCGCGGCGGTCCGCGCATCTGTTCTATCGCATCTTCTATCGCATTCGCGTGGAAGGGGCGGAGAACATTCCCGCGACCGGCGCGGTGATTCTGGCGTGCAATCACCAGAGCAATTTTGATCCGCCGGCGATCGGCAGCAGCATCGACCATCGCAACCTCGATTTCATCGCGAAAGTCGAGTTGTTCAAGCCGCCACTGAGTTGGATCATCAAGGGACTTAACAGCATTCCCGTGCGCGGCTCGGCTGCGGACACTGCCAGCATCAAGGAAGTCATCGCGCGGCTGGAACAAGGCCGGGCGACGTTGATCTTTCCCGAAGGATCGCGCACGCCCGATGGCGAGATCAAGGAATTTCAACGCGGCGTGATGCTGCTGGTCAAACGCGGCGCGTGTCCCGTCGTGCCCTGCGCGATCGAAGGACCTTTCAAGGCTTGGCCGCGCGGGGGCAAGATGAAGCTGTTCGGCGTGCGCTTCCGGCTGATTTTCGGCAAGCCGATTCCGCATGCGGAACTGATGGCGCTGGGGAATGACGGTGCGCTGGCGCGGTTGCGCGAGGAGATCGTCGCGCTGCGGGCGAAGATCATGTGAGGGCGCGGCATTCGGCATTCGTGATTCGGCATTCGTGAGAGGGGACACGGATGCAACGTGTGGTTCGGGTGGCGAAGGGGGAGTAGGCATCAAGGCATTGGGCATCAAGGCATCAAGTTGGATGGCGAGGCACATGGCGACTTCGGGCTGTGCGGCCCAGCGTTCGATCTCGAACATGGTGAAGCGAAGCTCGCGCGCGAGTGCGAGCAGATCGCGATCAAGCTCGAAGTAGCGCAGCACGCGCGGCACGTCGTGAGCTTGCAGGCATGCGAGATACGCGTCGGTCAGTTGCGTTGGACGATTCATGTGAGGCCCCTTTCGTGAGACGCGACAATCGCGCCTCTATAGAGAGGGGGGCCGAAGTGGGTTTGTGCGCGCGCAGAGCGTCACTCCGCGGCGTAAGTGCTTGCGGGCAATAGCGGCAGTATTTCGGCGGAAATCTGGCAGATTTTTCTGAGGCGTGATATGGCGATCACGGTCCCCAGACGTTGGCGGTCACGGTCTTCATCGGCGCGGGGCCACTTCCGTTGCCGGCAATCGTGCTGCCCGGGGCGGGCATGCGCGTGTCGGCGGGGTCGGCTTTGATGACTGGAACGGGATTCACTTCCTTGGGGAAGGCTGCGGCGTGCGCGGGCGGCACGGTCACGCCGTTGAGGTGCATCTTGCCGCTGGTGAGACCGGGGAAGTGCTCGCCTTGCCAGCTCGCGGGATACTTGGGGTCATCCATTTCGAGGGCGGCCTTGGTGGGGAAGAGCGGCCTGAAGGTGTCGCACATCACGGCGAGTTCCTGCGTGTGCGTCGCCGTCAGGCTGGCTTCGATGGTCCCGGGGTGCGGGCCGTGCGGGATGCCTTGGGGGTGGGCCGTGAGCGAGCCGATTTCAATGCCCTTGCGGCTGCCGAAGTTGCCATCGACGTAGTAGAGCACTTCGTCGCTATCGAGATTGCTGTGGTTGTACGGCACTTTGATCGACTGGGGGTGGTAGTCGAGCAGGCGCGGGGCGAAGGTACAGATGACGAAGTTGTGGGCTTCGAATGTCTGGTGAATCGGCGGAGGCATGTGGAGTTTGCCGGTGATGGGGCTGAAGTCGTCGGCATTGAAGATGAAGGGGTAGTAGCAGCCGTCCCAGCCCACGATGTCGAGCGGGTGATAGTGATAGACGTACTCGTGGATGAGATCGCGAGCTTTGATGCGCACGGGGAAGTCGCCGCGCACGTCCCAGGTCATCGGCATTTCGGGCAGCTTGATGTCGCGCTCGCAATAGGGCGCGTGCTCAAGGAACTGGCCGTTGGCTTTGCTCACGTATCGCGGCGGCGGGCCGATGTGGCTGCCGTTGGTGGTTTCGATCAGAAGCACTTTGCCGAAGGGCATGGCTTCGAGCGAGGGGCCGCCATCGCTGGCTTTGCCGTCGGCGCCGAACTTCACGGTGTCGGCGCGCTTGTCCCAGATGATCGTGTAGATGACGCCTTTGGGGATGACGAGGTAGTCGCGCGGGCCGAAGCGGAGCGTGCCCAGAATGGTGTGACAAACGCCGCTGCCGAAGTGAATGAAGAGACATTCGTCGCCCTGGCCGTTCTTGTAGTGATACGCCATCTGCTCGGCGGGATTGCAGACGGCCATTTCGCAGTCGGAATTGCCGAAGAGGACGACGCGGCCCGTGACAAAGTCGCCCTTGGGGGCCATGGGTGCGCTCTTGACGTGGCGCATGCGCATGATGTCCTGCTCGACGTATTCGACCTTGGTGCTGTAGAGGGGCTTCCATCCGTAAACCTGGGTGGGCGGATGGATGTGATACATTGTCGTGGTCGGACCGGAGAAGCCTTCGGTGCCGAAGACTTCTTCGGAGTAGAGGCAGCCATCGGGGCGACGGAACTGCACGTGGCGCTTGGCGGGCATGAGACCGAGCTTGGTGTAGAACGGCATGGCGGAGCTCCTTGCGAAAGTCCTTCGCGGAATGGTACGCAAAAGTCGGGGGGCTTGTGTGCGGGAGATTGCGCTTCTCTGGAGACTGCACGAGGGAGGGATTGTGAAAAACTGCTCGAAAAACTGTGAAAGAAAAGGAGAGGTTGTGGTAATGTGAGCGGGGTCGCGACGATAATGCATCGTGGGTCCGGGAGTGCCTTGTCGGGAGGTGCGTGATGTGGTCAGCGTTGACGTCGCCGTTTGTCGGCCGGGGACTGCGCGAGCTTGACGGGCTTGAGCGGTACGTGCTTATTGGTGATGTCGTCACGCTTTTGCTCGACAGTGAGGACACTGATAACGAGTTGACACTGCATGAAGTGGTGTCGGTGTATCGCGAGGGGGTTGCGATGCGGATGCATGTGCATCCGGCGCAGACGCAGTACTTCCGCGTGATGCATGGCATCATGGGATATCAGATTGGCGAACAGCGCGGCACGGCCAACCCGGGCGATATTGTGGTGATGCCTGCGGGCGTGCCACACCGGACGTGGACAGCGCAGCCGGGCGAACTGCACGCGTTGGTGCTGACGACGCCGGGCGGGCTGGACGAGACGATCCGGCGATTTGGAACGCGGGCTGAGAGATCGACGCGGCCTGTGATGGACATTACAGAGTGGGAGATTGATGAGTTGTGCGAGCAGATGTTGACGCACGACACATCTGTCGTGCCGCAGATGTGCGAATGATGTGGCATGCTTGCTGTCGGTACCCGCGCGCCGGATTTCACACTGCCTGATGACACCAACGCGCCTGTGGCGCTGCGAACGCTGCTCACGCGCGGGGCGGTGGTGCTGATGTTTTATCCCGGGGACAACACGCCGCTGTGTACGAAGGAAGCGTGCATGGTGCGCGATGTGTATACGAATCTGCAGGCGGCGGGCGTGACGGTTGTGGGTATCAGTCGGCAGGGCACGGCGAGCAAGGCGAAGTTTCGGGGCGATCACGGGCTCAAGCAGGTGATGCTGGCGGATGAGTCGGGTGCGGTGGCGAAGCTGTACAAGGCGAGCGGGCTGTTTGGTCTGCCGCTGCCGTTTGGGACGCTGCGCGTGACGTATCTGATCGACGCGACCGGCGTGATTCGTGATGCGGTGCATAGCGAGTTTTCGCTGACGCCGCATGAGGAATTGCTGAAGCGGGCGATGGCGGCGACGTAATGCGCGGTCAGCGGTGATCTCGCAGGGCCATGGCGACGAGCTTGCTGGTGAGGGCGGGGAAGTCGAGGCCGATGGATTTGGCGGCCATGGGCAAGAGGCTGTGGCTGGTGAAGCCGGGCATGGTGTTGACTTCGAGAAACCATGCGCTGCCAGCGGCGTCGAGGAGGAAGTCGACGCGGCAGAGGTGACGCACGCCGACGGATGACGCGACGGCGAGGGCGCGCTGCTGCAGCGTGCTGACGAGACCGGCAGGAAGCTGCGGGTTCACGACGTACTGCGTGTCGTCGCGGTTGTACTTGGCTTCGTAGTCGTAGAACTCGACGGCGCTTTTGATTTCGATGACGGGGAGAGCCTGACCATCGAGCACGCCCACGGTGACTTCGCGCGGTGACAGGACCGCTTGCTCGACCATGTTCACCCGGAGGGGATGCGTGGCGCGAGCGGCGGCGACTGCGATGAGAGCTTTGTCCCAGCGTTCGCGCGTGGTGCAGATGTGGACGCCCACGCTGCTGCCTTCGTGCACGGGTTTGATGACGCAGGGAATGCCCAGCGGGGGTTCGTCGTCTTTGGCGTTGAGCGCGACGGCGGGGAGCGTGGGTACGCCTGCGCGGGCGGCGGCGAGCTTGCTGCCTAGCTTGTCCATCGCGAGGCGCGCGGCGGCGGAGGCGCAGCCGACGTAGGGCTTATTGACGCGAGCGAGAATGTCTTGGAGCGGGCCGCCTTCGCCCCAGGGGCCGTGAAGGGCGGGGAAGATGACGTCGCCGCCAAGAGCGCGGAGTTCGGATTCGCTCACGCGATCGATGACTTCGCGGCGAACTTGGTGGCCGGCCTTGGTGAGTGCGTCGGCGATGCCTTGCGAGCTTTGCAGGGAGACTTCGCGTTCGCTGTCGGGGCCGCCGCCAAGGACGAGAACTTTGGGGAGGGACATGGGGAGCTCCAAGGTCGACTGAGGAGTCGCTGATTACCCGCGAGGGTACGAGAGAAAGTGCTCCAGAGGTGTGAGCGAGCACTCTGGAGCAACCCCCCTACCCTCGCCTCCCTATGTCTACCACCGCCTCCCCGGTCATCTCCAACACGCGCAAAGGCGCGGTCGCCCGCTGGTCCACCACGCTCATCCCCACCACGCGCGAGGCCCCCAAAGACGCCGAGGTTCCGAGCCATGTTCTGCTCCATCGCGGCGGGTTCATCCGCCCCGTTGGCGCGGGCATTTATGACTACCTGCCCCTTGCCCTCCGCGTCATCAACAAAGTCGCCGACATCGTCCGCGAGGAAATGAACGCCGCCGGCGCGAGCGAACTGCTCATGCCCGCGCTTGAGCCCTTTGAGCTCTTCAAAGACACCAAGCGCGACGAGGCGTATGGGGACAACCTTTTCCGCGTCAAAGACCGGCGCGGCCGGCTGAATGCTCTCGCGCCCACGCACGAGGAAGTCATCACCGATCTCATGATCGGCTGCGTCAACAGCTACAAGCAGTTGCCGCTCAACCTTTATCAGGTGCAGACGAAATTCCGCGACGAAGCTCGCCCCCGCGCCGGCCTGCTTCGCTGCCGCGAATTCATCATGAAGGACGCCTACTCCTTCCACGCGAGCATTGAAGGTCCGGGCGGACTCAACGAAACCTACGACGCGATGTACCGCGCGTACACGAACATCTTCACGCGCTGCCAGCTCGACTTCAGCGCGGTCGAAGCTGAAAGCGGCCCCATCGGCGGCAGTGCAAGCCACGAGTTCATGGTCAACTGCGCCAGTGGTGAAGACACCATCCTCAAGTGCCTCAAGAGCGGTTACGCCGCCAACGTGGAAAAGTGCGAAGTCGGTCCGCGACCTGCGCCCAGCAAAGGCTACTTCGCGGGCGATCCCACGGGCACGCTCGAAGAGCATCACACGCCTGACCTGCCGGGCATTGATGACGTCGCGAAGTTCATGAAGGTCAAGCCGGAGAACATGCTCAAGACCATCGTCTTCAAGGTGCAGAGCAGCGCCGAAGACCTCGCCAAGTACGGCGAAGAGTGGATCGTCGCCGTCGTGCGCGGTGATCACGATGTGAACGAAGGCAAAGTCCGCGACGTGAGCGGCTGCAAGATCGCCCTCGCCGACCCCAAAGAAGCAGAAGCCAAGGGCTTCGCCATCGGATTCGTCTCGCCCCGCGCGTGCGTCGGCAAGAAGGGCGTGCTCATGATCGTCGATCGTGACGCCGCCGTCGGCTTCGACGATGCCAAAGGCAAGTCGATGTTCTGGGTCACGGGTGGTGATAAGAAGGACTACCACGTCAAGCACTTCAACTGGCAGCGCGATCTGGGCAAGGACCCGCTCGACGCGCAGAGCTTCGGCGCTGACAAGGGCTTCCCCGCCGGCGGATTGCGCAGCGGCGACAAATACATGGTCGTCGCCGATATCCGTAATGCGATGGTGGGCGATCCCTCGCCCAAGCTTGCGGGCGAAAAGCTCACCGCCAGCCGCGGCATCGAAGTCGGCCACATCTTCAAGCTCGGCACCAAGTACAGCCAGGCGATGGGCCTCGCCGTCCTTGATGACAAGCAGCAGAAGCACACCGTCATCATGGGCTGCTACGGCATCGGCGTCAGCCGCACTATGGCCGCGTGCGTCGAGATGAGCCACGACGAAAACGGCATCGTGTGGCCCAACGCCATCGCGCCGTACCACGTCATTCTGTGTCTGCTGCAGCCGGGCGATGCCAACCAGCAGCAGTTGGGCAAGCAGCTCGCGAGTCAGCTCAGTGCCGCTGGCATCGATGTCCTCATCGATGACCGCGACGAACGTCCGGGTCCCAAGTTCAAAGACGCCGACCTTACCGGCATTCCCGTTCGCCTCACGCTGGGAGACAAAGCCCTCGCGGCAGGTGGCGTGGAGTTCAAACTCCGCAAGGACAAGACCGGCAAGGGCGAAATCGTGCCCATCGCCGATGTCGTTGCCAAGTGCATCGCCACGCTTAACGCGTAGGCAACACACTTCGCGGCCACATCGTTCTTGACGCTAGCGTCGCGAGCTGCTCCGACTGGCGGATCCGCTGCGAACCACCCTATATTCGCAGCATGGCGACTGAAGCTGCAACCGTGTTGTCTCCGCTGGTGCTCATCATTCGTGACGGCTGGGGGATGAATCCCAATCCGTCGCATGACGCGTTCAACGCGGTGAAGGTGGCGAGTGCGCGCGGGCTGACGCCGGTGGCGGACCGGCTGATGCGCGAGTGTCCGTGGACGCTGGTGAAGACGAGCGGTGAAGATGTTGGCCTGCCCGACGGAACGATGGGCAACAGCGAAGTCGGGCACCAGAACATCGGCGCGGGGCGCATCGTGGATCAGGAGTCGGTGGCGATCACGAAGGCGTGCCGGGCGGGGCTGGAGAAGAACGGGGTGATCGCGACGGCGATCAACGGGTGCATGGCGCGCGGCGGGACGCTGCATCTGCTGGGCATTGCGAGTGACGCCGGTGTGCACGGGCTGCTGGACCATTTGTATGCGATCGTGCGGGCGTGCAAGACGCTGCGCATGCCGCGTGTGATGATTCATCTGTTCACGGATGGACGCGACACCGGGCCGTTCACGGGCAAGGGGTTCATCGCGCAGATTGAGAAGGAGATCGCGGCGATTGGTGTAGGGCGGATTGCGTCGCTGAGCGGGCGGTACTACGCGATGGATCGGGATAATCGGTGGGAGCGTGTGCAGTTGGCGTATGACGTGTTGACGGGCCGGGGCAGCGCGCCCAGGTTCGCGAGCGCGGATGCGGCGATTCAGGATTACTACGACCACCCCACTGCGAGCAACTTGACGGGTGATGAGTTTGTGACGCCGCGTGTGGTGGGCGAGGCTGCGCCGATCAAGGACAATGACACGGTCATTTTCTACAACTATCGCGGCGATCGGCCTCGCGAGATCTCGGCGGCATTTGTGTTCCCGGATGACAAGTGGGCGAAGGTAAAGCCCAGCCCCGACAGCGGGAAGAACGGGTTTGATCGCGGGCGGAAGCTGTCGCTGGATTACATCATCATGACGGAGTACTGGGAGGAACTGCTGCCTTTGTGCAAGGTGGCGTTTCCGAAGCCTCCGAAGATGGTGAACATCGCGGGTGAGTACATCTCGAGTCTGGGGCTGCGGCAGTTTCGCTGCGCGGAGACGGAGAAGTATCCGCATGTGACGTTCTTCTTCAATGACTATCGCGATCCGCCGTTTCCGGGCGAAACGCGGGAGAATCCGCAGAGTCCGAAGGTGTCGACGTACGACCAGAAACCGGAGATGAGCGCGGCGGAGGTGCGCGACTGCGTGCTGCGGCGTCTGGGTGCGGCGGACTGCGAGCAGTTGATTGTGGTGAACTTCGCGAATGGCGACATGGTGGGCCACACGGGCGTGCTTGAAGCCGCGGTGCAGGCGTGCGCGACGGTGGATGCGTGCGTGGGGCAGATCATCGACGCGACGAGCAAGCGCGGCGGGGCGTGCATCGTGACGGCGGACCACGGCAACTGCGAGCAGATGTTTGATCCGCAGACGGGCTCACCGCACACGGCGCACACGGTGTATGACGTGCCGCTGATTGTGGTGGGCGAGAAGTTCAAAGGCCGCCGGCTGCGGGGCGATCAGCAGGCGAGCGGGTGGTTTGATGACAAGGCACGCGCGAATCGCGGGCGGCTGGCGGACATCATGCCGACGGCGCTGGCGATGATGGGGCTGGGGAAGCCGAGCGAGATGGAGGGGGAGAGTTTGCTGGTGTGAGGAAGGGACGCAGGTTGGGCAGCGTGGTCGCGTGTGAAGGGGCTTGCGATGAGCGATGCGGAAACTGTCGGCGTGGTGGAAGAGCCTTGCTGGTGTACCAAGTGCGGGTATTCGATGCAGCATCAGCCGATGTCGCATGAGCCGCACTATGGGCTGCTTATTGCGAAGTGTCCGGAGTGCGCGACGGTGCGGCCGGTACATGCGGCGGCGATATCGCGGACGCTGGCAAAGGGATTGGGATTTGCGAGGGTGTCGTGGTTCTTCTTTTGGTGTTTTGCGTGGGTGATTGGATGCGCGTTTGCGTGGGCGACACTTGCGTTCGTCATAGGGACTGAAGTTTCTCGTCCGTTGCGCCTCCAACTGCGCGATCAGTTTGGGTGGGATGCCATCACTCCTGAGAAAGTGCCCGCCGCGCTCGCCAGTGCTTTGCCCGCGCACGGAATCACGCATGCGCTCACGCGGTCGGAGATGCTCACGATGGTGCTGGCGGTCGCATTCGCATTTGTCAGCACCGCATTGGGCATCATCGGCGTGCCAATGCTCAAGCTACGCGGCGCGATGGTGCTCACGCTGCTTGCGATGATCGGGGCCGCGTTCGGCACAGCGTTTGCCATTGCTATGGAGGGCGACATATTGACGACGAACGCGGAATCGTTGTCGTGGCGCTATGTCGGCGTGTGGGTCGCGGTGCTGACGATTGCAGCGTGCGGCGTGTGTGCATTTGCCGGACTATGGGTGATGCGTCCGGCGGCACGGTGGTTTTTGATGTTGACGGGCGATCCGGTGATGCAGCTACGTGCGACGCGGTTGTGGACGATGGATGGGAAGAAGCCGCCGCAGGGGATGACGCGGCAGAGTTGATGATGCTTGGGCAAAGAAAAACGCCCGGGGCGGGCGTTGTTTCTGGTGATTGATGTTGTGCGCGATCAGATGTCGCGTTGGCGGCGTTGGCCGCGGCCTTGGCCTTCGTCGTTGTTTTCAGGCTTGGGGAGCTTTTCGAACTGCTCGGGGGTCAGCAGCTCTTTGAGTTGTGAGATGACGCCTTGGTCGAGTTCGCGGCGGGCTCGCATGGCAGTGCGCATTTCGTCATCGTCGAGGGCGCGGAGGCCTTCTTGGGCGAGGCGGGCGGGAGTCAGTTCCTCTTCCATGCGGTCGCGGTGCTTCTGCAGGGTTTCGTTGGCCTTTTCCGCGGCGGCGTTGAAGGTGTTGCGGATGTCGTCGATCTTGATCTTCTGTTCGTCGGTCAGATCGCTCATGGCCCACGCCGCTTCGAGGGCGCGGGTGCCTTGCGTGCGGCGGTAGATGTCGGGGTAGCTTTCTTCTTTGAAGCGCTGGGCGAAGGCGGGCTTCACGGACTCGGGGAGGATGTCCTGCACCTGGCGGGCGTAGCGCTTGTTGATGTCGCGCACTTTGGTGGAGGCGTCGCGGCGTTCGGCGACGAACTTTTCGAGGCCCGCGTTGTCGCCTTCCATGCGGAGGCGGAACATCTGATCCATGCCGGCGGATTCCATGAGGCGATCGCGCTCGTTGAGCTGGCGTTCGATGTCGATGGCGTATTGGCTCAGGATGGGATCGATCTGGGCCTTGGCTTCGTCGGGCACTTCGAGTTCGCTGACGATCTCGGCGACGTCTGCGCGTTCGGCGGAGAGGAGGCCGCGGCGGAGGGACTGGCCGCGCTTGAGGGTGCGCTCGGCCTCGGGCCACTTGGCGGATTGGTCGGGCGTCAAGACGGCAGAGAGGTCAGTGAGCAACTGCGTGTCGAGCTTCTTGCGGGCGACGCGGTCGGTTTCGGCGGCGGTGCGAACGGTCTCCCAGATGCTCTGGTCCTGCGACTCGCGGAACTTTTCCATCGCTTCGCGGCGGCGTGTGCGGGCTTCGTCGCCTGATTGGCGGACGAGCTCTTCGTAGCCGTCGAGGAGGTTGAGGGCGGCGGTTTTCTGATCTTCGGTCAGGGCCATCTGCTCGGCGAAGCGTTCGATTTGGCGGCGGTTGAAAGGCGGGGCTTCCTGGCCGTTGCCGCCCAGACCCATGCGCCGGGCACCTTCGGCCATGCGGCCAAACTCGCCGCGGCCGCCTTCACGCTGGCCATCGCGTTGGCGGGGACGCTGTTCACCACCCGGCTGGGCGAACGTGGTGCCGGCAACGAGCGAGAGGAGAGCGACGGAGAGCAGGGCGTTGTGCTTGAGCATGAGAATCTCCATGAGCGAACCGCGGATGATCGGGTAACGAGTCGCTGGACGTTGTATTGCACGAGTTCGGTTTGCGTTTGCAGAAGTGGCGAGATTTCGCTCGAGTTTCACCGGGGTAAGGTACCCAAATCGATGACGATCGCGCCGGGCATGTAGAAGTCGACGTTGAAGCTGTCTTCGCCGATGGTGGTGAAGAGGACGCAGGC
>DATGWV010000401.1:0-9876 GCA_035299305.1 Phycisphaerales bacterium | reverse complement strand
CACGTCGAAGCCGTGCTGCCCGTGATGCGCGAAGCTCTTGAGCAGGCCGGCACCGGGCTGGGCATGATCGATGCCATCGCCGTGGGCAATCGGCCCGGTCTCATCGGCAGTCTGCTCGTGGGCGTCGCCGCCGCCAAGAGTCTCGCGTGGAGTTTGAACAAGCCGCTGGTCGGCGTCGATCACGTCGCCGCGCACGTCTACAGCGGCATGCTCGAACGCAGCGAAGTCGACAACCTGTTCCCCGCGCTGGGCCTTGTCGTTTCAGGTGGCCACACGGCGATGTACCACGTCGCGTCATGGACCGACATCCATCGCATCGGCGCGACCATCGATGACGCAATGGGCGAGGCATACGACAAAGCCGCGACCATGATGAAGCTGCCACATCCAGGCGGCCCCAACCTCGACAAACTCGCCAGTGATCCCGCCGCCAACGAAAAGCGGTTCGATCTCCCAATCTCGCGCCTCAGCCCGACATCGCTCGACTTCTCGTTTTCAGGCCTCAAAACCAGCGTCCTCTACACCCTGCGTGGCGTGCCAGGCGAACGAAGCGGCACGCCGCCCATGGACGCAACCCCAGAGAACATCCGCGATCTCGCCGCCAGCTTCCAGCGTTCGGCCTGCAAAGCCGTCACCATCAAACTCTCCCGCGCCATCGAGCAAGCCCGCGAGCGCGGCGTGACATATCGCTCGCTCCTCTGCGGCGGCGGCGTCACCGCAAACTCACGACTGCGGCGCGAACTGCTCGCCTTCGAGCAATCACACGCACTTGCAGTCCGCCTACCGCCCATGCGCTACTGCATGGACAACGCCGCGATGATCGGCGGACTCGGGTTCCAGTTGTTGCGGGCGGGAAAGCGCGACGACATGGAACTGCAGGCAACGCCAGTGATCTCCATTCCAGCCGCAGCGGGGACGTGAAAAATGGGGAAGCGAGAAAGCAAACCTGCGCCGTCGCAGAGTGCCGAAGAAGCATGGCTCGCGTCACTCGACGCGCGAATCACCGCGCAAACGCGCGGCGAGAAGAAGTCACAAGACAAACAGAAAGCCGCCGAAGCCCGCATCAAGCACGCGCCGGTTGTGATCGTCCCGCGACCTCATCCCGCAACGCTCGCAATCGATGACCTGCTCCGGCAATGCACCATCGGCAAGTCGCGCAGCGGCGGCCCCGGCGGCCAAAATCGCAACAAAGTCGAAACGACAGTGACCCTCACGCACGAACCCAGCGGCATCGAAGCTCACGCCGGCGAACGACGAACATCGATGGAGAACCGCCGCATGGCAATCTCCCGCCTGCGGCTCGCCCTCGCCGTCCAAGCCCGATGCAGCGTCCCCACAGGTGATGCCCGCAGCGACTTATGGAAGTCACGCTGCCGCCACGAACGCATCGTGATCGCAACCACGCACGAAGATTTCCCCGCCATCCTCGGCGAAGCCCTCGACTTCATCTTCGCATGCAACCTCGACGTCAAACTCGCCGCCGCCCGACTCTGCTGCTCAACAAGTCAGCTCGTGAAACTGCTCAAAGATCATCCGCCCGCACTGGTCTGGCTCAATGCCCTGCGTGCCGCTGAAGGCATGCGTGAACTGAAGTGAACTGCAATCTCTACAGGGATTTGTCCGGGGTCGCAAGCGATCAACTCGCCTGAACATCGCATGCTTCGCACCTACAGTACCTCGTATCGCTCGGGGCGCAACCCGGCACCTCGCCGTGTTTGCTGAGATGGACCCGTTGAACCTGATCCGGTTCGGACCGGCGGAGGGAATGCGAGCAGCGTGCGCGTGCGGCGAGTCAGCCGCGTGCGTTCAGTCCGTGCTGCATCCCCCCGACAATTGACGTTTGAGTTCGCGCCGCAAGCGCGAGGAGTTTGCTATGACGACGTTCGCTCGCGATGTGCATGCTGGCAATGGAACGACCAAGAGTGGCTCTGACCGGCGGCCCACCGATCTGCTCGCCGTGCCCCTCGCCGGCGCAGCCAACCCCGGCAACACCGCCAACGTCACCACGCCCGGCTCCTTCGCCTTGAAGGCCGACATCGGCGGCCCCCTCATGTTCGCCAGCCCGGACACCCCCGGCATGCCCAAGGCCAGCAGCAAAACCGCATGGGACTTCCTGCCCGCCGGCTGGAGCGTCGTCGACTTGGGCGAAGTCACCACCGACAACAGCGACGTCGCCTTCACCAAGCAAACCAACCCGCACGACACTGCTCTCAACACCAGCTTCGGCGGCGGCAAGTTCATCTCGCCCCGCGAGTTCGCGCCTTACATCGCCGGCAACGTCTCGCGCGACTGGCTCGGCTGCGTCACCACGTCGCACAAGCACGTCGGCGCGATCGCCGCCCCCGCCCAACCCGGCAGCAAGCAAGGCTGCACCAACTGCCTCGGCGAAACCCACGAATTCGTCGAGTTCAATCTCGCCACCGGCCGCCGCGCGCGCGTGATCTATCCCAAGGGCTTCCAGCCGCGCACGCAACTCGAACACGCCCGCCTCGGCATCATCACGCCGCAGATGCAGCGCGTCGCCCAGCGCGAGCCGCACCTCTCACCCGCGCAAGTGCGCGATGAAATCGGCGCAGGCCGCATGGTCATTCCCGCCAACATCAACCACCTCTCGCACAACCTCGACAGCATGTGCATCGGCCGCGCCAGCAAGACCAAAGTCAACGCCAACATGGGCGCCAGCCCCATCAGCAGCGGCACGCACGAAGAAGTCGAAAAGCTCAAGTGGGCCGAAAAGCACGGCGCCGACACCGTGATGGATTTGTCCACCGGCGGCAACCTCGACGAATGCCGCGCGGCAATCTTGCAGAACTCCTGCGTGCCCATCGGCACCGTGCCCATCTATTCGATGATCATCGGCAAGAAGATCGAGCAGCTCGATTGGCCCACCATCGAGGCCAGCCTACACCACCAGGCCAAGCAAGGCGTCGACTACTTCACGATTCACGCGGGCGTGCGCAAAGCCCACCTCAAGTACGTCAAGAACCGCCTCATCGGCATCGTCTCACGCGGCGGCAGCCTCCTCGCCAAGTGGATGCTCGTCCACAACGACGAGAACATCATGTACACGCGCTGGGACGACATCTGCCAGATTCTCCGCGAATACGACGTCACCTTCAGCATCGGCGACGGCCTGCGCCCCGGCGGCATGGCCGACGCGACCGACGACGCGCAGCTCAGCGAACTCGAAACCCTCGGCGAACTCACCGAACGCGCCTGGCGCTTCGGCGTGCAAGTCATGATCGAAGGCCCGGGCCACGTGCCCTTCGATCAGATCGAATACAACGCGAAGATCCAGCGCAAGCTCTGCCACGGCGCGCCCTTCTACGTGCTGGGCCCGCTCGTCACCGACATGTTCCCGGGCTACGACCACATCACCAGTTGCATCGGCGCCACCAGCATGGCCTACCACGGCGCCGCGATGCTCTGCTACGTCACGCCGAAAGAACACCTGGGCCTGCCCAAGAAAGACGACGTCAAGCAAGGCTGCATCGCCTACAAGATCGCCGCCCACGCCGCCGACGTCGCGCTGGGCATCCCAGGCACGCGCGACCGCGACGACGAACTGACCAAAGCCCGCGCCGCGCTCAACTGGGAGAAGCACTTCGAACTCTCCTTCGACCCCGACACCGCCCGCGCATACCACGACGAAGACCTCGACGTCGACACCGACTTCTGCGCCATGTGCGGCCACGACTGGTGCAGCGTCCGCATCAGCAAAGAAATCCAGGAATTCGCCAGCGGCAAAGCCGAAGGCTTCGAACGCATGGGCGGAGCCGACGGCACCAAACCCGGCGCACCAAAGAAGTCACTCCCCCTCACGCCCGAGCAGCAGGCAATCCTCGAAAAGCGCGGCGTGCTGAGTCCCGACGAGATTCACAAGCTCGCGGCAAAGACCAAGCAGGCCATCAACCCCGCGGCCACGAATGCCGAATCACGAATGCCGAATGCCGACACCTCCAAACTCAGTTGCCACAGCGACTACGTCGACGCCGAAACCGCCCAGCGCCTGCAAGAAGAAAAGCTCGGCAAAGGCGTGCTTGTGCAGCTTGATGTGAGGCCGGCGCTGGGGATTGCAAAGAGCGACCGGATCATCTAGCGATGTCGGTGGCGTAACCTCCATCTCCGCAGTTGATGCTCGTGGAGGATGCGCAATGCCACTACCGACCAGGTACGCAAAGTTGCCCAAGGATGCCAGAGCGAAGAAGCTCCGAACGCTCGTGAAGCAGAGGCTCGCCGCAGCCGCGCCGCGCCTCGTCACGAAGCTCACAAAGCTCGCCTCGGCAAAGTTCCCCGCCGATGCAGTGCTCCTTGGCTTCGAGCTCGAGCTCGCCAGCACGAACTCATACGCCCCGATCGCGTGGTGCATCTCCAAGGACGGCGAGCAGCTTGGGTTTGAGTCCGAGGGCGGAGATGGCGAGGGCGGCGCACCGAGCTGGAAACCGCCCGTGCCGTTCTACCAGCCCATCATAAAGCCAGTGAAGGTCGCCACGCCCGCCATCCTCAAGGCGGCGAAAATCAGGGATGATGAGTGGATCTACTACACCATCATCGAAGCCGAGTGCCTCGAATTCACCCACGCATGCTGGCACAAGGCCGGTGGCAAGAAGTGCACCCTACGCACCATCGTGCAGGAGCACGACGCGGGTGTATCACTGGACCTCAAGACCGGGAAGTGGAGGAAGCAGTGAAGGCCGGCGATGGGGATTGCAAAAGAGGATCGCGTCGTGTGAACGATCATGCGGCATCGACGATGTTTCTTGGTACACCAGAGCTTGATCGCTTTTCACTGCGCGTCGTTGGATACCAGTTCCCACAGGCGCGAAGAAACTGTCCGTACGACCGCAATTGGCTCATCTTGCGCGGCGAAGTGCAATGCGGTGATTCGCAATGGACGTTCGAAGATCCGTGTTTGCTTACCAG
Organism: Phycisphaerales bacterium; assembly: GCA_035299305.1. GTDB lineage: Bacteria > Planctomycetota > Phycisphaerae > Phycisphaerales > UBA1924 > BJHL01. The sequence continues at coordinate 4,953 of DATGWV010000401.1, read as the reverse complement.
CGAACTGACGGAACTCATTGCGTGGTTGCAGAAGCCGCCACAGCCGGGTGCAAGCATTTGGTTTACGGAGCCGCTTCTTTTGTTCGAGTGGTCGGAAAGCGACGCTGGGTGTTTGCTCGTCCGCCTTCGTGCCGAGGCGCTGCCAGACGAAGTCTGCAACGGGCGTGCGAAATTTGACCCAGGAATCACGCTCAATTTACACGTTTCGCCGACTGAACTCGATCGTTTCGCAGCGACGCTTGAGGGTGATCTCATGAAGTTCCCGGCGCGCTGAAAAGACGTTTCCCCATTCGGTGTTCTGGCGCAGCGCGACCGCTCGTATCATGCACCCCGCAGAAACGGCGGTAGGTGCACCATGCACGAAGCAAACCAAAACTCTTTGACCGCAGCAGCACACATCGCCGACATGGCCGTCTACACATGGCCCTTTTCGGAAGCGGACCTCCGCGATCTGACTCACGAAGCCTTCGGCGATGCAAGTGCTGAGAATGTTCAGTGCATGCGTGAACAGCTTGAACGTTTAGTCGTCATCGAGTTGCAGATGACCGGTGCAGTGGTGGAGTTCAACGTCGGCATGTTGTCACAGGACATGCCCACTGCACGGACCGCAGTGTCCCAAGTCCCGTACTGCGAGTCATATTGGTCGGACGATGGAGAGACTTGTTTTGGCGAGGCCGTCCCTGACGGCGTGCAGTCGTGTCGGCTGTGCTTCTTCCTTCACGAGTTTGATGTCAGCAAGCCCGTGTATGACGCGACCGGTCGTGGCTTCCCGCTACCTCGACCCACAGCGCTGCCCGAGCGATTGAAATCCGTGCTGCGATACGAAGTGCCGTGAATGTCGCGTCGATGGGCATGCGTCGGGTCGCCGAGTTCTCGCGGGTTCGTCTTGACAATTCGAATCACGGTCGCGAACTCAACTGGCTGCAGGCGGTCCGCTTTACTGTTGCAGCAGGTGTCCAATAGCCCTGCCACCACTCGTACCATCTCCCTCGCGGACTACCCAGCAGGCGCGCCATGCAGAACGCAACGCAAATTTCGTCAAGCGGAGCCACCCGCCTCGCCATCGTCGCGGCCGTCATCGCGATGCTCCTCGCCGCTGCGAGTCTCGTCTACACGGTCCGCCGCGAGCGCGTCCGCGAAGCCGCCGTCGCACGCCTCATGACCGAGCGCAACATCATCAACCCCGCCGACGTCGCCAAAAGCGTGCGCACGCTCAAGCTCATCACCGTGCAGGTGCCCACCAGCGTCCGCGTCGAAACCAAAGTCGAGAGCATGCTGCTGGGCGATGCCAGCGTCGCCGTGCAAACGCCAGTCGTCGTCAGTTACGGCATCGACCTGACCAACCTCGCCGACACAGGCGTCCGCGTCGAAGATGTCGGCGAGCGCACCATCATCCGCGTCAAAGTCCCCAAGCCGCAGCGCCAAGCCGTCGAGATCTTCGCCGAGTCGCAGCAGACAAGCGTGCAGAAAGGCTGGCGACGCTACGTCTGGTGGACAGGCGAAGAAGAACTCACGCAGGCCAAAGCCCAGGTCCCCATCGAAGCGCGAGCGCTCGAACTGCTCCCCAAGGATCGCGAGAAAATCGAAGCCGATTCGCGCGAACAAGTCCGCCGCCTCGTGCAGGCTATCGTCGGCTCGCGAGGCGATGTCGAAGTGGAGTTTGAATGACCCCGGTTGCAAAGGTGCATCATGGCCGATGAAATCAAACCCGAACTTACAGATGCATCATCCGCAGCAGCAACCATCGCTGGCGGCGCAGCCGGCTTCGGCATGGGCATGCTCTTCAGCCCGCTCAAGAGCAAGATCTTCTTCCTCGTTCTCGCAGCCACCGCCGCAAGCGCTGGCTGGCTGGTCTTTCGCGCCACCAACGGCGCGGGCGAGAGCACCGCGCTCGACAGCGCCGCTCCCTGGATGCTCCGAGCGGGCGTCAGCTTCATCGCCGCGTTCGTCTTCGCCTTCCTCGTGCGAAAAGTCATCAAAGTCGCGCTGCTGGTCGGAGCCATCTTGATAGGCGGCGCAGTTCTCATTCACAAACTGGGCCTGGGCCTCTCCACCAGCGACATCGATCATCTCAAAGACAACGTCGCCGAAACCGCGCAAGCCGTGCAGCGCACCGCCGACAGCTTGTGGGCCACCATCAAGCCCTATCTCCCCAGCGGCGGCGCGGCAGGCGTCGGCCTGTGGCGCGGTGCCCGCCACAACGCCTGAAAGCTCGCACAATCTCCATGCTTTGCGGTGCATGCACCGGCTCATTTCCGCCGATAATGTTGCAGCATGCACCCCCTCGCCTTGACCTGCCCCACAGTTCGCCGCATCGGCATCCTCACCTCCGGTGGCGATTGCCCCGGCCTCAACGCCGTCATCCGCGCCGTCGCGCGCGATGCCTTCCACTGCGACATCAAAGTGATCGGCATTGAAGACGGCTACCTCGGTCTCATCGAGAATCGCTTTCGCGAGCTGACCGAAGCCGACATGGCCGGACTCCTCCTCCGCGGCGGCACCATTCTCGGCAGCAACAACAAGACCAATCCCAGTCGTCACAAGATCGGCACCGACAGCGACAACAAGCCGATCTACAAAGACGTGATGCCCGACTGCATCCGCAACCTCGAGCGTGCAGGTGTCGAGGCGCTCATCACCATCGGCGGCGATGGCACGCAGACGGGCGCGACGGAGTTCGCGAAGAAGGGCATTCCCGTCATCGGCGTGCCCAAGACCATCGACAACGACATCGAAGGGACCGAGATCACCTTCGGCTTTCAGACTGCTGTCGCGACGGCGACCGATGCGCTCGACAAGGTGCGCACCACGGCCGACAGCCATCACCGGGCGATGGTGGTGGAGGTGATGGGCCGCAACGCCGGTTGGATCGCGCTCCACGCGGGTGTTGCGAGCGGCAGCGATGCGATTCTGCTGCCCGAGTTGCCGTTTGAGATGAAGCGAGTTTTTGATCTGGTGAAGGAGCGGAGCGAGCGCGGCAAGCGCAGCAGTCTTATCTGCGTCAGCGAAGGCGCGAAAGTGAAGGGCCACGGGCAGTTTGTGGCCCGGCGCGTCGAGACCAGCCCCGATCCGATTCGCCTGGGCGGCATCGCCAAGTACATTGCGGAGCAGATCGAAGATGAAACGGGCGTCGAAAGCCGGTACACGATCCTGGGACACACGCAGCGCGGCGGCACGCCCATTCCCAGTGACCGCGTGCTTGCGACGCTGCTCGGCAGCCACGCCATGACGCTGCTGCGCGAAGGCAAAGCCGGCCGCATGGTCGCCGTGCAGAAGGGTCAGCTCACCGACGTCGATCTCAGCTTCGCCGCCGGCAAGCAGCGACTCGTGAAAGAGGACGATGCGCTCATCCTCGCAGCCCGCAACCTCGGCACGATCTTCGGAGATGAGTGAATCACGCTTCCGTCAGGCACGCTGACTCACGCATGATCCGTCTGCATCGCCGCCGCCACCTGCCGCCGCAGCAAGCTCAGCGCATACACCGCCGCCTCTTCCGCCGTCTGCCCCGCGACCGCGCCTTGCGTCACGCCATGCGCATCGCGCCACTCCGCGCGGTAGCAATCAAACAACTGAACATGCCGAATCGTCAGGCTGTGCCCGGCTTGCTCAAAGCACGTGCCCACTGCTGCGATCGTCGGATACGCGCGCCCATCGCGATGCACTCGGCACGCCGCTGCCTGCGCACTGGAAAAGTCCGTCGCGTACAGCGCATCGATCGCGAAATCCAAGCCCATGGCAGCCTCCAGATTGCGGTTGAACTCTTCAGCGACGCCGGCGGTGCGCAGAACACCTTCCCGCAGCACACAAAAACCATAAGCCGCCTCAACCTCTTGCGGCAACGTCCGTTATGTGCTTTCCGCGCCGATCGGGCGAATTTCTGGCCCGCCCAGCACCGTTGCACGCTTTGCTGTTAGTATGTTGCACGTGTCGTCCGCTGTGGGAGTGGAAGATCGTCTCCTTCGCCGCGCCCGGTGCGATGCACCGCTGGTGGTCGTTCACACGCACCCCGCCACGCCCCTCATGCCCGTCAAGTATCTCATTCGAGAACTGCTGCCCATCTGGCGCGAAATGGGCATCGCAACCGTCGAAGTCCCCGCCCCGTCATTCGTTCCCAGCGCGAGCGTCGCACTGATGCACGTAGATTTCTCCCGGCCGCTGCCCGCCTACCAGCACGTCGCCAGCCAGTATCGCTGCGCACTCAACCGCAACGTCGGCTCCATCGAGAAACGCGTCATCTCACGCCACCTCGTCACGCGAAACGACGGCTACGACGGCCCCGTCATCGTCAAGACCAACGGCAACTTTGGTGGCGTCACCGACTACCAAACCACCCGCTGGTCGCGCCCCTTCGCCACGCTCGCCAGCGCCGCTCGTCAACGCCTCCCCTGGCACTGCCGCGCCAAACTCCCAGGCAAAGACTACCGCATCTACACCCGCACGCGCGACGTCCCGATCCCCGTCTGGTACAACCCCGACCTCGTCGTCGAACGACTCCTCTGCGAGCGCGATGGCGACATGTACGTACTGCGCTCGTGGAACTTCCTGGGCGACCGCGGCTTCGTCGGCGTCAACCGCGCCACGTCGCCCATCGTGCAAGCCACAACCATCGTCAAGCGCACCCTCGAGCACGAACCACCGCCCGAAATCCAGCAAATCCGCCGCGAACTCAACTTCGACTTCGGCAAGTTCGACTTCACCATCGTGGACGGCGTCCCACACCTGCTCGACGCCAACTGCACCACAACCGTCGGTCGCGCATCCACCTGGCCCAACTTCGCCGAGCGCATTCGCTGGCTTGCACCCGCTATCGAGCAATGGCTATGAGCACCATCGCAGCAGCCATCACAGAAGCCGAATCCGTGAGTCCACGCACGCATGCGGGCGACACGACGCGAGCTGCCGCGTTGCACGATGCGCACTCGAATCGACAGTCCCGCCCTCCCCTCGTCGTGA
>DATGWV010000400.1:0-4908 GCA_035299305.1 Phycisphaerales bacterium | reverse complement strand
CCCACCGGCGCGGTTTCGTGCAGGCGAGATATCGCAACCACGGCAGTCAGCGGCAGCCCGGCAATCGCAGCAACCGCACTGCGCAGCGTCGCGGCCCGGTCGCCCAGATTGCTCCCCAGCGCGATGGCGGCATGAGTTGGTGGCGCGAGCGGCACGCCGCAGGTTACGGACGGCGTCGGTCTCGCGACGCGTCACGTCCGCGCCGAGTAGTTGCCAGTTTTCACCCTACAAGATTCCCTACTGTCTTGTCCCTATGGCCATCAAAACCCTCACCGATGAACAGATCCAGACGTGGACGCGCGAGCAGAAGGATCGGTGGTGGCTGACGGAAGTCTTTCGCGGCGACATGGCCCAGCTCACGATCCGCTCGGCGATCACGGGCTTTCTGCTGGGCGGCGTGCTGAGTGCGACCAACCTGTACATCGGCGCGAAGACCGGCTGGACGCTGGGCGTGGGGCTCACGAGCGTGATTCTCGCGTTCGCGGCTTTTCGCGTGATGAGTGCACTGGGCGCGCGCGACATGACGATTCTGGAGAACAACGCCAGTCAGTCGATCGCGACGGCGGCCGGGTACATGACGGGGCCGCTCATCAGCGGCATCGCGGCGTACATGATGGTGAAGAACGAGATCATGCCGTGGTGGCAGATGATGCTCTTCAACGTCGTGCTCAGCGTGCTGGGAGTACTGGTCGCGTTTCCGATGAAGCGGCGGTTCATCAACGACGAGCAGGCGCCGTTCCCGGAAGGCCAGGCGTGCGGCGTGGTGCTCGACACGCTGTACACCAGCAACGCCGCCGTGGGCATGTTCAAGGCCAAGGCTCTGGTCATCGCCGGGCTCTTCGCCGGCTCGCTCAAGTTCATCAGCGGTGAAGCCTACATGACGCTGATTCAGGACAAGTGGCTCAAGCTCAAGCAGGTCACATGGATGAGCGAGCATCTGGACAGTTGGTACTACAAGCTCGTCGAGGCGGACAGAGCGCCGCTGCCGACGATCGCCAACATCGACATTCGCAAGCTGGGATTGTCACCGACGCTTGATCTCGCCATGTTTGGAGCGGGCGGGCTGCTCAACATCAAGTATGCGATCAACATGATGGTCGGCTTACTCATCGGTTGGTGCCTCATGGGGCCGCTCGCGGTTGCCAGCGGGTGGGTGCAGAAGAAGTCCGCAGTGCTTCTGACCGAAGCTGGTGCAAAGTCGGTTGGGCTGACCGAAGCGTCTGGCAAACTTGCTGCGCCGTTCGGCCAGCTCAGCGAAGGCACGGCCGTCACCACTGCGTTCGGCCGCACGGACATTCTCAACGGCTGGCTGCTGTGGCCTGGCGTTGCGATGCTCGTGTGCGCCAGCATGGCCGCGTTCCTCGCCAAGCCGCAGGTGATCATCTCCGCCTTCCGCGGCGTCTTCGGCAAGAAGAAGGAAGGGCAGGACGCGCTCGCGCACATCGAAGTGCCGCTGTGGGTGTCGTGGGTGGGCGTGCCGGTGGTGGGCGCGCTGGCGGTGTGGATGGCCCACGACTGGTTCGGCGTCAACTGGTGGCTGGGCGCGCTGTCGATTCCGCTCATTTTGCTCTTGACGCTGATCGCCGTCAACGCCACGGCGATGACCAGCATCACGCCCACGGGCAGCCTGAGCAAAATCACGCAGTTCACCTTCGGCGTGCTGGACCCCAAGCATCCGCAGACCAACCTGATGACGGCCCTCATGACCACCGAAGTGGCCAGCAACTCAGCCAACCTGCTGATGGACATCAAGCCCGGCTACATGCTGGGCGGCAAGCCCCGTCACCAGGCTTGGGGCCACTGCATCGGCATCATCGCCGGCGCGCTCGCGAGCACGCCCCTGTTCTTCGTGCTCTTCCTCAACGGCCACAAGGACAATCCGCTGACCACGCCCAAGCCCGAGTTCGCGAACTCCAGCGTCGAGCAGGTGCTGCTGGCCAAGCCCGACGAATTCAGCTTCATCGGGGCCGTGCAGTGGAAGGGCATCAGCGAATTCATCCAGGGCCTGACGGGCGGCGGCGGACTCACGAGCATCATTCACCCCAGCGCATTGTGGGCGATGGTGATCTTCGCCGTGCTGGGCATCGGCTTCGAGCTCGTGCGCGTCTTCACGAAGAACAAGAGCCCGATCTCGCCCGTGGCGATCGGCCTGGGCCTCGTGCTGCCGCCCGATTCCACGTTCTGGATGTTCTTGGGCTCGGCGTTCTTCTGGATCATGGGCCGCATGTACAAGAACCGCAAGGAATCGATGGGCAACCTGCTGTGGGTGCAGACGCACGAACCCATCTGCGCGGGGCTCATCGCCGGCGCTGCGCTCGTCGGCATCGGCGACATCCTGATCAACGTCTTCCTGCTGTAAGCCCGCCGTCCGCGCGGGGCTTGCCGCGTGCCCGGCGTGCCGCAAGCCGCTGATCTCGAACCAGGTGACCACATGGCTAAGAAAGCCAGCGTCAAGAAAAAGACGCCCACAACAAAGAAGAAAGCAGCATCCGAGCCGCGTGCCAAGCCCGCCAGCCGCGAGCGCATGTCCAAGCAGTACACCACGCGCGCCGACCTCAACGCGCCCGTCTCCGTCGCCATCGACGCGATGGTGCTCCCGCACCGCGAAACGGCCAAGGCGCTCGACGCCCTGATCCGCGCCTGCGCCGGTAAGCGCGACGTGGTGTCGCAGGTCAAATGGGGCAACGCCACCTACCGCATCAGCGACGCTGACCTCTTCGCCATTGCCGCCAGCAAGCAGCATGTGTCGCTGTACGTGGGCAACGGTGCGAAGCTCGAAGGGCCATTCACGGCGATTCTCGAAGGCGCGGGTAAGCTCATGCGCCACGTGAAGTGCCGCATGACCGACGACGCATCACGCCCGCAGGTGCGAGCCGTGATCGAAGCCGCCATCGCCCTCGCCGCGAACCAGAGCTCCACCGCTTGGACCAAGAAGTGACGCCACCAGCACGCACACTATGAAAAACGCCCGTGATCTGCGGGCGTTTTTACTGCAATCACACGCATATCGCGAGCATGGCTCGCAAGCCGTCACGAACTGCCGCCGCGCATGCGTTCCAGACCTTCGGGGAACGGATAGCTGGGGAAGACGCCCACGTGCCCCATGCGCCACATCGTCTGGCTGGTGTAGACATCGCCGCGGAAGCCGCTTTCGTACATCACGCGCAGCACGTTCTCAAACGTTGGCTCCTGATTGTCGCTGTCGATGAGCCGATTCGCCTTTGCGTTGAGGAAGCTCACCGTCGCAGCAGGCTGACGTTCCTTGCGATCGTGCAACATCTTGTTGATCGTGCGGAACCCGCGCGAGAGATCGTCGATCGTGAAGTGGTTGCGCCCCTTGGGGCGCAGCAGCGCAAGAATCAGCAGACTGTCAAGGTCGAACTTCAGCACGAACGGCTCGCGATCGCCCCCGGCGTGAATCGCCGCGCTCTCTTGGAACATCTTCGCATAGCTCGTCACGCTTTTGCTGGTCCACTGGCTGGTGGGAATGAGCTCCACAAGCTGCGCGATGATGCCGTGGCTGTTGTCGTGATCGTTCACGCCGCAAATGACGGTGCGATACCGCCCATCAAGCAAGTCGCGCAGCAGGTCCTGGCCCCACATGATGCGGACACGCTCGCCGGGATTCTTCTTGCCATCGCCGGGTAGCAGGCTGATGCGTTCCATCGCGACGCTGGGATTCACAAGGTGATCGGCGTCATCGTCGTAGAGACGAATGTCGGGCTTGGGAGCTTTAGGAGTTGGGGTCGCGGGCATGGTGGCCTCCGTGCGAAAGTTGCTGAGCGGCACGCAACAGCCGCTCGGGACTCGCACATGGTACCAAAAGTTGAGCATAACGTCGCGAACAATACGCGGAATTTGCCGACATTGATGCGGAACGGCTGGGTTCGTAGAGAATCGCATGAACGACGTGGCGGCGACAAGTTCGCAAGATGCAGGTGCCGGCATGACCGGTCCGGGTGTCGCGCCAGCCAAGCCCGCACGCGAGGCGGGCATCGAGTGGCTGCGCGTCCTTGCGTGCATCGCCATCGTCGCATTTCACGCCAATACCAAGCAATGGCCGGTCATGATCTTCGGGCTGGAGGTATTCACGATCTTCACGATTGCGCTGAGCGTGCAGAGTGCTGGCCGGCGTGGACCCGCTGAATTCGTCAAAGGCCGAGCGATGACACTGCTGCTGCCGTGGGTGGTTTGGTGGCTGGTCTACGCCGCCTGGAAATCGCTGCTCGCACATCGCGCGGGGAACGACCTTTTCGCATGGTTCGCACCATGGCGACTGCTCGCCGGGCCCGAGACGCATCTGTGGTTTCTGCCCTTCGCGTTTCTCGCGACTGTCGCCGCCGGCCTGTGGTTTGGATCACATCCGCCAGCCAGCGACGCACGCATCGCGAGGCGCACTGCAATCGCATGGAGTGTCGTCGCGGCTCTGCTGCTCATCGCCGCGAGCGCAGTGATGGATCGCCTCGTGCAGATATACGAGCGTGAGCAGAAGGTGTATCAACCGTGGATGCAGTGGTGCACGGTGCTGCCCGCCGTCATCATGGGCCTGGCCATTGTGCGTGCTCGCGTGCGCGGCGGGTACGACAATGTCGCCCTCGCAATGCTCTGGAGCGTCGTCATCGCAGCCGCGGGCCTCAGTTACGCGCTGGGCTGGACGAATCTCGCTCTGCCGTACGCGATTGCGATTTCGCTTTGCATGGTGGGCCTGTTTGTGCGTCACGCCGCGAGCGACACATTGCTGACGCTGTCGGGCCTCACCTTCGGCATCTTCCTTCTGCACCCGATTCTGTTTGACGTGTGGTACTTTGTGACCTCGAAGATCAAACTCGGGCCCACATTCGCCGTCGGCACGCACATGCATGCCGCAGCGATGACGCTGTTCGCAGTAACCGTCAGTGCGGCGATCGT
>DATGWV010000399.1:0-3008 GCA_035299305.1 Phycisphaerales bacterium | reverse complement strand
TACCGCGACGTACACGATGTCGGGCTTGGCGGCGATCACGCGCTCGCGCATGGCGGTCATGTACGCGTCATCTTTGTCAAAGCCGAATGGCGGACTTTCGACGCCCGCGATGATGAGCTGCGGGAACAACTCCCGCAACTTGGCCGCGGCTTGATCGCCGACACCTGGATCGCCGCCCAGCAAGTACACGCGAAAGCCGTCAGTCGCCGCTCGCTGCGTGAGCGTGAAGATGAGGTCCGAGCCTGTCACACGCTGCGGCAGCGGCGTGCCCTTGAGTTTGCTCGCCCAGATGAGCGGCATGCCGTCAGCGGTGCGCAGCGTGGTGGCTTCGACGAGCGCTCGCGTCTCGGGCTCGCTGGTCACGCGGCGCAGAATGTCGAGATTGGGCGTGAGCACCCAGCCGCCCTGACCCGCGCGGATGCTGGCCGCGATGTGATCGAGCGTTTGCTGCTGCGTGACGCAGTCGATGGGAAAACCCAGCAGCGACACGCGAGCGGGAAGGGCGGGAATGGACGAAGAAGCAGTCACAATGACACACAATCAGCAACCCGGACGCCGGATCTGAGGCCCTGCGAACGTCTGGGTAAAGACCCACGAAAGGCCACTACAATATCGGCACGCGGGCGTGGCGGAATTGGCAGACGCGCTGGACTTAGGATCCAGTGGCCGCAAGGCTTTGCAGGTTCAACTCCTGTCGCCCGCATTTTGGGTCTCCGTCCTTGCGATCCGCGGGGAAATCGGTAGACTCATGACATGGGGAACCGCGCACCAAAGTCCCGTCCGCTCTCATTGCACGTCGTGACTTGGCTTTTCATCGTGACGGGCGTGTGGGCGTGGCTGCAGTTTTTCATACAACTCACGCAGCAGCGGCTCATGCTTCACACCAACCTGCTCTTTCCCATCTTGGGCTTTGGTCTGCTGTTTCTCAAACCGTGGGCACGAACGCTCACGATCTTTGTAAGCGGACTGGGCGCTGCCCTGACCGTCTTCGGTGTCGCGGATGCGTTGCTCAGTTTCCGTCTATTGACAATGACACTTGGCGGGCGACGCATGTACCTCAGCGAGGCACCGGGCATAGCTGTGGCGGTCTGCGTCATATGCCTTTTGATCGCAGTATGGATCATCCGCACGCTGCTCCGCAACGACGTGTCGTTGCTTTTTGGCGATCGATTCCATTTGCAGCCAATCGAGAAGCGACCGAAGGTTGAAGAAGCGCGTGCGCAGGCCGATGCTGTTTGATCGTGCAGTCAGGCGGAGTTCACGTTGACGGTGCAAGTCTTGTAGAGGAAGTCGGCCATGCCAAACCATCGCAGTCCACGCCTCAGTTCCACCATCGTCGCATGGACACTATTCGTGGTCGGCACATACAGCTGGGGCATCACGATGCTTCAATCGCTGCATGGTGTGGTGGTGTTCAACCTCAGCACTTTCACCGTGCTGGCAGGCGCGGGATTGCTCTGGAACCAGCAATGGGCCCGCGTGCTGGGGTTTGCGGTCTGCTGTTTCACGTTCCTTGTGGGAATGCTCACCTTCAACTCATCGAGTGACGCGAATCGCGCGGTCGGCGTTATCTTTCTTTCGATTTACGGCACGTGTGGGGTTGTCATCGCACGGGATTATCTCGCGTACACGCCGACCCGGCGCCTCTGCGAGCGGTGCGGAGCCGACATCGAAGAGTCGCAGTGCGAAGATGAGACTGAAGCGGACCCTCGGGGCGAGCCCGCAGCACACTAATTGGCGTACACGAATTCAAGACTGACTCACGCCTGCATCGCCGGCGTCTTGCTGATATCCGTCTCCACCACGCCGTCCTTCAGTCGCACCACGCGTTCGCAGCGGTCGCTCACAGTCGGGTCGTGGGTCACCATGGCGATAGTCATGCCTTGGCGGTGCAGTTGGTCAAACACCTCGAGAATCGCGTGGCCGGTTGACGTGTCGAGGTTGCCTGTCGGTTCGTCAGCGAGCAGCAGCACAGGCTTGGTGACGAGCGCTCGTGCGATGGCGACACGTTGCATTTGGCCGCCGCTCAGTTCGCGCGGGCGGTGGCCGATGCGGTGATCGAGCTGGACGAGTTTGAGGCATTCGAGCGCACGCTCGCGGCGTTGCGCGGGCGGAACGCCCTGGTAGAAGAGCGGCACTTCGACGTTGGCTTCGATCGTGAGTTCAGGGATGAGGTTGAACGCTTGGAAGATGAAGCCGATGGTCTGGCCACGATAGCGCGAGAGCTCTTCGTCGCCCATCTTGGCAACGTTCTTGCCATCGAGGAAGTAATCGCCCTCGGTGGGACGATCGAGACAGCCCAGCACGTTCATCAGCGTGCTCTTGCCGCTGCCACTGCTGCCCATGATGGCGACGTACTCGCCCTTGCGAATCTGGACGTCGACGCCGCGCAGAGCCTGGGCCATGATGGAGCCATCAGGCTTGTAGTAGACCTTGGTGACGCCGCGGATGTCGATGACGGGAGAGCTGGAGGGATCGTGGGGCACAAGGAAGTGTTCGCTCGCGGAGGCGAGGGCGTTGCGAAGACAATCGGAGTCGGCGTAGAACGAATTGCGGGATTCACATCGCGCGGAGCGTGGTCACCAGTCCGCGTGAGAGGCGGTTGCAGGGCAAGCTCCACCACTTTGAGTGCCAAGAGTGCCTTTAGTGAGGCGCAGAAAGTGCATTTATTGGACCCAAGTCGCGCAGAAAATTGCTAGATTTTGCTGGACAGAATTCCATTCCGCAGTACACTGCTCCCCGTTCCGTCCGTGGCGCGCCGACCTGAGAGACCGGCGCAGAAATCGCTGATCGGCCCTGCCGGTCAGCACGTTAGGAAACAGCCGCAAGGCTGGGAGAGAGAGCGGAGGACACGCGACGCACGTCGCGGCTGGGCGAAAGCTCAGGAGAGAGACAAGCGTCGGCCGCAAGGTCGACACCATCAGACTGGCCGGGTGTGTGTTTGGCGCGAGCCAAAGCCGGCGGAACGATGGAAAGTCGGGCAGACGAGAGACCTGCCCGCAGGCCGC
>DATGWV010000398.1:0-2094 GCA_035299305.1 Phycisphaerales bacterium | reverse complement strand
CGCGCGGTCACCCACGGGTTGGATGTGCACGTCACTGGCATTTCGCTGCAATGCCTGAAAGAGAATGAGATCAACCAGTCGAATGACGGGACCTTTGCCGGTAGTGTTGAGCAGGTCGGCATCACTGGATTGCAGCGCGGCACGAATGTCGGCTTCGGGATCAATCGCCGATTCGTCGAATGCGGCCTGGTCGAGATGCACCACGGGCACATCACTTGCGATGTCACGCGCCTGCTCCATCGTGGTTGCTGCATACGCATTGTCAATGAGCGTGGCCAGTGCCTCCGCATGACAGTGATCGGGAACCGTGGTCACTTCGCGCTCGAGTGCCGCCGCGACGTTCCACACTGCAGCTGGCGACGTACTGCGTGTCACTGCAAGCAGTTCGCGTTCTCCCTGCACCCCCAGACTGAGCAGCAGATGCTGACGAGCGAAGGCATGCGGAACGCGTGCGAGAAATTCAGCCGAAGGCTGCGACCTACCCGTGCGCGAGCTAATTGTCTGCGACTTCACTTCCATGTGCTGCGTCAGCACGGACGCGGTATCGTCGGCGAAATGATCGCCGAGCTGTACGTCGCGTTGGGCTTGACCATCTGGCATGCTGCGCTCACAAGCGGCGGGCGGAAACCGACGTTCGCGGAAACACTTGAAGGAGTTTAGCGGATCACGCGCGGCTCCACACGCGGCGTGTCGTCATCGATGAGCTCAGGGAACGCGCTGCGTTCCACATCGCTGAGGTACCGCAAGTCATCAAGTCGTTCGTTGCGCAGCACCTCGGCGCGGATGAACACGAAGAAGCGCTGGCGTCCGGCGTTCTTGGTCTGATTCTTGAAGAGATTGCCCAAGAGCGGTATCGCGCCAAGCCCCGGAATCTGCGCAGCGCTTTCACCATCAGTGATGAGTTCAAGGCCCCCCACCACCACGGCGTGCCCATCGGGAATCGTCGCCACGCTGTTGACCTGATTCTGCTGACGCGGCGGTGGCAAGTTTGCGGCGGGCGATGTGCCGACGAAGCTCGACAAACTCACCGAGTATTGCAACACCAGATGGTCACCTTCTGCAATCTGGGGCCGAACTGAAATCGTTGTGCCAGCATCCTGCGTGCCGCCGAACCCAGCCTGCGTGCTTGAGTTGCCTTGACTCACCACGCCCACCGGCTGCTGCAGCACACTGCCGAAGGTCGCTTGTTCATTGTTGTTGACCAGCACCTTTGGTGCTGACACGCTGCGGCCCTGCGAGATGTTCTGCACCGCACGCACGACCGCCGCGAAGTCACCTGGATTCAGGACCGCGCCCGTGAATCCGCCTCCATCACCCACTGTGCGGTTGCCCGCTTGTCCACCGGAGAGGCCAAAGAGTGATGAGAGGCGATAGCTCGTCTCGCCGTCGCGGAACAGACGTTCGAGCTCGATGCCAAGACTCACCGAGTCGCTCTCGCTGAGACTGATGAGCGTCGCTTCGAGCATCACCTGCGGCTGGCGCACGTCGAGCGTGTTGATCAGCGTTTCCAACTGTGCCAGTGCACGCGGCTCGCCGATGGCGATGATGCTGTTGGTACCCTCATCCGCTGTCAGACTGATGGCGGCGTCACTGCCACGGCTGCTGTCGCGATCGCTGCCACGACGCGATTCGCCGGCTTCTTCGGTCGACTGGGGGCTCGCGTCTCCATCACTTGCGGACACTCGAGTTGCCAAACCAGTGCCTGTGGCCGCTGTGCGCGACGGTCCTGCGGACTGCTGATTGCCCGCTGCAAACGTCCCTTCCGCGCGTGCGGACGTTTGCCCGCCCCCACTTCCACCATCAAGTGCGCCGACGCTGATCAAGCGTTCCAGCACGCTTACCAGTTCCTGCACAGGTCGATTGCGCACGGCGAAGGTTCGCACCGGTCTGGCCCCGGACTGCTGCGCGTCCAGTCGCTGCATGAGCGCCTCAATCTTGGCGTGCTGCGTGGGAGTCGCCGTCACGAGCAGTGTGCCTGTGAGATCGTCTTGAACGACTTGAAAACGCTCATCATTGCCTTTGCGCGGCTTGGCGGTTTGCTCGATCAGTCGCGCGACATCCTCGATCGCGAACGATCGCGGGGTGTACGCCTGA
>DATGWV010000397.1:0-26189 GCA_035299305.1 Phycisphaerales bacterium | reverse complement strand
GGGCGAGGCGATGCTCACAAAGTTTCTCTCAAGCCGTCGGGCTGATCATGAGAGCTACGCAGTGAGCGCGTGCGCCGCAATTCCCTTTCTCGCGACAGTTCGACGGAAACGGCTCCTCGCCGTCGCCCGCAAGCACAAGAGTCCCGATGTGCAGATGGAAGCCGCGTGGGCGGGCGCCAAAGTCGGTGACAAGCAAGCGATCGATTTCTTGTGTGAGAGGTGTCTTGACAGAGGTTCGTCCTTGCGAGCACAGCATTACCTGTCCGAACTCGGTCACAAGCGGCTCATTCCCAAGGCTGTCAAGTCGCGTGACTTTTTCGCTCTCGCGACAATGTGCGATTGGCTCAGCCATCCCAATGAATACGGCGCGGCGCCCGATGCGATTGAGTTGATGGACAAGCGCACCATCTACTGGCCGCCGACACGCGATGAACGTGAGTTGCGTCTCTTCAAGTTCTCCTACCAGCGACCCCACGGTCAGGACGAACCCGCTACGGGCGTCGGCATGGTCGGATCAGTCACATGGGCGTTCTTCGACGAGACCAATCCCACGATGTCCCCCGAACACATCTACGGCACGCATTGCTGTTGGGAACTCAGCATCAAAGACGATCCTCGCACACCGAAGAAGCGTTCCGGTTCCGCCGGGTGGAAGCTCATCACCAAGCGAGCCTGATTCTTCTCAAGATGTACTCGTGAGTGGTCGAGCGTGACGCCCCGCACTCCCGACGCCTGGCACTCGCCGCAGTTCCACGTCGTTCATGGTGCGCTGGGAAAGTGCGAGCGCGTTACGCCCGCGAGGACGGCCCAATCGCCCCCAGCGCCAGCATCTCAAACACCACATGCGCCGCCAAAAAGCTCGTGATTCCCGCGGGGTCGCGGTCGGGCAGCACTTCCACCACATCGCCGCCCACGATGTTGATGCCTTTGAGCCAACGCAGCAGCGCGAGCGCTTCGCTCGATGTAAAACCGCCCACGCTGGGCGTGCCCGTGCCCGGCGCGAACGCGGGATCGACCGCGTCGATGTCGAACGTCACGTACGCCGGCGCGCCGCCCAGCGAGCGCACAAACTCGCCCAGCATCTGCTCGCACCCGCCGCCGCTGTGCATGCCCAGCCGGGCCGCGTCCTCGCGTGTCACGATGCGAATGCCCTTGCTCTTGGCGTAATCCAAATCGCCCGCGCTGTTGAGCGGCCCCTTGATCCCGATGCTCAGCATGCGCCGCGGATCAATCAGTCCATCTTCAATTGCGCGAATGAACGGGCTCGCGTGTCCCCACTGATTGCCCCACACCGCATCGACCGTATCAAGATGACTATCGAAATGCACCAGCGCGAGCCCACCCTTGGGGCTGCCCTGGCGCACCCACGTCGCGCGGATGTTCGCATACGCGATGCTGTGATCGCCCCCCAGCGCCAGCAGTTTCGTGTGCCCGCGCGACTGCGGCGTCAGCCCCGTCGCCCACTCCGCCACACCCATTGCGTTCTCACGCAAGTCATACGGCTTCACCGGCGCATCGCCCGCGTCCGCCATGCTCAGCTTCTCGCACACATCCACATTGTGCTCGATGTGAAATCGCTTCAAGTACTGCGACGCCTCGCGCATCGCACGCGGGCCAAACCGTGCCCCAGGCCGATACGTCACGCCGCTGTCAAACGGCACGCCATACACCACCCAGTCCAGCGGCAGGTGCTCCGCCGCGACATCCTCCAAGCGCGGATACCGCCCAAACGTGACAATCCCGGCAAATCGCGGCGAAACACGCGGATTGGGTAGCTGCGTCGGCATGCCACAGCGTAGGAACCAGAGGCCGCAAGTCCTCTGCCGCAACGGACACTCATCCTCAACCCAGCATATTGTCACGCATGCCTTCCGCCCTCGTCATCCGCGCCCCGGGCACCAACTGCGACCAGGAAATGCTCCGCGGCTTCGAGCTCGCCGGCGCACAGGCCGAACTGCATCACCTCGACGCACTGATCGCTGCACCGCAAACGCTCGATCGCTTCGACCTCATCGGCTTCCCGGGCGGCTTCTCCTACGGCGACGACATCGCCAGCGGCCGCATCTTCGCCATGAAACTTCGCGAGCGCCTGCTGCCCGCGCTGCAGCGAGCCCTCGCACGCGGCGTTCCGATGATCGGCGCATGCAACGGCTTTCAGACGCTGGTGCAAGTGGGCCTGCTGCCGGGTGACACCACTGAACAAACCGTCGCGCTCAGCGACAACACCTCGGGCCGATTCGTCGATCGCTGGGTCGGCGTCACCTACGAACGCAGCGTCTGTGTCTGGACGCGCGGCCTTGCTGAAACCTTCGCATCCAACGCTCGCGATGTGCAGCAACTCCCCGTCGCGCACGGCGAAGGTCGCCTCGTGGGGCGCGACGCAAGCGTGATCGATGCTCTCGAACGCGCGGGCCAAGTCGTGTTGCGCTATAACGACAACTTCAACGGCAGCGAACGCGCCATCGCCGGCATCTGCGACAAATCGGGTCTGGTCTTCGGCCTCATGCCCCACCCCGAACGTTACCTGACCTGGCACAACCATCCATACTGGACGCGACTCCCGGCCGACATCCGCCGAGGCGACACCCCCGGCCTCATGATGTTCAAGAACGCCGTCAGCCACGTCCTCAGCCGCGGCGCAAGCACCGCCCGCGTCTCGAACGCCCCCGCAATGGCGTGAGTGGCGGAAAGAGAGCGGAGAACAGAGAGCAGAGAACAGAGAGCAGCAAAGCCGCTCTGCTGCCGCGCGTCCGCAAACCACTCGTTACTCCGCTCCCCGTTCTCCGTTCTCCGTTCTCCGCTCTCCGTTCCCCGCCCTTCTCCCTTCCCCTCCGCCCCTCCATCCGGTATGCTGTTCGCATGGCGGAGTCCTCGCAACTTTCGCAGCAGCTGTACGCCGAGCTTCGCCGGCTTGCGGCGTGGTATCTCGCCCACGAATCGCCCGGTCACACGCTGCAAGCCACCGCGCTTGTGCATGAAAGCTACGTGCGACTCGCCAGCTACGCCCCCGCGCAAGGCCTGAGCAAACCCCAGTTTCTCGCCCTCGCCGGCAAAGTCATGCGACATGTGCTGGTGGACCACGCCCGCCGCAAACAGGCTGATAAACGCGGCGGCGACGCGCTTTCCCGCGTGCATCTGGAAGATTGCGATCAAAGTCCGGACATCGGCTGCGCCGCGGTCGATGTGCTTGCGCTGCATGATGCGCTCGAGCAGTTGGCCGCCCTCTCGCCGCGTCAGGCAAGCGTGGTGGAAGCGCGGTTCTTCGCCGGGCTGTCAGTGGAATTGACGGCGCAGGCGTTGGATGTCAGCCCGCGCACCGTCGAGCAGGATTGGGCTGTCGCGCGTGCATGGCTCGCGCGACGGCTTCGCGAGCGCGGTTCAGACTCACACGCCGGGCAGTGACGACACAACGAAAGCAACGCACGAAGGGCAACCTGCGATGACTGTGCCACTAACTCCAGATGAATACGCCGTCGCGAGCGATCTCTACGCCCGGCTGTTGAACGCCAGCCCGAGCGAACGCGACGCGCTGCTCGCAGAAGTATCGCCCAGTGTGCGTGATGAAGTGCGCGAGTTGCTCGCCGCTTCGCCCGCCGCCGGATTTCTCGATGAGCCCGCCATTCGCACTGACATGGTTGCCAGCGTGCTCGACGCAGCGAGCGAAGACCACATCGACATGCACACCGGCGCGGCAGTGGGGCGGTTTGTCGTGCAATCGCTGCTGGGCCGAGGAGGCATGGGCAGCGTGTACGCCGCCACCGACACCGCGACCGGCGAACGCGTCGCGCTCAAAGTGCTGCGTGCGCACGCGCTCAGCCCACACAGCGTCACGCGTCTCCGCCGCGAAGCCCGCACGCTGGCGCGCCTCCGTCACCCCGCCATCGCGCGAGTAATCGACGCGGGCGGCGGCGACATCACTTCACAACGCGCGTACTTTGCAATGGAACTGCTCGAAAACGCGCGGCCCGTCACCGCATGGGCCAAAGACAAGCCCATCGCCGATGTACTCGCCCTGTTCGTTCACGTGTGCGATGCCGTTCATCACGGCCATCAACGCGGCATCATTCATCGCGATATCAAGCCCGACAACGTCCTCGTCCTTCCAGACGGTTCGCCAAAACTCATCGATTTTGGCGTCGCCGCCGTGAGCGACGTCGACATGACGCGAGTCACCGTCAGTACAGGCTTGGGCACGCTCGTCGGCACTTTCGCCTACATGAGCCCCGAGCAGTGTGAAGGCGACGCATCCGCCATCGACACGCGCAGCGACGTGTATGCGTTGGGAGTTGTGCTCTACGAATGCCTCGCACAACGCAAGCCCCACGCGTTTGAGCAGCGCACGCTGGCTCAGGTAATGCACGCGATCAAACAAGGCGATGTCACGCCGCTCGATCAAGTCCGCCGCGAATGCGTGGGCGATCTTGCCACCATCGTGCACAAAGCCATGTCGCCCATCGCCGAAGATCGCTATGCCACCGCGCTCGACATGGGCCGCGACATCTCTCGCTATCTCGCGCAGCAGCCCATCGAGGCCCGCCCCGCCGGCGCGGCGTATCGCCTGCGATTGCTCTGGCGCCGCGAGCGCAGCGCGATGATCGCCGGTGCCGCAGCGGTGCTCTTCCTGGTCGCTGGTGCCGCCGCTTCCGTCACGTTCGGCCTCGCGGCGAAAGAAGGCGAGGCACGCGCCAACGCCGCGCTGGTGCAAGAGACCGACGCCCGCAAACGAGCTGAGCGCACCAGCGAGTTTCTTCGCGGCGCGATTGGTTCGGTCAACCCGTATCAACCGCGCGAGACGCCCGCCGCGTTGCTCGCGAGCAGCGCCGACCCGTGGGCCGAGTGGATGGTCAATCCGTGGGCCTTTTCTGGCGATCAAGGTCGCAAGGCGACGGTCGAATCACTGTTGCTCGCGGCGAACAGCAAACTCGCGGGCGAGTTCGCCGACGACCCCATCGCGCACGCGAATCTCGCGGAAACGCTCGGCGTTTCCCTCTATCGCCTTGATCAATATGCGCAGGCGCAAGCCGCGATGGAAACCTGCGTCGCCCTGCGCGAGCAGCACCTGCCGCCACACGATCCGGCAACCATCCGCGCCCGCCTGCGCCTTGCGGCAGTCTTCGACACCAACGATGCGGTGCGCGCCCCCGAGCACTACAACCGCGCGTATGCCGATTGCGTCGCCGCCTTTGGTCCGACCGATCCGCGCACGCTGCGTGCCCAGCGCATGCGTGCCAACAACATCCTGCTCACGGGAGGCGATGCCGCGGCCGATCTTTATGCCGCCGTCCCCGAGCCCGCGACTGACGCAGCAATCGCGCCCGAGCGTCTGGTCCATCTCGCGTACGCCGCCGACGTCGATCTCTCACGCAATCCGCAGCGTTCCCAGCGCGTCGCAACCGACGTTCTTGCACGCGTCGCGCGAGGCGATGCCGACACCGACATCTTCGCACGCATGCAGTGCCGCCGCTACGCCCTGCAAGCCGCGTTGCAAACCGGCACGCCCCTCGCCGACGTGCGCGACCACGTGACGGCTCTCGCGAACGACGCCGCCGCGCTCTTCGGCGCATACTCGCCCGAAGCCATCAACGCGCAGTCCTTCGTGTGGATTCTCGCCGGCGCGCAAGGCGATGCGCCCGCCGCCGCAGTCTTCTTTGCCCACGCGGCCCGCGCCCAGCTTCGTCTGCGAGGCCACCCGCACTGGGAAACCTCCAACGCCGTGCGCCGCGCCGCCGATGCGATGCGAGCGGTGGACTTCGCAAGCGAAACCGCAGCGAGCGACGCCGCCATCAAAGCCGCCACCGAAGTTTCGCTCGTGCTCGAAGAACTGCCCCAGGGCATGTCAACCGCCCGCGTGCTCGCCGAGTGCGTGCTGGCGCGGGCCGACCTGCAGGCTGGCCGCGTCGAAACCGCCCGCAGCCGCATGCAATCGCTGCTGGCCCGCATGCAGGCGCCGCAGGCACCCGCTCTCTACCCCCAGGCCCACACCAGGGCCTGGACGGTGCAGGGGCAAGTTTTGCTCGCCGCCGGCGAGACAGCCGCCGCCCAGGCCGCACTCACGCGAGCCGTCGAAACGCAGGCGACATTCCCAAGTCCGGCTGAGGCGGAGGTTTGGACCGCGCCGGCCCGCCGGCTGCTCGAAACCCTGGAGGCTCGGTAGAAACTGTCAATTGTCGCGCGGAATTTAGCTGATTCGGCAGACTTTGCCGATATCATGGTCGCCGCGTTTTGGGTTGTCTGCCGACAGGAGGTCGGCGCCCGGCTCGGCTTGCAGACCGGTCTTCGGTTGCGAGCCCGTCGTGCCCCATGCGCAAGAGCACGGCGGCTCACGGTTCTGGAAGAACCGGAAGGAAGGATGGATCCGATGAAGATGAGCAAGGGAATGTTCAGTGTGGCGCTGGCCCTCGGGCTGGCAGGCATGATGCTGGGTGGCTGCAGCAACAAAAAGAAGCAAGCCGATCTGGCCGCTCAGGAAGCTCTCGAACTGCGCGAGCAGAACGCGACGCTTACCCAGGGCAACCGCGAGAAGGACTCGCGCATCGCCGAACTCGAAACCAAGCTGGCCGAGTGCAGCACGGTTGCCGTGGTTCCGCAGCAGCAGCCGCAGCCGAACTGGCAGCCGCCGGCGACGGGCTACCAGCCGCCCGCTCCGCAGGCGCGTAACGACGACTTCACCATCAACGATCAAGGCGAAGCCCAGGCGACCATCGCCGGCAACGCCCTCTTCGATTCCGGCAAGACCACGATCAAGGACAGCGCCAAGCGCCAGCTTGATCGCATCGCCAAGGAACTCAACAGCAGCTACCGCGGCGCGGCCATTCGCATCGAAGGCCACACCGACAGCGACCCCATTCGCAAGAGCAAGTGGGCCAGCAACGACGCTCTCAGCCAGGCTCGCGCCGACGCTGTCAAGCAGTACCTCGCCAGCAAGGGCGTGAGCGCCAGCCGCATGAACAGCATCGGCTACGGCAGCAGCAAGCCCAAGAGCACCAAGGCCGCCAGCCGCCGCGTTGAAATCGTCGTCACCAAGTGATGCACGATCACACTCGAGCAGCAACCTGTTCTAAAAAACCCGCGAGTTCTCGCGGGTTTTTTCATGTTTGCGTTCACTTCTCCCGGTCCGGGCCACCCTGCTCCCGCGCCGCCTTCGCTCTCGCCAGTGCATCGGCCAGCTGCTTCTCATACCCGCTGTCAACCGGGCGGTAATAGCTCTTGTCCACGCCGAGATAGTCTTGCAGTCCGATCATGCCCAGCGCGTCATCGCGCGTGCCATCGCTGTGCGCATACTTGTAGTTCTCGCCGCTCGCGGCTCGCGCGTCTTTCACGCTCATCTTGGTCGCTTTGCGCACGTTGCCGTCCTTGATGTGCATGGGCACCGGAATCGTGCGTCCCTCCGCGGCGTCAGCCATGGCTTCATCAATCGCCACATAACTCGCGTTGCTCTTGGGCGCCAGCGCGAGATACGCCACGGTCTGTCCCAGCGTGATGCGCGCCTCGGGCATGCCGATTCTCTCCACGATGTCGAAGCACGCGCTCGCGACCATGATCGCGCGAGGATCGGCGTTGCCGATGTCCTCGCTTGCGAGAATCGCCAGCCGCCGCGCGATGAATCGCGGATCCTCGCCCGCGTTGAGCATGTGCGCCAGCCAGTACATCGCCGCGTCAGGATCGCTGCCGCGCACGCTCTTGATGAGCGCACTTGCATGGTCGTAGTGCTGATCGCCCGATGCGTCGTACACCGCCGCCTTCTGCTGAATGCTGTCCTGCGCGACTTCCGCGTCAATGACAATCGGCCCGCCCGCGTTGCCCTGCTCCTGACTCCGCACCGCAACTTCCAGCGCCCCCAAGGCACGCCGCGCATCGCCATCGCACTTCTTCTCCCAGATCGCCAACGCATCCTCAGTGATCGTGATCTTCAACTTGCCGTAGCCGCGCTCGGGATCTGCCAACGCACGTCGCAGCACGCCGATGATGTCCGTTTCCGTCAGCGCTTCCAGCCGAAACAGTGTCGAACGCGACACCAACGCGGAATTCACGGCAAACAACGGATTCTCCGTCGTCGCGCCAATCAGCGTGATGAGTCCTCGCTCAACATCGCTCAGCAGCACATCCTGCTGGCTCTTCGTAAAGCGATGAATTTCATCGAGAAACAGAATCGTCCGCTTGTTCTCAAACTCCAGCCGCTTCGCCGCTTCATCGCACACTTCGCGAATGCGCTTCACACCCACCAGCGCGGCGTTTTCTCGCACAAAGTGACGCTTGGTGTGCTTGGCAATCAGCTCCGCGAGCGTCGTCTTCCCCGTGCCCGGCGGCCCGTGAAAAATCATACTCGTCACCGTGTCCGCCGCCAGCATGCGCCGCAGCAGTTTGCCAGGGCCCAAAATGTGCTGTTGACCCGCAAACTCATCGAGCGTGCGAGGCCGCATCCGCACCGCCAGCGGCTCCACACCACTGCGTGCCTGTTCGCGTTTGGCAGCCCAAAGGTCCATACGCAACGGTAGGGATGTGTTCACGTCGGTCCCACCACGCGGCGCGAGCATCCGCGAGCCGCAAACTCGCCACATGAACGCGACTTCACACGTTGATCAACCACGATTTCATCGAATCACTCCCCGCAACATGTGCGCCCGCGAGCAACGCAAGGTGTCCGCGTCACGCACCCATGTGACGCTCTAGCAACAAATTGTGCAACAACTTTCTTGACTGCGCATCACATCTGGTCGATACTTCGCCCACCTCATGTTCACCTGTACCAAGAAAACCAACGTGAAAGCCAAAGGCGCCGCGAGCGTCCGGGTCTTCACGTTGGCCGTGCCGGTCTGAGTTGCATCAGACATTCACGCTCGACTCGTAAGCCCCCGGACGCTGTGTCCGGGGGCTTTTTTTCGTTGATTTTCCGCCGTGTGCCTCACTTGAAGGAGCTTCCCATGATTCCCGCCGCCGCCACGCAAGTCCCCGCGCAACCCGCCAATCAGACCGCCTGCACCTGCCCCGAGTGCGACGGCGCGATTCGCTTTGATCGTCCGCCGCTGCGTTCGCAAGTCGTGCGCTGCACCTCATGCGGCGTTGAACTTGAAGTCGTGAACACCGCGCCGGTGCAACTCGCGCTGGCCCCCGAAGTGGAAGAAGACTGGGGCGAATGAGCTCCGCGTCCGGTCGTCTAATCGGCGCGGGCGAGCGGGGGAAAGGGGCGCGCGCACATGTGTCCGTCACATGCTGCGTGCGACAAGCTCACGGCTCTCCAACACCCGCCGCCCCGCCGATTGATCGTGTGTCACTCTGTTTCACGTTGCTTCGCGTTTCCTTCGAGTCTCCCCATGCGAATCGCCATTCTCCACACTCGTCTGCGCATCGAAGAGCGTCACCTCGCCGACGCACTCATCGCCCGCGGCGCAACCGTCGATCTCATCGACCTGCGCGACATCGTCTTCGATCCGCGCGATGCGTCGCCCTGGAGCGAGTACGACCTCGTGCTCGACCGCTCGCTCAGCCTCACCAGTTCGCTGACCGCTGTGCGATTGCTCGAACATCTGGGCGTGCCATGCATGAACAGCTCGCGGGCGATTGAACTGTGCAGCGACAAGCTACGCACCAGCCTCGCGCTCGAAGCCGCCAACGTGCCCACACCTCGCACGCTGGCCGCGACAAGCCCCGAAGGCGCGCTGCTCGCCATCGAACGCATCGGTTATCCCGCAGTGCTCAAGCCCACGATCGGCTCATGGGGCCGCCTCGTGTCACGCGTGAACGATCGCGACGCCGCCGAAGCGATCATCGAACATCGCGACACGCTGGGCGGCGTGCATCATCACGTGTATTACGTGCAAGAGCACATCGACAAGCCCGGCCGCGACATCCGCGTCTTCGTCGTCGGTGGCCGAGCCATCGCCGGCATCACGCGCAGCAGCGCTCACTGGGTCACGAACACCGCTCGGGGTGCTACCGCCGCAGGTCTTGAAGTTCCGCCAGATTTGGCCCAAATCTGCGTTGCAGCAGCCGCGTGTGTGCATGCCGACATCTGCGCTATCGACATCCTCGAGTGCCCGCGTCGAGGCTACCTCGTCAACGAGATCAATCACTCGATGGAGTTCCGCAACAGCATCATCACGAGCGGCGTCGACATCCCGGGCCTCGTGGCCGACCACGCGCTGTTGGTTGCCTCCCGCGGCATGACGGAGACGGCGCGATGAAGACCGCGTCCATCGTCGGCGCCGCAGGCTACACAGGCGGCGAACTGCTGCGGCTCCTGCTTGACCACCCGCACATCCGCGTCGAGAGCGTCACATCGCGTTCGCTCGCGGGCCAGCCGATTCATCGCAGCCACCCCAACTTGCGAGGCCGCAGCGAACTGCTCTTCACCACGCCCGACCAAGTGCAGCCGTGCGATGTGCTCTTTCTCTGCATGCCGCACGGCGAAGCCGCGAAGCAGATCGATCAATGGTCGCGCATCGCGCCACTCATCATTGATCTTTCCGCTGATTTTCGCTTGCGCGACGCCGCGGCGTATCGCACCTGGTACGAAGCCGATCACCCCGCGCCATCGCGACTGGCATCGGCGATCTACGGCCTGCCCGAACTCTCTCGAACACGCATTCGCGAGTCCGCAGGCCCGCGCCTCATCAGCGGCGTGGGCTGCAACGCGACTGCCATGAATCTCGCGTTGCTTCCGCTCGCTCGCGCCGGTCTCATTGAGCGCGTCATCTGCGACATCAAAGTCGGCAGCAGCGAAGGCGGTGCTGAAGCGACGCAGGGATCACACCACCCAGAGCGCAGCGGCGCTGTGCGCATGTACTCAGCTGCCGGCCATCGTCACACGGGCGAAGTGCTGCAAGAACTGGGCCCGATGCAACTCGATGTGAGCATCACCTCCATCGAGATGGTCAGAGGCGTCTCGTGCACCGCCCACGTGATTCCCACGCGCCGCGTTGAGAGCAAAGACCTCTGGAAGCTCTACCGCGCCGCATACGCCAACGAGCCCTTCGTGCGACTCGTCGCCGAGAAGTCAGGCCTGCATCGCTTGCCTGATCCCAAGATCCTCGCAGGCAGCAACTACGCCGATGTCGGCTTCGACATCGATCCGCGCAGTGGCCGCATCATCGCGATGAGCGCTATTGACAACCTCATGAAAGGTGCTGCAGGCAGCGCGGTGCAAGCGATGAACCTCGCGCTCGATCTGCCAGAAACCATCGGCCTCACGTTCCCCGGTCTCCACCCCATCTGAAGTTGAATCATCATGCACACACCACCCATCGTCATCAAGATCGGCGGCGGCGAAGGCATCGAGATCGCACCGATCCTCGCTGAAGTCGCACAACTCGTTCACACTGGCCAGCCGGTCATCCTGGTGCACGGCGGCTCGCACGAGACCAACGTCCTCTCCGCGCGACTCGGCATCGAAGCTCGCTTCATCACCAGTCCCAGCGGCCACACCAGCCGCCGCACCGATCGCGCCACGCTTGAAATCTTCGAGATGGTCTACTGCGGCAAGATCAACAAGGCAATCGTCGAATCACTGCGCGCTCAACGCGTCGACGCCATCGGCCTTTCGGGCATCGATGGCGGCATCTGGCGCGGCAAGCGCAAGGACGCCATTCGCGCGATCGAAGAAGGTCGCACCGTCATCATCCGCGATGACCTCACCGGCACGGTCGAGCACGTTGATCGCGATCTGCTGCAGATGCTTCTCGCAAACGGACGCACGCCAGTCCTCACGCCGCCGGCAATCACCGACGACGGCATCGCGATCAATGTGGATGCCGACCGCGCCGCGGCTCGCACCGCCGCCGCGATGGGTGCGAGCGAGTTGTATCTTCTCAGTAACGTGCCAGGCGTGCTGCGAGATCATGCCGATGCAGGCAGCCTTATCACGCGAGCCAGCAGCGAAACGCTTGGCGTCGTGCGTGACGCCGCGAAGGGCCGCATGAAGAACAAAGTGCTCGCCGCTGAAGAGGCCATGCTTGGCGGCGTGTCGCGCGTGGTGATTGGCAGCGCCAATGGTGCCGGTGCACTCACGAGGGCGCGCGAAGGTGCGGGGACGGTGTTTGAAGGAGCGCTGCTGTGACATCGAGTGCGACGGGGGCGATTGCCGACATCAATGCGGCTCTCAATGCACGGGCAATCGCCGTCGTGCACGATCTTGTGGCGACGCCCAGTGTCTCGGGCAACGAAGCGGCGGCCGTCGCCGTCTTCACGCGACACGCGCGCGAGTTCGGCTTCGCGACCGAAGTCGACGCTGCTGGCAACGGTCACGCGATTCGTACCGCCAGCTCATCACATAACGCACCAGTGCGAGAGATCGTGCTGCTTGGTCACATCGACACCGTTCCCGGCGACATTCCCGTGAGCATCGAGCACGGCGTGCTGCACGGCCGAGGCAGCGTCGACGCGAAGGGACCGTTGGCTGCGTTCCTTGTCGCCGCTTCGCGTGCAGTGCTGCCGCCGAATGTCACGCTTCGAGTTGTTGCGGCGGTGGGCGAAGAAACGCCTCATTCACCCGGTGCTCGTTATCTCGCGCCGCGTCTTACGCCCGCCGCGTGCATCATTGGAGAGCCCAGCGGCACAACCGGCGTGACGCTTGGGTACAAAGGCCGATTGGTGATGCACGTGACGGCGACGCGCGACAACGCGCACACGGCGGGGCCTGACGCGAGCGCATGTGATCAAGTGTTGCGTGCATGGAGCGAGTGCGAGCGACACATCACCAGCAGCAACGTGGATCATGTCGGCGCGTTCGAGACGATCCAAGCGACCGTGCGAACCCTCCGCAGTGACAGCGACGGTCTGCACGATACTGCGTCGCTGGTCGCGGGCTTTCGACTGCCGCGGTGGATTTCACCCGACGCGCTGGAGCAGCAACTTCGCAGCGTCATCAACGCAAGCGGTGCGTCTGTGGCCATTACCTTCGAAGGACACGAGCATGCGTTCGCGACGGACCGCAACGACGCAGTCGTGCGAGCGCTGTCGGCGGCGATTCGCGATGTCGGCCACCGTCCGCAGCCCAAACTCAAGACGGGCACGGCGGATCTCAACGTCGTTGCGCCAATATGGCGATGTCCGATCGCGGCGTACGGCCCCGGCGACAGTGCGCTCGATCACACACCTCGCGAGCATCTCGTCCTCGACGAGTACCTTCTGTCCATCCGTATCTTGACGCAGGCCATCGAATCGCTCGCAGCGGAACTGGCCGCGACGTGAAACCTTCAACAATCGACGATTTCGCAAGTTATTCGCAGGCTGCGAGGTCATTCTCGCAAACAAAACCCGCCGATTTGTCGAATACAGATATATGAAGTTCGCTCGTCGCGCGTGCCGTTATGTTGGTCTTTCGCTAGTGTTCGCCTTGGCGCTGCACGCAGGATCCGCGATGGCCCTGCAGGCTCCGGTTGTACAGCCCGCTGATGCTTCGCAGGTGACGCCGGCTTCGGCTTCCACTGCCGTGCGCGGGCCGCGTCCCATGCCGCTGCCCGCGCTCGATGAGTCAGTACAGCAGTTGCTCGATCAGGATTACTTGAAGGATGAAGAACGCACGGCGTTGCGCATTCGGCACGGGCAATGGACAGCGGAGGACGTTGTTGATCCCGCGACGCGCGCAGCGACGGCACTGATGCGCGGCGACACCGCCAACCCGGCGACGCGCGATGAATCGTTGCCGGCGCTGCTTCGTGCCGAAGCAGCGCTGCGAACCGGACAGCCGCAGCAGGCGATCGATGTGCTAAAAGAGAACACATCCGCGCGTGGCATGCGGTTGCGAGCCGAGGCGCTGTTGGACCTGGGTCGCCTGACTGACGCGGAGTCGTTGCTTGCAGAGTTGGCACAGTCGAGCAGCACGCACGTGGATGATGCAGACGCATTGGCTGAAGTGGCGAGAGCCCAGATTCTGTTGGCGCGATTGCGCGGGGCGGAAGGTGAAGGCGCAATCGGCTATCAACAGACACTCGACATGCTTGCACGCGCTCGAGACAGCGTTGATCGCATGAGCTGGCACGTGCCGCTTGCGGAGGCGTTGCTGCTCTATGAGAAGGATAACTACAGCGACGCGGCGGCCGCGCTGCAGACGACGTTGGAACTCAATCCTCGCTGCGCGGAGGCGTGGTACATCCTGGGGCGCATGAGTGCGGATAGTTTCGACTTCGATCGCGCTGAGCGCATCGCCGTGACGCTGGACATGCTCGCCGCCAGCGATGTGCCCGATGACAGTGCAGAGACGTTTGCTCCCAGCACGCAGGGGCGACTCATCCGCACGTACACACGGCTGCGGCAAATCGAAGGTGCCGCGGCACTCGCTGAATTGCGGCCGTTGCTTGAGGCGATGCCCGGTCATCGTGAGGCGCGAGCGCTCGAGGTGGCAGCCGCCGCAGTGAGCTTTGATTTCGCGAAGGCTGATGAACTGCTCGCGAAGTATGACGAACTGGCTCCAAAGTCGCCACTCCCGGCGTTCATGGCGGGCAAAGCGTTGTCGTCGGCGCGGCAGTATGACGATGCGGCA
The DNA here is from genome assembly GCA_035299305.1 of Phycisphaerales bacterium. Lineage (GTDB taxonomy): Bacteria > Planctomycetota > Phycisphaerae > Phycisphaerales > UBA1924 > BJHL01. Next base: position 11,713 of record DATGWV010000397.1, on the reverse strand, counting down.
CGGCTGCTGCGAATCGCGAGCGAGCGAAGTCCGCAGTGGGCCGAACCGCTGATCGACCTTGGTTTGTCCGAGTTGCAGGCGGGCAAGCTGCACGCGGCGCGGGAGGCGCTGGACAAGGGGCTCGCGCTCGATCGCTTCAACACGCGTGCGCAGAACAGTGCGGTCTTGCTGAAGGAGATCGAAAGTTACACGACGATTGAGAGCGATCACTTCGTCATTCGCTTCAAGCCGGGAGTCGATGAGATTCTGGCTCGCGAGATGCTCGAACCGCTGGAACGCATCTTCGCTCGCGTGACGGGCAGTGGTTCGGGTAGTATTCGCCATGAGCCTGCGGGCAAGACGATGATTGAGCTGTATCCGAACCATCGGTGGTTCGCGACGCGCATCACGGGGATGCCCGCGCTGCACACGTTTGCCGCGGCGACGGGGCCTGTCATTGCAATGGAAGTGCCGCGCAGCGGGCCGGGGCACATGGTGGGGCCGTATGACTGGGCGCGTGTGCTGCAGCACGAATACGTCCACACTGTGACGTTGTCGCGCACGAAGAATCGATTGCCGCACTGGTTCACGGAAGCGAGCGCGGTGTATCTGGAAGACGCGCCCGATGACATCAACAGCTTGCAGATTCTCGCGCGTGCGGCGCAGAGCGAGCGGTGGTTCGACTTCGACACGATCAACGTGATGTTCGTGCGGCCCAAGCGGCCCACGGACCGGGCGCAGGCGTACGCGCAAGGCGCGTGGATGTATCGCTACATCATCGAGCGGTTCGGCGACACAAGCGTGCTGGAACTCATGGACCTGTACGCGTCGGGCGTGCGCGAGGAGGAGGCGTTCTCGCGCGTGCTGAAGATCAGCCGAGCGCAGTTCTTCGAGGAGTTCACGCAGTGGGCGCGCAGGCGGCTGGAAGGGTGGGGCCTTGTGCCGACGGAAGCGAACAAGAGCATTGAGCAGTTGCTGAGCGAAGCGAATGTGGAGGAGTTCAAAAAGGAACTGCTTGATCAGTGGTATCGCGAGCAGCCGGAGAATCCGTTTGTGCTTGCGGAGTACATCAAGGCGGAACTGGATCCGAAGACGGAACTGGTGACGCCGGCGATCGCGGAGCAGTTGCGGACGCTTGCTCGCGTGAGTCCGATGGATCCGATGCCGCATCGGCTGCTGGCGAAGTATGAACTGACTGCAAGTGAGGGAGCGAGCGAGCGGGCTATTGAGCATCTGGAGTTTCTGGATGCGCGCGAGCAGCACTCGACGAGTTTCGCGATGGAACTGTCGCGGCAGTACGCGAAGCTGCAGCAGTGGGAAAAGGCGATCGCGAAGGCGACGCGTGCGACACAGATTTCCCCCTATGACGCGACGATTCGTGAGCATGCGGCGACCATCGGTCTGCGCGCGGGCAAGCCGACGATCGCGGAGCGACACATTCTCGCGCTGACGAAGCTGGAGCCGGAGAAGGCGATTCACCAGCAGCGGTTGGAGGCGGTGCGGAAGATGATTAACAACTAGGCACTGGGGACTGGGCACTAGGGTCAAGACACAGCAAGCAGATGTCGTGCGCCGTGGTTGCGGCGTGGGGTTTTGCGTGGAATTGTCCGGCTGTCGATTGCCCGCGTGCGTGGGATGACCTGGGCTGCTTTGTCAGAGCAGCGAGCGTGGCTGGCGCACCGGGATCGGCGGGCTGGGGCTCATCGTGCTTGCGCACGATGTCGCGGCGTTTTTCCGCGAGATTTTGGAAGGCTGCCGCCCCGGAGGGGCGGGCCACCTCAATGCCTTCAGACCGCTGGTGGATGGTTCGGTTGTGACCAAGTCGGTGATCGGTGGGTCATCGAGCGGGCTGCGAGTCGTGTCGCCTTCGACACGATGTTGCGGCTGCCGCCACACGACCGATCAGGATGACTTGGTGACTCCGTGACGGGCCACCGTTCGCATTTTCGCGGAAAGGGAATGCGAATGCAAGGGGGAAGTTTGGTAGTGACTTGGATTGGGCGCACAAGGGCGGTCACTCGAGTGAAGATTTTTGAGGAGGCATCAGGGCAGTGGGCATCAAGGCATCGAGTGACGGGTGGTCGAGGGCTTGCGCCCTCGAGTTCTTAGTACGGATCAAGGCATTTGGCATCGAGGGAAGATCGGCACCGACCGCCGCAGAGCCGGCGGTCGGTGGCACGGGTTATGCTCGCGCGGATTCTTTGAGGGCGGCGACGATGCGTTCGGCGGTGCGGACGTTGGCGAAGCCGGCTTCGGCGTCGATGCTTGGTTGGCGGCCTTCGCGGACTGCGCCGACGAACTCGGCGATTTCCATGACGATGGGTTCGGCGTCGTCGACGAGCAGGGGATCGATGTTGACGAGCTGGTCCCACTTGAGCGTGGTCAGGTCGGCGCCGTTGGCGACGGCTTCGCGCACTTCGCGCATTTGAATTTCGTTGGCGAGGCGGCGGATCATGTTGCCCTTCTTCGCGCCGTAGTCGATCTTGATGTAGGCGTTGTCGCCCGTGATGCGGGTCACGCGCTCGGTCTTGAAGGCGAGGCGGCTGGCGGTGACGTTGGCGACGCAGCGGCCGTGCTTGGTGTCGAATTCGAGCCAGGCGTCGCAGAGGTCTTCGTGCGGGGTGATGACGCTGACGCCTGCCGCGCGGATGGTCGCGGGTTCGCAGCCCATGAGCATGAGGACGACGTCGATGTCGTGGATCATCATGTCCATCACGACGCCCACGTCAACGCTGCGGAAGGTCATGGGGCTGACGCGAATGACCTGCATGAAGCGCGGGATGATGGGCGGTCCTTCGAGCGCGGCCTTTTGCATGGCGCGCATGACGGGGTTGAAGCGCTCGATGTGGCCGACCATGAGACACGTGTCGTGCTTGGCGGCGAGGTCGGCGAGCTTCTTGGCGGTTTCGGCGTCGCCTGCGAGGGGCTTTTCGATGAGACAGGCGACGCCCGCTTCCAAGAGGGGACGGGCGGCGTCGAAGTGATAGGTCGTCGGGACGGCGATGGAGACCGCGTCGACTTTCGCGTCGAGCAGTTGCTGGACGCTTTCCATGGGCGTGGTGTTGAACTTGCTCGCGAGTTCTTCGCGGCGGGGCTTGCTGGCATCAACAACGCCAACGAGTTGGCAGCCAGCCATGGTGGCGTACACGCGGGCGTGGTGTTGGCCCATGCGGCCTACGCCGACGACGCCGCAACGCAAGGGTCTGCCAGCAAACCGATCCGCCTTCGCGCCTGCTGTCATCACTTCTACCACCTTCCGTGACTGGGTTGTCGTGTTCATCGAGGTGTAAAGGTAGCGCGAAGAACAGGCAATGAGGGGACGAACAAACCCACGGCGCGAGGCCGTGGGTTTGCAGGGAAAACGGGATTCGGAGAGGGATTCAGCGGCCAGCGTCTTCGAGCGCGGCGACGAGGACTTCCTTCTTTTGGAAGCCGACGAACTTCTTCACCACGGTGCCGCCCTTGAAGATGAGGACGGTGGGGATGGAGGAGATCTGGTACTTCGCGCCGGTGCCGTGGTTGTGGTCGATGTTGACCTTGCCGACTTTGGCCTTGCCGTCGTATTCGGTGGCGAGGGCGTCTATGGTGGGGGCGAGGGTGCGGCAGGGCTGGCACCATTCGGCCCAGAAATCGACCATGACGGGCTTGTCACTGGCGAGCACTTCGGAGTCGAAGTTCGCGTCGGTGAATTCCTTGACGTGTGCGTTGGCCATGTGGGTCACTCCGTTGCTGGCTGGGGCGGAAAGCCCCGATTGCTGGTTGTTTGATGCCGAGTTGGTGGAAGCGTTCCGCGTGCGACGCATGCGGGTGGCGGGAGGTTAGGCGGACGTTTCGGGGATGGTGGATGCGGCGTGGGCGGCGGCCAAGGCGCGGACGTGGGGGAGGACGTCATGCACACGGAACAGGCGACAACCGAGGGTGTAATGGAGGACGCTGAGGGCGAGCGTGCCTTCGAGGCGTTCGGCGGAGGTGCTGTCGCGCGAGAGACTGACGCGGCCCACGAAGCTCTTGCGACTGAGGGCGCTGATGATGGGGAAGCCCTCGGCGAGGAGTGTGGGGGTTTGGTTGATGAGGCGGAGGTTGTCGTCGACGGATTTGCCGAAGCCCAGACCTGGGTCGAGCATGATGGACTCGCGCGCGATGCCGGCTGCAAGGGCGGCGGTGACGCGAGTGCGCAGGAAGTCGCGCACGGTTGTGGTGACGTTGTCGTAGTGCGGTGGCTTGGCGTAGGCGTCGCTGAAACTGTCGCGAGCGGGAGCGACGAGGCGGTGCATGAGAATGACGCCGCACGCGCGCTGGGCGAGGAGGGGGAGCATCGCGGGGTCGTCGGTGCCTGCGGAGATGTCGTTGACGGCGTTGGCGCCAGCGTCGAGGGCTGCTGCGGCGACGGCGGCGCGGGTGGTGTCGATGGAGATGGGAATCGAAGACGCGGGGTGGGAGGAACTGCGGATTGCGCGGATGACGGGAACGACGCGGGCGATTTGTTCGGCTTCGCTGACGGGCTGTGCGCCGGGGCGGGTGCTTTCGCCGCCAATGTCGAGCATGGCGACGCCTTCATCGACGCTGCGCTGGGCGGCGGCGAGAGCATCTTGCACGGCGAGGTGGCGGCCACCATCTGCGAAGCTGTCGGGGGTGATGTTGAGGATGGCCATCACGCGCGGGGCGGTGAGTGGGAGGGCGAGGGTGGGGGAGAGTTGCCAGCGAGCGGACACGGGGAGAATGCTACGACCGATGCACCGAGCAACCATCGCGGTTGGAGCGTTGCCTTGAAGACAATGAGGAAAAGCCCCGTAACGGAAAGAGCCGCGGCTAGTTTCCAACTGAGCCTGATGAGATAGTGCTGGTTGGGCCCGTGCCAGAAGTAGAGCAGGATGGACATGCTGGCGGCGTAGACGACGGGTGCGAGCAAGCGATGAAGGGTGCGGCGTTCGGCCAAGCGAGTTGAAACGGTGTAGACAAGTGTCCACATCGCTATGTATGTCGCAAGATCACGAGTGCTGTTCGTGATCATGTGCTGCATGTACATTTCTGCACTGGATGCGACGAGCCAAGTCACGATAGACGTACTTCCTGTGTTCGCAGGTGTTCAACGCAAGATGCGCGGTGACATGAAAAAACTACCGCAATTGCGGTAGTTTACAGGGAAGCGAGTGCGTCAGTAATCAGAAGCCGGGGGCTTGGCCTTCTTCGTCTTCGTTGCCGCCCATCATGTCCTGCTGCATGTTGGCTTCCATGCTCTTGCCGATTTCGGCGACGGCGGTCATGACGTCGTGGGGGACGAAGACGCGGGCGCGGAAGGCGCCGTCGTTGGTGGTTGCGCCGAAGGCGATGGGGGTGATCTTCTCGGGGAGGGTCACTTCCATCTCCATGCCGAACATCATCATCGCGCCCAAGGCCATTTCCATGACGGGCTTGACGCCGATGTAGCCTTCCATGGTGCGGTCGGCGGGGAGGTAGGCCTGGAGCATCTTCACTTCGTCGGTGGTGGCAACGCCTTTGTTGCTGCCGGCGGTGGTGATGGCTTCCTTCATGAGGAGGTTGTTCTTGCTGTAGGTGGCGACGACGCCGCCTTCGACGGGGGCGTACATGCCGGTGGTGGGGCCGCCGCCGCCCATCATGCCTTGGAGCATCATGGCCTGTTGCGCGTCGGGGTCGTTGGGGTCGGGGGTCTGGGTGACGGTGTAGTTGTCAACCTTGACGCCTTCGATGGTGGATGCGCCGGCGGTGTACGCGGTCTTGTAGGTCATGCCGCTAATTTTCTTGCCATTCATGGCTTCGTAGCTCTTCTTGACTTCACCGAGGTAGGCCTGGGGGTCTTTGACCATGGTGAAGCTGCTGGTGCTGCTGAAGAGGCCCATGAGACCTGCGGGGCTGGCGCCCATCATCCAGCCGAAGCCGTCCATCTTGTCGGCGGCGGCGAAGCTGCTCATCATGGCGGCGGCTTCTTCTCCACCGGACTTGGTCAATTCGCTCAGCAGTTTCTTCATGCCGCTGCCTGCGGTGTCCATCGCGAGAAGGGCGACGAAGGTCTGGCTGGGAAGCTTTTCGAGAAGGGGCTGGGTGTCGCCCTTGTCCTGGAAGAAGCCGGCGAGTTCGGAGCCTTCTTTGAACTGGCTGGCGACGTCGATCCAGAGGCCCTTTTCATCGAGGCCCATGCCGATGATGCCGACGCGCGCGTCGCGGGCGAAGTTGTTGGCGACGAGCTCGATGGATTGAAGACCCTTCTTGGCTTGCTCGCCCGCGCCGGCGGTGGCCATGGCGATCTGCGGGTTTTCTTCGAGGTCTTTGAACTCGCTCGTGATCTCGTCCTTCATCTCGGCGATGTTGCCGATGATGAGGACGAGGGATTGATCGGCGATGGCGCGGCCGGTTGCGCCGAGGAATTCGCTGTGGGCTTTGAGCTTGCCTTCGACGGGCTTGAAGTTGGTGACGATGTCTTTGCTCGCGCCGATGAGGGCGTAGCCGTTGCCGATGCTGCGCACGAAGGCTTTGTCCATCGGCGCGTCTTCAGCGGCTTCGTCCATGTCAGCTTCTTCAGCGCCGTCAACGTCGGCGGGGGCGTCTTCCTTGGGCATGTCGAAGTGGATTTCAGCGACGGCGTCAACGGGGTTGCCCTTGAGGCCTTCGACGAAAGCTTTGTAATCGCTGACGGGGACGAGGGCGAGGACGCGCTCGGCGGCTTCACGCGACTTGGCGCGGTCGGCTTCCATCTTCGCGAAGAAATCGACTTCTTCGCCTTCAGCGGCCTTGTCTTCGGCGGCTTGCTTGGCTTTGGCGGCAGCCTTGGCGGCGGCGTCCATGGGCATGCGGAAGATGGCGATGGAGCCCTTCTTGTTCACGCCGGGCGTGCCGGTGAGGCGCGAGAGATTCTCCTGCACTTCGATCGAGCCGCCTTCCATGGGAAGCTGCTTGAGCGAGTCGACCATGGTGGTTTCGAATTTCTCGATGCTGGGGATGGCGATCACGCCTTCGAAGCCCTCGGGGACGCGATCGAGCGCGGCGGGGACGTCGGCCAATGCAACGCCAGCGACGGCGGCGGCGGCGAAACAGCAGACGAGCGAACGGAGGCGACGAGCAGAAGTGGCGATCATGATGCGGCATCTTCCTGACCGGGGCGCAAGGCGGGCAACGCGCCAGCCGCGGGACGGTCGTGAGGTCTTCGTGAGGCGGGGAGTGTAGAGACGCCCCGCCAATATGTGGTACGGAAACGGAGGGAGTTAGTTACGGCGAAAGATGGGGCGGGGTGCGGGCATGATGAAGAAATCACGCCGGGGAAGTGCTGGTGTGCGGCGTGGAACAAGGGACGCCGCGATGTGGAAAGAGCTTGGGAGGAAGACGTGAGCGATGTAGCCCGCGCGGAGCGCGGGGGTTCGCAGCGGGGCATCAACCTTTCATCGCGGCGAGGAGTTCGCGCGTGGTGCGGCGGGTGAGGGCGATGACGGCGGGTGTGGCTGCGCCGACGCACATGATGATGACGACGGCGTAGCCCGCGAGCATGGGGAGCACGGGCGGGCGCAGGCGGAGGTCGATGCCCCAGATGAGCGCGTTGAGACGCATGCCGCCGAACGCGCCTTGGAGGCCCATGAGTGAGCCGAGGACGATGGCGGCGAGGGCGATGAGCAGAGATTCTGCGAGGACGATGCGAGCGAGCTGGCCTCGTGTGCCTCCGACGGCGCGGAAGACGCCAAACTCGAATTGGCGCGATTGGACGCCGGCGATGATGAGATTGGCGACGCCCAGGCATGCGACAAGCATGGCGAAGACGGCGACGAGTGACGCGGTGATGAGCGTGGTGCTGACGAACTGGTTGATGACGTTCTTCATGCCCTGCGAACTGGCGGCGTTGAGGATGCCGTAGGGGAGCAGGGTTTCGCGCACGTTGGCGGCGACTTCAAAGCCGTCGGCACCGGGGGCGATGTTGTATTGCAGGAGACCGATGGAGTCAGAGTTGAATTTCTCTTTGAGATCTTTTCGGCTGCCGAAGACGGCGTGGATGCGCTGCTCGCTGAAGTCCTGGCCTCCGATGTCGAAGTAGTTGTTGGCGACCTCGAGGCCCGGGCTGGTGACGACGCCGACGATGGCGAAGCGGTGCTCGGTGCCTTGGTCGTCCCAGCAGATGAAGTCGTCACCGATCGCGAGGTTGCGGGCGGTTTTGAATTCGCGCGTGACGATGACCGCGCCGCCCGCATCGAGCTTGGCGCGAGCGGACTGCTCGTCGCCTTCGACCCATTCGATGGTGCTCATGCGGAAGAAGGGCTCGGGCTCGAAGGCGAAGAAGTAGGTCTTGACGCGCGTCATGCCCTTGATGCCGAACGCGGTGGTTTCGACGGGGTGCATGGAGATGGCGCAGGTGTCAGTGACGCCCGGCACGCTGCGGAGTGCGTCCTGTGCTTCGGCGGGCATGTTGAGGCCCACGACGACGCCGTCAGGGAAGTTGATGCGGTTGATCCAGTCGCGCATGGCCGCGCCGCCTTGGGTCCAGATGGCGACGAGGAGGGCGAGGCCGGCCATCATCGCGCCGGCGGTAAAGCCGAAGCGATAGGGCGTGGCGGCGATGCTCCGGCGGACGATATTGGCGGGAAGGCCCAGAAGTTTTTCGAGCGGAGCGGCGAAGACGCGTGCGACGAGCTGCATGGTGGGCACGCCCAGCAGGAAGTAGCCCAGCATGAGGCAGGGAAGGCCCAGTGCGACGTAGGTGAAGAAGACGACGGTGCCGTCGCGCAGCAGCGTGAAGTTGGCGAGGTGGATGAGGACACCTGCGATGCCCGCGACAGCGATGAGCAGAAGCGTGCGCGGTTTGGCGGGCTGGCCTCGACTGGCGAGAGCTTGCAGCGGCGCGACGCGCATGGCTTGGAAGGCGGGGAGCGTTGCGCCGACGAGGCCGGCGAAGATCGCGCCAGCGAAGGAGAGGGCGACGCGATCGGGCAGGATGATGGGCGGGGCCTGCAGGCGATCTTGGTAGTGATCGAGCATGAACCACGCGGCGAAGACGCCTATGGGCACGCCGATGAGTGCGCCAGCGAGGCCCACGAGCGCGCCGTGCATGAGCTGGGCGAGGGCGAGCTGCCAGCGCGTGGCGCCGATGCAGCGGAGGATGGCGAGTTCGCGGCGACGCTCGACGATGCCGACGCTCATGCCTGTGGTGATGATGAAGCCAGCGGCGATGAATGCCATGAGCGTGCCGACGGTGAAGGCGAGCTGATTGGCTTTGGCGTTGCGATCGATGCCGCTGGTGATTTTGGCTGTTGTTTGAAGCTGCGCGGTCGTGGGGAGTTGTGGGCTGCGCGTTTGTGTGAACTGTTCGGCGTCGATGCCCTTTCGCAGGGTGATGTCGATGCGCGAGACTTTGCCGGCTTGGTCGGTGGCGCTGGCAAGGCCTCGCATCGTCATGTAGGCCATGGGGGTGTCGCCCAGCGCGGGCTGTTTGGCGATGCCGACGATGGTGAGTTTGGTGGCGGGCTTGCCGAAGCGGACGAACTCGAGCCAGTCGCCAATGGCTGGTGCGCTTGCCGCGTTGAGAGCATCGGCCTGGGACTGCGAGGTTGCTTCGGGCGGGCCTGGGTCTTGCTTGGTGATGGTGCCGGAGCCGCGGGCGAACATCGAGATGCCGATGTTGCTGAGCATGCCTTTGGGGTTGTCGGAAGAGAGAAGCTCGACGATGCCTTGGTCGATGACGATTTCGTCGTCGCGATTGGGAAGGCGACCGGCGATGAGATCGACGGACTCGGTCGCGCCGCCTGTGATGTCGGGACCGGCGAGGCCAACGACGCGGGCGCTGGTTTGGAAGAGTTTGACTTTGCGTGGGAAGATTGTCGTTGCTGGGTCGGGCACAGGCGGGACGTCTGTGCCACCCTGAGGCTGAGATTGGGATGCGGGCTCGGGGAGTTCCCAGCGCGGTGCGCCGAAGCGCAGGGCGAGGGTGCCGGTGAGGCGGGCGGAGGCGCGATCGACTTCGGGCCATTCGCGCACGGTGCTGAGCAGGGTGAGATCGAGCGATGCGCCGGTGCCGCGTGGCTGGACGCGTGCGTCGGCATCGCCCATGAGCGTCAGGATGCGCTGCTCGATGGCGGCGCGAATGGAGCCCATGGCGACACCGACAGCGGCGATGAGGATCGCGCTGAGTGCAACCACGGCTATCAGCAGGACCGTGCGACTACGCCGCTCGGACAGATTGCTGATAGCGAGCCGCCACGCCGCTCGCATCGAGGCCCTCCGTGTCAAAGGAATCGGTGACCGCGCCGTCGCGGATGACGAAGACGCGTTTGCAGTAGGCCGCTGCGGCGGGCTCGTGCGTCACCATGACGACGAGCATTTTGCGTTCGCTCGCGATTTGCGCGAGCAGGCTCCAGAGCTTCGCGCTGCTTGCGCTGTCGAGGTTGCCGGTTGGTTCGTCGGCGAGGAGCATGGGCGGGTTGTAGAGCAGAGCGCGGGCGATGGCGACGCGTTGCTGCTCGCCGCCTGAGAGCGCGTCGGGGCGGTGGTCGCCGCGCGCGGCGATGCCGAGGCGCTCGAGCAACTCGGTGCTGCGGGCGCGGAGCTTGTCGGCGCTGTCGCCCGCGAGCAGGCCCGGGAGTTCGATGTTCTCGCGCGCGGTGAGCGTGGGGATGAGATTGAATTGCTGAAAGACGATGCCCAAGCCCGTGCGGCGGAAGGCGGTGGCGGCTTTGTCATCGAGGGCGTGGATGGACTGACCTGCGATGATGATCTCGCCACTGTCGGGCTTGTCGAGCGCACCAAGCAGGTGCAGCAGCGTGCTCTTGCCGCTGCCGCTTTGGCCCATGATGGCGTAGAAGCCTGGCTCTGTAATGCTCAGAGACGCGCCGCGCAGGGCGTGCACGGTGCGGTCGCCGGTTGCGTAGGTTTTGTGGACGTTGGCGACGGTGAGCATGAGGGAAAGCGATAAAACGAAAAGCGATAAAGCGAAAAGCTGAAAAGCGAAAATGAAGGCAGTGGGGGCGGGGGAGACGGCTGCGCTCTTCATTCGAGCGCGGGCCGAATTCGATTTGCGCTTTTCGCTTTATCCGTGTATCGCTTTGTTCTCACCCGTGCTGCTTGTCGTACGTCGGGCCGTCGACGCACTCGGCGAGCTTGCCCTTGCCGGTCATCTTGACCTTGATGAGCCAGCCTTTGCCGTAGGGATCGCTGTTGAGGAGGCTGGGGTCGTCGGCCACGGCTTTGTTGGTCTCGATGATGGAGCCATCGACGAAGCAGTAGATGTCGCTGGTGGTCTTGACGCTTTCGACTTCGCCCACGATGTCGCCGGCCTTGAACGCGAAGCCGGGCTTCTTCATTTCGGCGTAGGTCACGTCGGTGAGCTGATCGACGGCGAACTGCGTGAGGCCCAGCGTCACGGTGTCGCCCTCGACCTTGTGCCATTCGTGCGACGGGGAGTAGACGCGATCGGTGGGGGTGGGCATGAATGACTCCAATGCAGGTGCGATGGGTGTGGCCTCACTGTTCGCCGCGCGGGGCGCGGGGAAGAGTGGCAAGGCAGACACGGTAGCGACTGCGCGGCGGGTTTGCCACATGCCAGCGCGTGCGCGAACGTGTGATGTGCGGCGCGAAAAAACAACAGGCCCGAAGTTGCCTTCGGGCCTGCTCAGTTATGTAAGAGTTGTCGGAAGAGGCTTACCAGCCGCCGCCGCGTTCACCACGGTCGCCGCCGCGGTCACCGCGATCGCCGCGATCACCACCACGACCACCGCCGCCACCACCCCAACCACCACGCCAGATC
>DATGWV010000396.1:0-8096 GCA_035299305.1 Phycisphaerales bacterium | reverse complement strand
GGTGGCGGCGGGAAGGTCAGCGAGCAGTTTGCCTTCGATGTCGATGAGTGACTTGGGGCGACGCGAGCCGGCGACGTAGTAGTCGGCGGGAAATTCGCTCATGCCGGCTTCGCCGGGCTTGGGGCCGGGTTCATCGATCAGGACGCTGACGACGTCGCGCACGCGGCTGGGGACAAGGCCGGCGGCGCGGACGATGCCGAACTTGTCGACGACGATGTAGGTGGGCCAACTGATGACGCCGAAGCGCTTTTGCGAAGCGCCGCCAGTTGCATCGCGGCCGACGGGGTAGTTGATCTTGTTGGATTTGACGACGGCGGCGGCTTTGTCCCAGCCGTCGTTGAAGTCGTGCACGCCGACGAAGACGAGGCCCTTGTCTTTGAACTCGTCGACGAGCTCGACGTTCTTGGGGATGCTCTTCATGCACGGGCCGCACCAGGTGGCCCAGAAGTCGATGACGACGACTTTGCCTTTGGCGTCTTTGACATCGACGGCGGAGCCGATCCAGTCGCCCACGGAGATGGCGGGGACGGGTTTGCCTTCGAGCTTTTTGTACTCGGGGCGGCGTTTGCCTTCGTTGTTGCGGTAGTAGTACTCGTCGGGGAAACTGGCGGGCTTGGTCTGGGCCAAGGCCGGGGCAGCAAGCAGGGCGGCGAGAGTGACGAGGGCAACGCGAGTGATGAGCGACATGGGCAAACCCCTTTCGGGCCCGGCGAGGAAGGCGGGCGCGGGCATTCTACGGGAAATGCGGGAAGGGGTGTCGCGGCCATCGGCAAGGGCCGAAAACCGGCGTGCTTGGGGGCGGAATTGGGGTCAAGCGGCGGAGAAGAGATGCACGATTCATACGCGGCGAAAGGGAAATTTCGCAGCCAGTGGGTACACTGGCGGAAGCATGCCCTTGGTGTATCGGAAACAATTGTTTCCCCACCATTGGGCGACGGTCATCTATCAACAGGTTGCGCTGCGGCGCAGTCGGAGAGTTGCATGAGCGCTACGAAGAAGACGGCGCCCGCAGTGGCGGGCAAGAACGGTAAAGCTCCCGCGGCCAAGGCCAGTGCGAAGGCCGGAGCGGGCAAGGTCGGGAAGGGCAACGAGTTTGACCACCCGATCTTCCATGAGCTTCAGTTGCCGAGCGATTCGAACAATCTGTATCGGCAGACCGTGGGCAGCATGCTGCAGGCGGCGGACCTGATGGGCCTGCCTCACCAGCTCAAGATCATTCTGGCGCAGCCCAAGAACGAAATCATGGTGCACTTCCCGGTGCGCATGGATGACGGCACGTTCAAGCTCTTCAAGGGCTACCGCGTGCAGCACAACAACGCGCTGGGGCCGTTCAAGGGCGGCTTGCGCTTCCACCATGACGTGCACCTCGATGACGTCAAGAGCCTCGCGTTCCTGATGACGATGAAGTGCTCGCTCGTCGGCGTGCCTTACGGCGGCGGCAAGGGCGGCATCAAGGTTGATCCGTACAAGCACAGCAAGGCCGAGATGGAACGCATCGTGCGTCGCTTCACGACGGCGATTGCTCACCAGATCGGGCCGGATTACGACATTCCCGCTCCCGACGTGGGCAGCAACAGCCAGCACATGGCGTGGATCGCGGATACGTACGCGTTCCTGAGCGAAGTCGGCGGCGAACAGGCTGACGCGGTCATCACGGGCAAGCCGGTCGAATACGGCGGCAGCCTGGGTCGCGAGAAGGCGACCGGTCAGGGCGTGGTTGACACGCTGGTTGAACTGCTGCCTGAAGCTGGCATCGACATCAAGGGCTGCAAGTTCAGCGTGCTGGGCTTCGGCAACGTCGGTAGCTGGACCGGCAAGATTCTGCAGGACAAGGGCGCGAAGATGATCGCGACCGCCGACCACACCGGCGCGATTCGCAACGATGGCGGCATCGATGCGCACCAGCTTGCGGATCACGTCCGCAAGACGGGCGGCGTCGCGGGCTTCAAGGGCGCGACGCGCATCGACAAGGATGAGTTCTACAAGACCAAGGTTGATGTGTTTGTGCCCGCCGCGCTGGAGCAGATGATCCAGGAGCCCGAGGCGCAGATGCTCAACTGCAAGGTTGTGGCGGAAGGCGCCAACGCCCCCACCACGCCCGCAGGCGAGCGCATTCTGGAAGCTCGCGGCATCGAAGTGCTGCCGGCCATTCTGTGCAACAGCGGTGGCGTGACGGTGAGCTACTTTGAATGGGTCCAGAACAAGACCTGCGAACAGTGGGACCTGGACGTTGTTGACAAGAAGCTCAACAAGCACATGGTGAAGGCCGCGGCGAAGGTGCGCGAGGCCAAGAAGAAGTACAAGTGCAACCTGCGTACGGCTGCGTATGCGGCGGCGCTGGAGCGTTTGAAGAGCGCGTATGAGATTCGCGGGATCTTCCCGTAATCGCTGCGAAGGCGATGACAAACCGCACAGCTGAGAGGCTGGTGCGGATGAATGTTCAGATCAACGCCGTCCGCTTTGCGGGCGGCGTTTTTTTCAGCCGTGTTGCAACTCGGGACAGATCTCTCCTGTACACACCTCATCCTCTCAGGAGAACTGCCCATGAATATCTGCGTGTGCCGAGCGAATGCGAGCATTGGTGTGATTGCATTGAGCCTGCTAGCCAGTGCGGCAATCGGGCAACCATCGTTGACGTGGGTTGGTACGCCTTTGCAGGTTGTGGACGCGTCGGCGGATGGAACGGCGTTGGTGGGGACGGGGGGCACGCAGATTTTCACTGGAAGTGATCCGGCGTACTACTGGTCGACCAGCGGCGGGTTGGTTCTGCTGCCGATCAATGGGGGCGGCGGACTTGTCAATCGCGCGGGAGTGGGCGGCATGTCGGATGACGGGCGGCTGATCATCGGTTCGCTTTACAACACGCCCGGCCCCACCGTGAACTATCCCGTCACGTGGGACGTGCTCGCGCCGGGGGCGATCGGCACGTATCTCACGCCGGTCAATGCGACGGGCCGCGGGACGGGCGGCGACATCTCTGCGGACGGGGCGCGCATGGCGGCGCTGTACGAACTGTCATCGCCCGCGACGATATCGGCGTTCATTCGCGACCGGGTGGGCGGCACTTGGACTGCCCTGGATGCGCCTTCGACCCAGCGACGGTTTACGAGTGTGGTGCTTTCGCGCTCGGCACAACATGCGTGCGGCGGCTACTTCACGACTTCGCCGCAGAACATTCTCGGGTTCATCTGGTCGGCGAGCGGTGGTTTCACGCCGATCGCGTTGCCGGCCGGATTTCCGTCGTTCAATCCACGAGCAATCAGCGACAACGGGAACGTCATTGCAGGCGTTGCGCGATTGCAGAGCACGCCTTCGACAAGTTTGTTCACGCCGTTCTTGTGGACGCAGGGTCCGGGCTATCGCGTGTTGCCGTTGCCGCTGCCGGCGGTGACTGGCTTGGTGAACGATCTGAGTGGTGACGGGCTGATTGGCGTGGGTCATGTGGGTGACAGCGCGAGTTTTAGCAATTCGCGCGCGGTGGCGTGGACGCCGCAGGGGGTGTTCACGGTTGCGCAGCTTGCGGTGCAGGCGGGCGTGAACGTGGCGAACGTGCAGTTTCTGACCGCGAATGTGATCGCGGCGGATGGATCGTTTGTGATCGGCAGCGGTTCGCGGCGCGTGGGCGCAACCACGTTGCTCGATACGTACATCCTGCGGAACGTCTTCATTCCGCGATGCGACAGCGTGGACTTCAATCGCAACGGGATCTTTCCGGAAGATCAGGACATCGTGGATTTCGTGAGCGTGTACACGGGCAATGCATGCAGCACGGGAGCGGCGTGCGGTGATGCTGACTTCAACAACGACGGGATGTTCCCTCAGGATCAGGACGTCATCGACTTCTTCCAGGCGATAGCCGGTGAAGCGTGTTGAGCGAGTGTCAACGTGTTGTGGTTGGCAGCGAGAGCGAACGTCAGCGGCGTAACGACATCAACCGATCCGCGTAGTGAAGCGCATGCAACCCTGGATTGTCGTGCTGCTGCTGGTGGGGATCATGCTGCCGATTGAGATTGCGGTGGTGTATGCGTTACTGCGCGGGCCGGTGCAGGATGTGTTCAATCGGCTGCACGCGAAGTATCCGCCGCAGCAGATCGGGGACGGGGCGATTCGTCGCAACTTTCAGTCGGCGAAGAAGGACATTGTCAATCTTGGGTTCTGCGTGCACTTTGCGGTGGATGATCAGTTCGTTCACGTGATGCCGGCGGCGGTGCTGCGATGGGCGGGCGCGAAGGGGAGCAGTGTGCCGGTGGATGTGGTGAGCGCGAAGCAGTCGGACATGTCGTACGCGGAGATCGTGTTTGACGATGTGACGCTGGTGGGGCCGACGTGGGTGGTGCGGGAAGCGGCGAACAGGTTGAGGCGGTACCCCGTGAGCGCGTAATGAGCATCGCCTACAACTTGCGAGTCCGGTCGTGCGTCAGACACCTACGGCTTGGATCGTGCACGACTACTTGACGGAGTGCCAACGCGATGTTGATTGTGTGCGGTACGAAGCTGCGGCACCGAGACTCCGGTTCAGCAAAGCTGTTTTGCCCGATCTGCCGCGAGGTCAAAGCGTTTCGTGTGTCACGAGCGTTTGAGCACCGACACCTTTACCTCCTGACCTATGGAACGGGAACGCCCGTTTCAGACACGGCGATCTGCGACACTTGCGGCTGTGAATTTCCGCAACGTGCTGGGCGATTTGAGACGTATGACGAAAATCTCGTCACCGCGATCTTCGAGCGTCAGGCGCTCGAGTCAAAAGCTCGCACGGGTATGCTGACGGCTGAAGAACGCAAATTCCTGCTGCAAGAGCCCTTTCTCACGATGGACTACTCACATCGGCGACGTCTGCAGACAGGTACACAAACGAGCATCGCATCAGTATTGATCGTTGTGACGAGCGTACTTGGCATCGTGTGTGCGTCGCAGTGGTTCATGCTCGCGGGCGCGACGCCACGGGAACGAGCCTCGATAATGCCGTGGGTGATTGGCTGCAGCACGGCGTTGTTGATGCTGCTGCTAACGACGGCGTGGTTCGTACTGACGAATCATCGCAGACGGTCGGTGCGGCATGAGTTGCCGCATATCGCGTCATCCTTGTTGGCACTGAAGCCCACCGTTGCTGAGCTCGAAGTGACACTTTCAGCACTGCAGGCGGAGAATGTGCACATCGTGCGCGGTATGAGCTTGCAGCATCTTCGCGGTGCGATGGAGCAAGCTGCGACGCGAACCTCACGAGCATGAAGCTCGTCATCACCGTCACACGCGGTGTTGCTGGCCGCATTCGGGGCAGGTGTGCATGCCGGTGGTGAGGGTGTAGCCGCAGGATTCGCATTCGCCGCGACGGCGGCGAGCGGTGCGCAGGTCTTCGGGCACGCGGAACATGAAGGCAATTGCCGAAGCGATACAAAGAGGAGCACCGGCGAGCATACCGATGACGAGTACGAGCGGCCATGGATCGGGCGGATGGCGAAGGAAGAGCAACGCGCAGGTGACAGTGATCGTCATGCCGATGAGCATCACGCCGCGCCATGGCCATGTTCGGACGTCGTGCCAGCGACTCAATCTTCCTCCAGCGTTTTCTTGCGGCGGAGAACGTGGTGATAGTGCTGGGCGAAGCGGTGGGCTTCGTCGCGGATGGATTGGAGGAGTTTGAGGCCGAGATTTTCGCGGCCGAGGCGGATGGGTTCGCTGCGTTGCTGGACGTAGACGAGTTCTTCCTTTTTCGCGAGCGAGATGACCATCGGCGGCTTGCGTTGCAGCGAGGCGAAGGCTTCGAGCGCGGCGTGGAGCTGGCCCAGCCCGCCGTCGATGAGGATGACGTCGGGGAAGAGCTCGTTGCCTTCGCCTGCTTCGCGGTAGCGGCGGCTGACGACTTCGCGGATGCTGCTGTAGTCGTCGTTGTCGACGGTCTGAATCTTGTAGCGGCGGTATTCGTTCTTGAAGGGACGGCCGTCGATGAAGCAGACTTTGCTGCCGACGGTTTCGTTGCCTTGCAAGTGCGCGATGTCGATGCCTTCGATGCAGCGGATTTCCTCGTCGAGTTCGAGGGTTTTCTGCAAGCTTTTGAGAGCCTTTTCAGGTTCAAAGATCAACGCTTCGGTTTCGGGCTGCCAGCCTTGGGCGGTGGTGCCGCGTTCGGCGAGGCGTTCGATGGCGCGAATCTGGTCGCGCAGGCTCGCGGCTTTCTCGAAGCGGAGCTCTTTGCTGGCCTTCTCCATTTCGTCGCGGAGTTCGCGCAGCATGACGCTTTGCTTGGTGCCCAGGAATTTCACGAAGCGATCGACATCGGCGGCGTATTCGTCTTTGCCGATCTTGGCGGCGCAGGGGGCGGTGCACTGGTTGATGTTGTAGAGCAGGCAAGGGCGAAAGAACTTGTTCTTCTCGTCGCCATCGATGATGTCGATCTTGCAGGTGCGGAACTTGAAGACGCGTTGGAGAACTTGCACAGCTTCGCGCAGTGCGCCGGCGTTGGCGAAGGGGCCGAAGACTTTGGCGCCTTTGAGCAGTTCGCGAGTTTCGTCGTCGCCTGCGCCGGTGGGGTTGCGGGTGACGAAGACGCGTGCGAAGTCTTCTCGCTGAGTGACGACGAGATAGGGAAAGGTCTTGTCGTCGAGCAAGCGCACGTTGAAGCGCGGCTTGGTGTCTTTGATGAGACGGTTCTCGGTGAGCAGCGCTTCCCATTCGCTTTCGCACACGAGGAAGTCGAAGTCGTGGACGACATCGAGCATGGGCTGTTTGTGGAAGCCCAGGTCGGTGCTGGAGACGAAGTAGCTGCTCACGCGATCGGGGAGGCGGAGGGCTTTACCTATATATATGACGACGCCGGCGGAGTCCTTCATGAGATAGACGCCGGGCACGTCGGGGAGGGCGCGGGCGCGTTTATTGAGACGTGCCATGCGCTCGTCGAAGGACTCGGAGCCCCAGGGCGGGGCGGGGTCGGACAGGAGATGGTCGCGATCGCGGATGTTGTCGTCGGCCACGAAGAGAGGGTACGGGCGGAGGGCGGGGATAGCGATTTTTGGCGGGGAAAATGGGGGTGATGTCCCGCATGTTGGTGACTTGCCAGACCTGTTGTGTGTTGAGGAGTACGAAATCCGGAAGACTGCTAAGGAGGGGAAAAGTTCTTCCCGATTGATGAATCCGGGATTACGCCCGGGGGTTTTCCGGGGAACGTCAACAACAACTGAAACGGGAGCGAAACATGTCGCAGAAGCAGCAAACGAATGAGTCCGCGCGCAGCGGGCTCGGACTGACGCCCAAGATCGTCGCGGTGGTCGTGGGGGTTGTGGTGGCCGTGGTCGCGGTGAACTACTTCGTGTTCATCAAGGGGTACACGCACGATGTCAAAGCGGACTTGATGGAAAAGGCGTCTTCGTTCACCGCGTTGGCGGATGAGACGAAGAACCACGTGAGCAAGCTGCACGCGACGGGCGCGTTTGATCGCGAGAAGCTGGTGACTGAAGCGCTGGCGGAAGTGAGCAAGGGCAAGCACTACTCGCAGACGGAGTTCTACAACACGATTCCGGTCGTGGCTGGATGGACGGCGGCACAGAAGGCCGCGGAGCGCGAGAATCTGGAGTTCAAGGTGCCCGCGTTTGACGCGCGCAACAAGGACAATGCACCGCCTAAGGGTAGCTTCCGCGAGGATCTGCTGCGCAAGCTGACGGAGCAGGTGAAGTCAGGTGGTAAGGAATCGATCGGCGAGATTGATCCCAAGACAAACACGCTGCACTACATGCGTGCGATTCGGCTGGACGCGAGCTGCATGGGTTGTCACGGCGACCCGGCCAAGTATGACCAGAAAGATGAGGACGGCAAGTACGACGGCAAGGACATGCTCGGCTTCCAGATGGAAGGCTGGAAGGAAGGCGACATGCACGGCGCGTATGAAATCGTGATGCCGCTGAACAAGATGGATGATCAGGTCGCGGGCTTCATCACCGGTGGTCTGATGTGGACGGTGCCGATGGTGGTGGTCGCGATCGGCGGGTTCATCTTCATGCTGCGTAAGTTGCTGGGCCAGCCTTTGGCGAAGCTCATCAGTCTGATCAATGACCTTGCGAGCGGCGACGGCGACCTGACGAAGCGCACGAACATGAATCGCGGTG
>DATGWV010000395.1:0-6236 GCA_035299305.1 Phycisphaerales bacterium | reverse complement strand
CCCGCGTTGCGTCACCGCCTCATCATGAACTTCGAAAGCCACGCCGAAGGCGTGACTGCCGACGCCGTCATCACCAACATGGTCCAAACCCTCCCCACGGAGGCGTTATGAGCGTTGTCGTGCGCACACTGCTTCTCTGTTCTCTGCTCTCTGCTCTCTGTTCTCCCGTCCTCGCCCAGCCCATCCGCCGCAACGTCGAAATCAAACCCGACAGCGCCACCGACACCGACGACACGCGCCCAATCTTCGCCCGCATCGACGCCATCACCAACTCGCGCATCATCCTCCCCATCGATAGCAGCGTCTTCTTCGACGCGCGCAGCCAGCCCCTCACCGATTTCTCAGTCCTCCTCGAAGATGGCACACGCCTCACGCACACCCTCTACGCCTTACGTTTCGAGTCGCGCGATGCCGACTATTTCGAACCCTCCACCGCAGCCGCTCGCCTCGCGCAGTGGCTAGGCCCCGCCCCGCGCCTCACCTCGCGCGAAATCACCCGCGAAGAAGCCCTCGCCCTCACCTCACAAGACACCCTCTTCATCGCCATCGATCCCCCCGCTCGCCCCGCCAGCCCCACCATCTGGATCGGCGGCCAGCGCGTTCCCATCCAGTGGCTCACCAACATCGCCACCACCATCGATCTCGATCCCACGCTCAACCCGCAAACTGGCTCGCGCGCCTGGCTCCCCACGCGCGGCCCCATGAACACCGTCGCCATCAACGACCTGCTCACCAACCTCGCCGCCGACCCACTCACCCGCTGGCGCGCTCGACTCGTCGAAGACGGCCTCTCACCTATCAACGACTCGCGCTTCGCCCCCATTAACGATCCTCTCCTCGCCGCACTGGGCGACCAGATCATCCAGCGCTGGCAGCTCGCGCTCGCCAACCTGCACCAGCACAACGCCGCACTCGCATCACGCGTTCGCGCCGCTCTGGGCCAGCTCGCCGAAGTCGAACCACGCATGATCGTCCCCGCGTGGAACCCGCTCTCGCGCTCAACTGATCGCCTCCTCGCCGACCTCCTCGACGCCCGCATCTCGCCCCAGCGCCGGGCCGACCTCGCCGAGCAGTGGCTCCGCGAACAACCTCCGTTCGTCGCCTGGGTGCGCGACGATGGCGGCGTGCTCGTCGCCAATTCCCCCGACGAACTCGACACGACGCGCGCTCCCTGGGCCACCATCGCCCTCACAAATCTCACCGCACGCGAAGAGCTCGCATGGATCACCCCGCGCGACGCCGCAGCCGCGCCCGACCCGCGCCCGCTCGAACCACGCCGCACCCTCGCCGTCGCCACGCCCGTCATGCCCCTCGACGCCGCAGGCCAACAACTCGCCCAACGCGGCGTCACCGCCATGCTCGCGCCCGACTCGCGCCGCGACATCATCGCCACGCTGGGCAACGACTCGCTCCGCCTCGCCGTCATCGACGGCCCCATCGCCATCACCCCGCCTGGCCTCGCAACCGGCGTCTTCGCCCGCGACATGCAGCTCGCCGAGTGGCTCAGCGCAACCACCCCCACCGACGATCCCGCCTGGGCCACCGCCGCGCACATCTACCGCGCCGCGCCCCGCGCCGACGACCCCGGCACCACCAACCCGCGCCGCCTCTGGCGCATCTACATCGAATGCGCGCTGCCCGCCGCCGCCGACCGCTCGCGCGAGTCTCTCTGGCTCTACGTCGGCACACCGGGCGAAGCCGCCGCCGTGTGGCGCATCGATCTCACCGGCACCATCACCGGCATGCGCGCCCAAGACCGCGAACTCGCCGACCTCGGCGCGCCCGACCGCAAAGCCGAGGTCGTCACACTCGCCGACCGCATCGCCCTCCACATCCCGCTCCCACCCGGCGCGATCGAAGATGATGGCCTCATCCGCATCGGTCTGGTCCGCATGGACGCACGCGGCGTTCGCAGCGCATGGCCCCGCGCCCTCACCCCGTGGCAAGACGAACCCAGCCGGGCCGTGCTCGACACGACCACCTGGGACGCGCGTGTCGAACGCCCGTGAGTAACACGAGAATCACCACAACGCTGTGGCATTGCCGCGCGCATCACACCATTCTCGTGGACCCGACAATTCACCAACATCGTTCGTACAATTTCCGCACAAATACGCGATTTTGTGATAGCATGTCGCCATGGAAGGTCAGTCACTGCATCAACGCATCAAGGCCGTCGTCGGGCAACGCAGCTTTCGCGAAGTCGCCGAACTGACGCAGACGCACCCCGAAACCGTGCGCCGCTACGTGCAAGGCCAGTCGCCCAGTGTCGAGTTCCTCACCGCGCTCTGCCAGCGCATGAAAATCAACTCCACCTGGCTGCTCACCGGCTACGGCCCCATGCACGAAGTCGACGTGCGCAACTTCGCCCTGCGCGAAGCCAATCCCAGCGAGCTGCTCGCCGCCGTCGCTCACTCGCTTGAACTGCTTACCGAGCGCGTCATCCGCCTTGAGACATTCGTGCAGACGCTTGAAGCTCGCGTGCGCTCGCAAGCCGTCGCCGCTCCCACGATAGAATCTCGTCCCCCTTCGGGACCTGTGCATGGCAACTCAACCGCTGTTCCAACATCCCCCAACTGGTCCGCAGCCATCGCCGAAGTTGTCACCAAGCGACCAGGCCCGGATGCTGGTGGAACTCCTCCAGCCCCTCGGCCCTGAACTCGTGCGCCGCTGGGTCGCCACACTGCTCATGGTCCCGCGCGACCAGCGCGAAGCCGTCGTCGCCTCCGTCGAAGCCCGCATTGCCGAGCTCTACGAGCAAAGCTGGAAGTCAGGCGAAGCCGCCGCCAACTCCGCTCTCGCCCCGCGCGAGATCGAGATCGTCCACCCGCCTCAGCAACGCGATGGATACATCGAGCAGGTCGTAACCACCTACGAAGACGCCAACGAGTCGCCCGCCGACCACGCCTCTGTACAGCCCGCAGCCTCCACCAAACCTGCGCGCAAGCCCGCGAAAAACAAGAAGCGAGCCTGACTTCGCCGCAGCCCCTCACCCTCCAGCGGCGTGCGAAGAATCATCCATGATCCGGCCCATCGCTTCGCTCGCTCTCACGCCGCTCTTTTTCGTCGCCTCCACCCCCTTCGCACTCGCGCAAACCACTGCCGCCGAGCCCGCCCCGCTCATCGCCCCTGCCCAAGACGTCCCCACTGCCGTCGCCCGCCTGCTCGGTGCATATCGCTTCGGCGCAATCGCCGAACGCATCACGCTCGTCGCCACCGACGCCAAGCGCGAAGTCACCAGCGACGTGAGCCTCCGCATCGACGCCGGCAACGCCCACACCGAGCGCCCCGCGCGCCTGCGCCTCGACATGGGCCGCCTCGCCATCTACGCCGAAGGTGATCGCCTCATCGCGGTCCACACCCAGAACAACGAGCAGTACTTCGAAACCACGCTCGAAGGCGGCCTGTCCCCGCAGTCACTCGCCGCGGTGCTCCCCGCCCTGCCCCTGCCGCAAATCGGCTTCGCGCTGGACCCCAAACCCACCGAAGAGCTCGCCATCGAACGCGCCATGCCCATCATCGGCGCGGGCCTCACTACATGGTCTTCGGCTCAGCCTCTCGCGGGCACCGCCAACGAAACCCGCGTCGAACTCATCACCACCGAAACCTCGCGCCTGAAAAACTACTCGATCATCTCCCCCACGCTCACCCTGCGCGCCACCATCGAGCTCATCAACACCGATGACGCCAAACGTCCCGACCTGTGGGCCATCAACACACAAAATCGCACGCGCGTCAGCAAACTCACCGACCTCCGCGCGCTTCCCGGTGATGTCAACACGGGCGACCGCGTCCCCACGCTGGGCCTCCATCGCCACGACCTCAGCGGCTGGTCCCTCACCGACGCTCTCCGCTCACTGCAGGAACAACCCCCGCAAGCCAACGCCACCACCGCCGCCGCCGTCATCTGCATTCTGCCAAGCGGCCCCATTCCCACCAAGAACATCCTCGCCGCCCAGCGATCACTCACATGGCTCGCGCGCGAATTCGACAACCAGCGGCTCGCCGGCATCACCACCTGCCCGCGCCTGCTCGCGATCTCCGTGGGCGTGCTCGAGCTCGACCAAATCACGCCCAACTACGTCAAGCAAACGCGCGAACAGCTCGGCCCCGTCGCCGACGGCGCGACTCTTTTCTATTGGACAAGTGCCGGCCCCGCCACGCTGCGCCGCATCGCACCAGGCACGACCGGCGCAGTGATCCTGCTCATCGACAGCCAGCAGCGCCTGCTGGGCACTATTCCCCTCGACAACACGCTCGCCGATGAAGAAACAATCGCCCGCGAAGTGCGGGCGATTGTCTCCGAAAAATTCGTTCCTGGGATGCCGACTGATAATGCAGGGTCAGGTGACAGCGAAGCCGATGGCTCACGATCCCGATGAGCCGGGCCTCAGCTGGCCTGCGCCCGAGGGTGGGCGGATTTATAAGCGTCCTGCATGCGCTGCGTCGAAAGGTGCGTGTACACCTGCGTCGTGCTCAGGCTCTGGTGACCCAGCAGCTCCTGCACGCTGCGCAGATCGGCGCCATTGTCAAGCAGATGCGTCGCGAAGCTGTGCCGCAGCGTGTGCGGACTGATCGACGGATCAAGACCCGCCATCTTCAGATACTTGTCCAGCTTGCGGCGAACGCTTCGGCTGCTCAGTCGCCCGCCATGCTTGTTCACAAACAGCGGTGCGCGAGGTTCGTTGTGCGCATCCGAGAAGCGCGGATCAGTCCGCAGCATGTCCAGATACCGCTGAATCGACGCGATCGCGTGCGTGCCCAGCGGCACGATGCGTTCCTTCTTGCCCTTGCCGCGGATGCGCAGCGCTTCGCCCGCGAAGTCCACGTCGTCATGCGCGATGCCGACAAGCTCGCTGACGCGAATGCCCGTGCTGTACAGCGTCTCGAGCATCGCTCGGTCGCGCCGGCTCAGCACATCGCCGTCACCTGGCGCAGCCAGCAGCTTCTCGACCTGATCCATCGGAATCGCCTTGGGCAGGCGCTTGGGTTGACGAGGCGTGCGAATCGCCGTCATCGGGTTGCTCTGCGCAACGCCGCGCCGGTCCGCCCACTTGTAGAAGCTGCGAAGCGTCGCGATCTTGCGCGCCATCGTCGCCGCTGAATATTGCTGATCGCCCAGGTGCGACAGGAAAACGCGAATCGTCTCCGTCGTCCCCTGGCAAATGTGATCCGTCACCGTTTCCTTCGCAGGGCTCGGGAAGCTCGCGCCCGCCTGACGCGTCGCGGCGTACTTCTCAAACGCCTTCTCTTCACGCTGTTCGTTCAGCGTGATCTTGTGCTCGGCGCACAGGAAATCAACATACTGCCGAAGGTCCGCGCCATAGCAACGGGCCGTATAGGGGCTGAAGTGGCGCTCATCGGCCAAGTAGCTCGTGAACGCATCCAACAACGCGATGCGAACCAGATTCTGCGTCTGCGGAAGTGCCATTTGCTCGGCTCCTTGCGAGGCCTTATCCGCCGTACATCCGTGTCCGGCGAATATGGGGCTTGCAGGAGGACTCATCGACGCATCGAGGATGCGACTTTCGCCTCATGTCCATAACGCCCGGGAGGAAACTTATCGACCACAGCCCACAAAGTGGGAGATATAACCTGCCGAGACCCCTAAATTCGGCAATTTTTGCCGACTCGTCAGGTTTTTGACACCCTATAACCCCCAACAACCGGGTGGCCATCGATACACACGCTTCCCGATCAAACCCGCCTGCGTGACACCGAACTCACTTGCCCGTCGCCCCCGCCTCACCCTCACATCGTCGCAACGCCGCTTCGATCTCCAATCGTACCTTCCGCCGCGGCGACATCGACCTCCGCGCAAGCACCTCAGCCTCTCGCAGTTCCACCAGAGCGCCCGCCACATCGCCCGTCTCCAGCCGCGCCTTCCCCGATGCCCCAAGCACCTCCGCCAGCAAATTGCCACCATCACGCTCGGCCAGGGCCCTCGCCACAACAATCGCCGCGTCAAAGTCCGCCCTCGCTTCGGCAGTGCGTCCCAGCTTCTGCCGACATCGCGCTCGCACGCTGAATGCATAAGCCGTGTTGCGATGCGTGCGATTCGCAAGATACTCCAGAGCCTGCGTCACGTCCGCTTCCGCCTCCACCAACTTGCCCATCGCCAGCCGCACTTCCGCCAGCTCTTTCAGCTTTCCCGCCCCGTCCAGCGTCTGCTGCTTGATGAACCGCCCGCGCATCTCAAGCGACTCCAATGCCAAACGCTCACCCTCCGCATACTC
>DATGWV010000394.1:0-2126 GCA_035299305.1 Phycisphaerales bacterium | reverse complement strand
CTGCAGATCACGGGTTCAGCGACCGTCAGTCGCGACTGCCACGCTTTCCCACGCCGCCAACTCGGTGCCGGTTGCGGCGAGCTTGGTCTTCTGCTTGTTCACGGTGTACTTGCCCAGCACCAAGCGCGTGGGCGTGTTGTCAGCGGCGATGGCATCCAGAATGGCTGAAGCGGCGCGGGCCGGATCGCCGGGTTGTTTGCCCGGCATGCCAGCGAGCAACGCGGCGAAGCGACCGACGGTCTGGGCATAGACGGCTTCGCGTCCGCGGGCCATGTCGCCCTTGGCGATGAACTCGGTGCGGAAAGGGCCGGGTTGCACGATCATGACTTTGATGCCAAACGGCGCGAGCTCGGCCTTGAGGCTCTCCGCGAGTCCCTCAAGCGCGCACTTGCTTGCGCCGTACACGCCGAAGCCGGGATAGTTATTGATCGCGGCGGCGGCGGACATCATGACGATGCTGCCGCTTCCGCGTTGGCGCATGTGCGGCGTCACGAGTTGCGAGAGTCGCATTGGCGCGAAGAAGTTCACTTCAAAGTTCGCGCGAGCGGCTGCTTCGGCGCTGTCTTCCACACTCGCGAGCATGCCGCGTCCTGCGTTGTTGATGAGCACGTCGATGCCGCGCGTCGCGATGGTGCGAGCGATGACGTCTTCGCACTGGCGTGCGTCGGTCACGTCAAGTTGCTCGACTGTGCATTGCCCGGGGTGAGCGGCTTGCAGTGAGGCGAGGGACGTGACGTCACGCGCGGTGGCGATGACGTGATAGCCGCGTGTGAGGGCTTCGAGTGCGAGAGACTTGCCGAAGCCGGAGGAACAGCCGGTGATGAAAGTGACAGGCATGTGAAGGGATTCGACATGCACCTGCGACGGATGCACACGACGGTTCGAGCATGTATCGGCTGTATAGTCAGCCTATGGAAGCGGTCATTCTGCTGGGCATTCAAGCGAGTGGCAAGAGCACTTTTGCACAGCAAAGGTTCGCCTCCACGCACATTCGCCTGAATCTTGACATGCTTCGCACCCGCACCCGCGAAGCGATCTTGCTGGAGGCTTGTTTACGTGCAAAGCAGCCGTTTGTTGTCGATAACACAAACGTCTCGCGCGAAGAACGGGCCCGATACATCCGCCAGTCGACGCAAGCGGGCTTCCGCGTCATTGGATACTACTTCTCATCGCGCCTTGCGGATTCTCTCACTCGCAACGCGACACGGGTCGGCGACGCACGCGTGCCCGATGTCGGCCTCATCGCAACGGCCAAGCGACTGGAGCGACCATCAAAAAGTGAAGGCTTCGACGAGTTGTACTTTGTGCAGGTCCGCGATGGCGAATTTGAAGTGGAGGCATGGAACGATGAGATTTGATGATCTTGACAGCAAGATGCGCGCCTTCGAATCCGCGAGAGACCCCGCCGCTCTGCCCGAGGTTTATCTAGTTGCTCGTATCGACGGACGCAGCTTCACGCGTTTGACCAAAGAAGTCATGCAGTTCGAGCGGCCCTTTGACATCACATTTCGCGATCACATGATCGCCACTGTCGAGCATCTTATGGAATCCGGCTTCCGCCCCCTGTACGGCTTCACAGAAAGTGATGAGATATCGCTTTTGTTTGCTCGCGATGCCGACGCCTTTGGTCGCAATATTCGCAAGTGGACGTCCGTGCTCGCAGGCGAGGCGAGCGCGGCGTTCTCGGCTCGACTTGGCAAACCGGCCGCGTTTGACTGCCGAGTCATCGAACTTCCAACACCTGAGCTCGTGGTTGACTACTTTCGCTGGCGCAGCGAAGACGCTCACCGCAACGCCCTGAACGCCTGGTGTTACTGGCAGCTTCGTGATAACGGAGTTAGTGCAGCCGACGCAACCTCCCGAATCGAGGGCATGTCCATCGCCGCCAAGAACGAGCTGCTCTTTGGCATGGGCATCAACTTCAATGATCTCCCTGCGTGGCAAAAGCGTGGCATCGGTATCTACCGGGAGACATACGAGAAGCGGGCAACCAATCCACTTACCGGCGCCGAAGTCACCGCAACAAGACAACGCTTGCGCGTCGACTTCGATCTCCCGATTCGCGACGAGTACAACGCGTTCGTACGAGAGCGTCTGCGGACACCGTAAGGCCTACCTCTACCGTC
>DATGWV010000393.1:0-9592 GCA_035299305.1 Phycisphaerales bacterium | reverse complement strand
GGGATAACGCCGTCCCAAGGCGTGTTGACGGGCGCGAAACCGCGCGATTGCTTGGTGATATCGGCGAACTCGTGAGAGCGCATCCAGTCAGCGACGCCGCCCAGATTCGCGGCGATGTAGGGGTTGGATTGTGCGAGAGCTGAAGCGCTGCACATCGCGAGCGCAAGCAAACCACCAACGTGAGTTGTGAGACGACTGGCCTTCATGCTGACTTCTCCCTGACGTTGCATGTTATCAGAATCAGGCGCGTGCGGTGCTGAATTTGTTGTGCCGAGCATTCGTGGTCGTACATCGGCGGGAGCGTGAACACAACCCGAATAGTGCACGAAAAAACACGGCGACGTGTGTCGCCGTGTTGTGCGTGATGTTTACTGATTACTTGCTGAAGACGAAGCCGCCGCGATCGGCATCCACCTTCACGTTGTCGCCATCGCCCAACTCGCCGTTGAGGATTTTTGTCGCCAAGGCGTTCTCGACCCGTTGCTGAATGGTTCTCTTGAGCGGGCGAGCACCGAACTGCGGGTCCCAGCCTTCGCTCGCGAGCAGTTGCTTGGCGGCATCGGTCACGTCGAGGGTCATGCCGCGTTCGGCGAGGCGTTTGCGGAGGCGCGAGAGTTGAATCTCGACGATCTGGCCCAGCGCGGCTTTCTGCAACTGGTGGAAGACGACGACTTCATCGATGCGGTTGAGCAGCTCGGGGCGCATCAGGCCGCCTTGCATCTGCATCGCCGCGCGGCTCATGACTTCCGTCACCTTGGGCGGCAGGCCAGCAGCCTTGCCCAAGTCTTCGGCCATCATGCCCGCAGGGCCGCGTTTGAGCATCTCACGGATGGCGGCTTCGATTTCCCAATCTTCTGCGCCGCCTGCGGTGAGCTCTTGAATCTGTGCGCTGCCGTAGTTGCTCGTCATAACAACGATGGTGTTGCGGAAGTCGACGGTGCGGCCTTGACCATCGGTCAGGCGACCATCGTCGAGCACCTGCAGCAGGATGTTGAAGACGTCGGGGTGTGCCTTTTCGATTTCGTCGAGCAGTACGACGCTGTAGGGGCGACGACGGACGGCTTCGGTGAGTTGGCCGCCTTCGTCGTAACCCACGTAACCCGGAGGCGCGCCGACGAGGCGCGCGACGGCGTGCTTCTCGCCGTATTCGCTCATGTCGATGCGGACCATGGCTTCATCGGTGTCGAAGAGGAACTCGGCGAGTGCTTTGCACGTTTCGGTCTTGCCGACGCCGGTAGGACCCAGGAAGAGGAATGAGCCGACTGGGCGATTGGGATCGCTGAGACCTGCGCGGCTGCGGCGCACGGCGTCGCTCACAGCGCGGAGGGCGTGATCCTGACCGATGACGCGCTTGCGCAGGCCGTCTTCCATGCGGGTGAGTTTCTCGCGTTCGCTTTCGACGAGGCGCGAAACGGGAATGCCTGTCCACCGCCCCACCACTTCCGCGATGGCTTCGGCGTCGACTTCTTCCTTCACGAGCGCGTCACCACGCGACTTGCGTTTGGCAAGGGCTTCTTCGGCGAGCTTGAGGTTGGATTCAAGCTCGCGCATTTCGCCGTAGCGGATGCGGGCAGCGGCCTCGAGATCGCCGCGGCGCTGGGCTTGCTCGAGAGCAACCTGCTTGCTGCCCATCTGTTCCTTGATGGCTTTGACGGCGTCGAGCTCTTTCTTTTCTTCGTCCCAGCGCGCGGTGAGGGCGCGGTTTTGTTCTTGCAGTTCGGCGAGTTCGCGTTCGACGCGCTCAAGCTCGCGCGCGGTGCCCTTGCCCTCGCTGGCTTGTTCACTGCCTCGCTTGCTCGCTTCCTGCGTCTCGATCTTCAGCGCTTCGCGCTCGATCTCAAGCTGCATGATCTTGCGGCGCAGTTCGTCGAGCTCGCTGGGCATGCTGTCGTTCTCGATGCGCAGGCGGCTCGCGGCTTCGTCCACGAGGTCGATGGCTTTGTCGGGCAAGAAGCGATCGGCGATGTAGCGGTGGCTGAGTTGTGCCGCAGCGAGGATCGCACTGTCGAGGATGCGCACGCCGTGGTGGGCTTCGTAGCGAGGCTTGAGGCCGCGCAGAATCGCGACGGTTTCTTCGACGTTGGGCTGATCGACGAGAATGGGCTGGAAGCGGCGTTCAAACGCGGCATCCTTCTCAACGTGCTTGCGATACTCATCGAGCGTGGTCGCGCCGATGCAGCGGAGCTCACCGCGTGCGAGCGCGGGTTTGAGCAGGTTGCCTGCGCTCACTGCGCCGTCGGCAGCGCCTGCGCCGATGATGGTGTGGAGTTCGTCGATGAACAGAATGATCTGACCGTTGCTGGCCTGCACTTCGCGCAGCACGCTCTTGAGGCGTTCTTCAAACTCACCGCGGAACTTGGCGCCTGCGAGCAACTGTCCGACATCGAGCGCCATGATCTTCTTGTCGCGCATGCCTTCGGGGCAGTCGCCATTCACGATGCGCAGGGCGAGGCCCTCGGCTATGGCGGTTTTGCCGACGCCAGGCTCGCCGATGAGAACGGGATTGTTCTTGGTGCGACGACTGAGCACCTGCATGGTGCGACGAATTTCTTCATCGCGACCGATGACGGGGTCGAGCTTGCCTTGCTGGGCCTTCTGCGTGAGATCGATCGCGTACTTCTTGAGAGCTTCGAAGTTGCTCTCGGCGTTTTGGTCGGTCACGTTGCTCACGCCGCTGCTGGCGCGGATTTGCTTCACGGCTTGTTCGAGTGCGCCGACTTTGACGCCCGCGTTGCTCAGCGCGTCGCGAGCAGGGCCAGCGACAGTGGCGACGGCGAGGAGCAAGTGTTCGCTGCTCACATAGCTGTCGCCCATCCGCTTGCTGAGTTCGTCGGCCTTGACGAGGATGTCCATCAAGGCGCGGCCGGCGTTGCCCGCGTTGCCGCTGACTTTCGGAAGGCGCGTCAGTTCGCTCACGACGGGGACCTGCACGCGCGTGAGTTCGCCGCCGGCTTTGGTCAGAATGGACGCAGCCGGGCCGGAACGATCATCAAGGAGCGCGTTGAGCACGTGCAGGCCGGTGACTTCGGGGTGGCCCGATCGCGCGGCGGCGGACTGGGCATCGGCGAGCACCTGCTGGGCGGCGGACGTGAATTGATCCTGGCGCATAACTACTCCTTACGAAAAGGCCGCGGAGCGATGCACCGAGGCCGGTAGGGGTGAGTATGCAACCTCCGTGCCGAACCAAACTGGCACAAATTCATGGGGGCGAGAGACTTAGCAGCGGGTTGCAAACTGCCATCCCGGCAGCCGCTGCCATTTGGACCCCCCACTGCCGTTGACAGGGGTGCCATATTTCTACCTACGAGGCTCGAACCTCCGATGCAGTTGACCCGGATATCCTCCGGGAGCCGCGGCTTGACGCCGCCGCCCGTAACTGGTACAACTCTCGTCCCGCCTGTGGCCCCGCCACTCGGTTCGTCAGTCACGCCAGCCTGTCACCTGTCCTTGAGATTGGAGTAGCCCATGCGTTCGAACCTTTCCACTGCTTCGATCCTCCGCGCCGCCGGCCTGGTTGGCGTCACTGCGTTGACCATCGGCATGACCGGCTGTGCGCAGACCGATCGTGCGGACGGCGGCCGATTGAGCAAGATTCAGGGCAACATTTCGCCCGAGCTCGACACGCTGTCGCTGCGTCCGATCGACATTGACAACCGCATGTACTACACGATCGACACGAACGGTCGCATGATGTGGGACGACGTGTACAGCGGCCTGCTGCTGGACCGCCCCAGCCGTTTGAGCAACGGCCCGACGCCGTGGTAATCTGTTCGGCGACGCGAGAACATCTGAGATGTAACTGAAAAACGGCGACCTCTGGTCGCCGTTTTCTTTGTTGCATGAAGTTGCGGAGTATCGCGACTTACGAGGCCGTGTACTGCCCGCGACCGACCTTCTTGAACATCGAGCGGTTCTTGATGAGCGTCTGGTTGACGATGGTGCGGAAGTTCGCGGCGTTGGTTTGATAGCCCGACTTCAGCACCGCGTCGGCGGCTTCGCTCACGCCGAGGGTCTTGCCTTTGAGCACGCCGGCGAGAGCGTCGGCGAGATTCACGCTATTCTGCGGACGCACACGACCGCCGGGGACGTTGCCACCGAGCTCGCGAATCTGCGCATCGACGGCGGCGAGCTTGGCGAGGAGCTTTTCGCGACGACGCTGCAGCGGCGTGACGGAGCGTTGGCGACGGCGGATTTCAGCCTGAAGCGTGGAAACGGGGATAGCGCTCAGCGACGAAGAACTCGGACGACGGCCCATGTCATGTTTCCTTTCAATGACTCGCGATACAACAAACACCGCGTCATGCTTCCCCATCACTTCACGTGATATGCATACGCACGTAAGGATTTGGCAAACCCATTATTCGCACGCGGAGTGCGTGAGTAAAGCCATGCGATAAGCACGTGATTCACTCACGGTTGTGCGAGAAATATAATGTTATTGACCTGTTCGTGTTGCTCACGCAGATTGGTGTTATCCGATTGCGGAGAAGCCGAGCTTGGTGACGACGCCATCGAAGTGATCAAGCCCGTAGAACTCGATGACCAACCTGCCGCGTTTCCCGGCAGGATCGGTTTGAATTTGCACCTTTGTGCCGAGATGTGCGCCGATTTGCCGCTCGAGATCACGAAGCACGGCGTGACGCGGGCTCGTTTCGGGAGCGGCGGCAGCCCCCCCACCGCCGGTGACTTGACGACCTTGGGCAATGTCGCTCGCGATCGACTCGACCTTTCGCACGCTCCAACCAAACTGTGCGGCGAGGCGGGCGATTTCAATTCGTTTCGCTGAGTTTTGAATGCCGAGCAGAGCTTTACCGTGTCCGCCAGAGAGTTTGCCCGCGACGATCAGGTCGGCGATTTCAGTTTCGAGCGCCGCGAGGCGGAGAAGATTCGTGATGGTCGAGCGATCAAGGCCGAGACGCTCGGCGAGTTCGTCATGCGTCAGACCGAAGTTGGTGAGGAGTGAACGGAGGGCAAACGCGCGATCCATGGGATTGAGATCTTCGCGCTGAACGTTCTCGACGAGTGCCCATTCGGCGGCGGTGTTGTTGGAGAGCTCGCGAACGATGGCGGGCAGGGCAGTGAGGCCAGCGCGCTGAGCCGCGCGCCAGCGGCGTTCGCCAGCGATAAGTTCGAACTGGATCTCGCCAGCGGGCGGCGTGACGGGACGGACCAGGATGGGCTGCATGACGCCGGAGGCTTTGATGGAGCGCGCGAGCTCGTTAAGGGCATGCTCATCAAAGGTGCGGCGAGGTTGGTACGGAGAGACGCGGATGGAAAGGATGGGCACGTTGACAACGTCCGATAAGTGATTGCCAGGACGTTGGGGTGCCGATGTAAGTGCTTGCGATCTCTCGGTTTGAGTTGGTGTCGCTAGTTGTGTCGAAGAGACTTCGGTGCCCGCCGGTGGGGCGACTTGGACAGGTGCTTGCAGGTTCATCAGGCCTGAAAGGCCCTTGCCAAGTCGACGGGGCATCGCGGCTGAATCTCGTTTGTTCGCATCCATGCTTCAATCCTTTCGGCGACAGCATAGCGGATGCCGATAGAGCTCGCAAGCGAGGAGTACGGATTCATGGATCAACCGACAAAGATTGAAGTCATCGCCCGTGGCATCATGTTCCACGAGAAACACATCCTGCTTTGTCGCAATCGCAAGCATGGATATTGCTACTTGCCGGGTGGGCATGTCGAGCCGGGCGAGTCGGCTGCTCGGGCTCTTGCGCGAGAGATGATGGAGGAGGCGACGACGACTGTTGTGGTGCAAGAGGTTGTCGTGACTGAGGAGCACTTGTTCATGCAGGGGGGCAAACCGCGACACGAGTTCAACGTGTACATGCGGATGCAGTGTGATGCACCGGAGCGCGTCCGAAGTGTTGAGCCGTACATCGAGTTTGTGTGGGTGTTGCTGGACGAGCTGGCAACGACGGATGTTCGTCCAGTTCATGTCAAGCGACTGATCGACGATGCTGCGGCGGGGAAGAGCTTGCTGTGGTCAAGCGTCACGCCCGCCTAGTTCCACGTGCAACATTACTTGTACGGGAGCAGAACCACGTCGTGTGGGTCGACGGTGCATTGCGCGGACGCGCCGGCGACAGGAAGTGTGTCGCGTGGATTGAGAACTGACAGCGCCAAAAGTTGACTGTTCGAGGCGAGCTCAAGTTGGGCGATCTCGCCCAGGTACATTGTGTCCTTGACGGTGCCGCTGATCGTGTTCGAGCCAGTGCCGAGACGAATGCACTCGTGACGAAGCGAAACGAGGACGGTGTCGTTGACTGTGACGGGGCAGTTGCTAGGGTTGGCGGATTGAAGTCTGCCGAGCGGGGTTTCGACTTCGACTCCGTTCCCCGTGGAACACACCTTGCCTTCGAAGATGTTCGTTTCGCCGAGAAACTCGGCGACAAAGCGATCGGCAGGTTTCCGGTAGAGATCACTGGGCGAACCTAGTTGTACGAGGTTACCGGACCTCATGATCGCAATGCGATCGGCCATGCTGAGGGCTTCTTTTTGGTCGTGGGTGACGTAGACGGTCGTGATGCCGCTGGTTTTGCAGACGCGGCGGATTTCGCTGCGGAGTTCGATGCGGAGCTTTGCGTCCAGATTGCTGAGGGGCTCGTCCAGTAGCAGGACCCTGGGCTTGACAACTATTGCACGCGCGAGGGCAATGCGTTGCTGCTGGCCGCCCGAAAGCTGGTTAGGCTTTCGTGCGGCATATTGGTCCATGCGGACTGCCGCAAGGGCTTCGCGCACTCTTTGCTCGCGTTCTTGGGCGGGCACTTTGCGGACTTCGAGGCCGAATGCCACGTTCTGGGCAACTGTCATGTGGGGCCAGAGGGCGTAGCTTTGGAAAACCATGCCGGTGTCGCGCTTCTCGGCGGGCATGAAGGTCACGTCGGTGCTCGAACCATCGGCGGTTTGGAAAACGATGTTGCCGCTGGTGGGTTCGATGAAGCCGGCGATCATGCGGAGCAGGGTGGTTTTGCCGCAGCCGCTGGGGCCCAAAAGGAAGAATAGTTCGCCAGCGTTGATGGTCAGTGACACGCGATCGACGGCGGTCGTAGTGGGGGGGCTGCCGGGACCGGGCGCGATGGCGGGGTAGCTCTTCACCAGGTCTTTGATGACGATCGTGGTCGACATGCGGCTTCCTCGCGAGAAACAGGGGCCGGGATTGGGCCGGCGAGTTGAACGCCCAGAGTAGTCGGCGAAGAACCGAAAAACGCGGCCCGCGCTTTGGCGCGGGCCGGCGTGGAGAGTGAACTTCTGAACACGAGGCGTGTACGTGGTCGGTGAGACGGCCGGCTCGTTGCACGCCTTGTGTGCGATGGCGAACTTACTTGCGACGGCGGCGAGCGGCAAGGATGCCAGCCGCACCAGCGAGCGCGAGAGCGCCAGGGGTCGGCACCGTCTGCGGGATGTAGACAGCCATCATCTGACCGCCTTCGACGAGTTCGCCTGAGATGGCGTAGTGGGCTTGCATGTTGAGCAGCCACCAGCCCGGCCCGATGGTGTCCCAAGCGTCGACGATGCCGCTGGTTTCTTCGTCTTGCGTGCCGAGGTACTGGCTGCCGCCGTTGACGAAGCGGGTTGAGTCGGAGATGCCGATTTCAACCATGCTGTCCTGCACCATGTCGTAGAGCCAGAGACGGCCGAGGCGAGCGTTGTTGCCAACGTCTTCCTGGATGAGTACCTGATTGAAGCGGCTCATGGCGATGTTGTCGAAGCTGTTGGCAGTGGTGGTGCCAGCGGTGAAGCTGGTGACGCCGCCGCTGAAGCTGCTGAAGTCGTTGCCTTGGCCCAGCATGCTGACGGTCCCACCAGCTGCGGGGTTGGAGATATCGCTGAAGGTGGCGCTGTAGATGCGGGTGGGGACGCTGACGCCGTTCACGGTGCCGCCCGTGTTGACCCAGACGAGCTGGTTGGGGTTGCTGGGGTTCCACGCGCTGTCTTCGGGGCGGGCGAACTCGGTGACGCCCAGATCGCGGCTGCTTTGTTGGAAGGCTGCGCCGGTGCCGCGCTGCGTGGCGGACTTGTCGACCATGGTGAAGCTGCTGTTGATGGGAGCGGCGCCTTCGAAGGCGACGCCGGGAATCCTCATACCGTAGGTCGTGCCGTTCATAAGGCCGGCGCGCTCGATGGTGTTGCCTGAAGACTGCTTATCACCGACGTAGAAGTAGACTTGGCCGGGCGTGCTGTCGTCGGTGCCGGCGACGATGGTCTTGCGCTGGGCGAGCGGGTTGGAGACGGCGTTCTCCCAGCTAAAGCGAGCAAGGTCGGGCAGTTGATAGGTCTGGCGGGCTTCGGGGCCATCGATGACGCTAGCAAAGGCGCGGCCTTCGTTACCCACTTCTTCGCCACCGAGGAAGATGCGATGGTCGGTGCCGTAGACAGTTCCGGTCGAGGGATCCATCCACTTGTAGGCTGACTGGGCTGCGAGATCGCCGGAGCAGAAGCGGCCGAGTTGCGTGGTGCCAGCAACAAAGCTGTTGGTGGCGTTGTTGAACGTGTTCACGCCTTGGATGAGGTCGCGACCGCCGACGACGCCGAAGTCATTGCGGCGAACCTTCCACTGGCTGACGAACGCGCCCGTTGAGCCGTGCGCGCGAACTGCACCGGCGGTGGCACCGAGTTCGTGGTTCTGCACGACACTGAAGGTGTTGTTGGCGATGTCATCGGCGTCGCGGTAGATGCCCAGACCATCGGGGATGCCGACCATGCGATAGGTCTGCGCGCCGGTGTCGAGGTTGGTGTAGAACTGATCGGAGAGCGTCGTCGCGATCGAAACGAACTGCACGCCCGACGAGTTGCTCGCGGGAACCATGTAAGGCGACGCGCCGGCGTTGGGGCCCGTGACAGTGCCTTGGGCGAATGCGGGCGCAGCGATACCGGCGGCGGCCACGAGGGCCACGATCATGAAACGTTGCATTGTCCTGTCTCCTTGCCTCTCTCGAGGATGCTCTTTTCAGAGCGGTACTCCACCCAATGGCCGCACGGCCAGCGTTCGCCAGTCACCCCTCGCACGAACGCTTGCGAGGAACGAGTGCATGCGCGGGGCGCATGAACAAGTCGGGCCCAGCATACGTGACAATCACATGTAGATGTGTCGCTATGGTGTGAAGTCTGCGTCATCGTTGTGTCAAGACGTGCGATCTTCGCGCGGTGGTGACACGAGCTTCATATCGACGCCATGGAAATCGTGTATGGTGCATGCATGACACACTCACCGTTGCACAGGTTCTATCGTTTCGCGTGCGTGTTGGGGCTGATGGCGTGTGCGTGCGCTCATGCGACGACGGTCACACTGGAGCCGTCTGCCGATGCCACGATTCACTCGGCGAGTAATGGGATTGAGGAGGCCGCGAACGGGGTTGGGCCTTGGAATTTTTCGGGATGGACGACTCGCTTTGGCGAGCGGCGAGCGTTGATTCGATTCGACGTCGCGAGTGTGGTACCAAGCAATGCGACGATTACTGCCGCGACGCTGACGATTCATGTTGATCGCGGTATTGATGATGGGAACTGGTTTGGCATTCACCGCGTGACCTCGGCGTGGAACCAAGGGCCAGCTATGGGCGGGCAAGGGGCCCCAGGTAGCGATCGA
>DATGWV010000392.1:0-25041 GCA_035299305.1 Phycisphaerales bacterium | reverse complement strand
AGGCGAGTTCTGAAGGCTCACTTCGAAGAGTGCTGGGCCATATGCTGGGCCATTCCGCAAACCATGCGCAAATAAAGCCCAGTGCTGCACTTACGGAAATCGGGCTTCGGCTCTTAATCAGCGGGTCGAAGGTTCGAGTCCTTCGGGGGGCACTTTCTCGCGAGCCTGCGCCATGCGGCGGTTTGTCGGCTCAGTACTTCAATCTGCAAGTTTTTCGGCTACCGTCCGACGGGCGGAGTCTTGTGGCATCCATCACTCCAAGCCACGATGATCCGCTGTACAGCGGTCTTCGCTTGGGTATGTTGTTTTGTGTAGCGTACTTCGAGCGTGTTGCTGCAGGAACTCCGCAAATTGTCGAGGTCCCTTGTCCGGCGCGTCTGCCGCGTGCTCGTGCGTGATGCAATCGCCGAGGCGGCACATCCAGCGCAGGAGCCAACTTGTCCAGCGAGACTCTCGCGTCAACCCAAAGGCGTTACGCGGCGACGTGAGCTTGGAACGTCATTGTGCAAGATGCGCGGCCTCGTGCGCGTGTGTCAACTGGAGCACGCTGTCGACAGCCATCGTGAGGTCAGAACGTTGATGCCGGCACGCCTCGTGTGGTCCAGCGTCGTCACAAGCGTTCAAAGGTATCACAGCGTTACATCACCGCGATGGTCGCGTTGTTCCCGCGAACTGATCGATGCCGAGCATGCTGTGTGTTGCTCGAGCGTTGAACGCGACCTCGTCGCCGCAAGCTCAGCTCTGTGAGGCAGGAGCACCAGCCCTGCTGCTTCTGAGTTCATGAAAGTCGCTCCGGCGCTCGCCGAACCGTTCTGCCGCTCATGCACTCATTTGCTGGTGCGCAAAACTCATCCCCCTCCGATCATCGCGTAAAGAGCTGGATGTACACGCGATATCGCGACCATAGCGAGAATTCGGGGCCAGGTTCCGCCAGCATTTCCACGCCCGAATTGCAGAAAAGGCGCGCGATTGATGTCGCGACACTGTCATGGATCGTGTTTACATGGGTGGCGGCTCCGTCCGGAGGCGCGATTAGTGGAGCACTGAACCATGCAACAGAACAGAGTTCGTCTCGCATCGTTGTTGTTCGCCCTCGCAGGCGCCACATGGTCGGCATGCGGCCAGGCAGTCACCAGCGCCTTCACATACCAAGGCGATCTTCGGGACCAAGGCTTGCCCGTTGAAGGCTTCGCCGACCTTGAGTTCAGCATCTGGTCCGCCGCGAGTGGCGGCGTGCAGATTGGCACCACACAGACCGCGCTGGGTGTCGCCATCACGAACGGGCGCTTCGCCGTGCCGCTGAACGCCAGCGGCGAATTCGGCATCAATCCGTTTGATGGTCAGAAGCGCTGGCTCCAGATCGCCGTTCGGTCGACCAACTCCGGCGGCGTGTTCACCTCCCTCTCGCCTCGTCAAGAGCTCACCGCAACGCCTTACGCGGCGTACGCGTTGAGTGCGGCAACACTGGGCGGTCAGTCCCCGGCTTTCTTCCAAAACGCGGCAAATCTGACGGGCGCACTGCCCGATGCCCGCCTCTCGGCCAACGTCCCGCTGCGGAGCTCGAACCAGACCTTTAGCGGATCAAACACCTTCACCGGGGCAAATCTCTTCAACAACACGAACAACACATACCTAGGCAACGGTGCCGGCATCACCGCGCTCAACGCTTCGAACATCACCGCGGGAACGCTGCCAGATGCGCGGCTGTCTTCCAACGTCCCGTTGCTCAATGGGCTCAACACCTTCAGTGCGCCCGTCACGTTCCAAAGCACCACACTCTTTGGCAACTCCATCGGCGTCGGCCTTCCAAACTCCAGCGCGTTCCGGCTGCAGCTTACCGGCGGCAGTGGCCCGTGGCGGGGCGGTGTCGCTGCGGGGGGCAACTCGAATGCAACGGTGCTGGGCGAACTCAACGGTTTTGCGACGCTGGGCGGACACAACGGCGTGTTGAGCGCCTGGACTCCGCTGATCATCAACCCGACGGGCGCCGCGCTGGGCATCGGTACCGGCACGACTTCGCCGGTCGCGCCAGTGCATATCTCCAACTCGTCGTTCTTCCCATTGCTCGTCGAGAGCAACAATCCGGCCGGCACGTGGTTCAATCTTCGTAACTCATCCACTGGTGGCACGCACTGGCACTTGATTTCAACAGGCTCGGGCAACGGCGGCGGCGCGGGGCGTCTGTTGATTGGCACGGGCGCTAGCCACAACTCCTCAAACGGTGAGGTCCTTTCGCTGGCGTCGACGGGCCAGGTTGGCGTCGGCACGATCTTGCCCGCCGCCACGTTTCACGTCTTCAGCGGGTCGGACGCCTCACTCGCCGGCGGCGGCCACATCATCTCCGGCGATACCGCCGGTCTGAACATCGTCATGGACAACAACGAGATCATCGCCCGCAACAGTGGCGCAGCGGCGCCGCTCTACCTGAACCAAGGCAGCGGAAACGTGATTGTGCCAGTGCTGGAAATCACGGGCGGGAGCGACGTTGCAGAACCCTACGACGTTGCCGCGACAGCGGGTGTCGAACCGATCGCCGGAATGGTCGTCGCGATCGATCCAGATGATGTGGGCAAGATGCGGGTGGTGAGCAGCGCGTACGACCGCACGGTTGCCGGCATCATCAGCGGTGCCAACGGAATCAAGCCGGGCATCACGCTCACGCAGACGGGCACCATCGCAGACGGCGATATGCCGGTCGCCAGCATCGGACGCGTGTGGTGCTGGTGCGACGCTGATCAGGGCGGACCCATCAGCGCGGGCGACATGCTCACGACCTCGGACACGCCCGGTCACGCCATGAAGGTGAATGACCATGCACGCTCGCAGGGCGCCACGCTTGGCAAGGCCATGTCTTCGCTTGAGTCCGGCAAGGGGCTCGTGCTCGTCCTCGTCAGTCTGCAGTAACGCGTTACTCAACGCCACCCGCGGAGAAACTCGCGGGTGGCGATTTGTGAACTCTGAAAGGAAAGGTCGCTCCATGAAGAAGCTCACCGCTATCGCTGTCATGCTCGTCATCGCCGGTTCAGCCCTTGCTGCGGGCGACGCCATCGTGAAGCCGGGCCAGAGGCTTACCAATGAGCAGGTCGCGAACCTGAAGGGCGAAGACGCGTTGAATGTGACCCAACTGCAGGCGCATGATCTCCTGAACTGGGACGACCCGTACATCGCCCAGCACGCGGACGTCTCACAAATCGTCGACGCGCCGCTGACGATCGATAAACGCAACTTTCGCACGATGGACCTGAAGAATGCAGTCCCGGGCAGGGTCAGCGTTGCGTTCAGGCCGGGCACGACGCGGATGGAGCAGGCTGCCGTGCATGTAAAGCTCGGGATGACCGAGAAGTGGCGTTCGCGCGTGGTGGCGAACTTGTGCAGAGTCGAGCGCGATGGGGCGGATCTGGCGGCGGTCGTCAACGCCTACCTCGACGAACCAAGCGTCATGTTCGCTCACCCCATCGCAATGGCTTACTCGGATGTCACGCCCAACGACACTCAGTACTCACAGCAGTGGGCCATGGCTGCGGCCAATGGCGGCTGCGCAGCCGAGCTGGCCTGGGAGGAGTTTCGTGGCTCGGCAGCGACGACGATCGCAGTCGTCGACTCGGGCGTGACCATCGGGCACGAGGATCTCACACAGAACATATGGTCGAACCCGAACGAGGTGCTCAACGGCATCGACGACGATTCGAATGGGTATGTCGACGATCTGCAGGGCTGGTTCTTCTATGGGAACACCCGGAACCCTTCCGGTTGTGACGACCATGGCACGCACGTCGCGGGCATTCTCGGCGCGCGTGGAAACAACAGCCTCGGCGTCGCGGGAGTCAACTGGACGACGAGCATCATGGCGCTTCGGTGCGACCGCAATTGCGACGGCGGGCTCTACGGCGAGCAGCACGACGGCCTTGACTACGCAATCAGAAACGGCGCACGCGTTTCCAATCACAGCTACGGCAGCGAGGGATTCGACTCTACATGGACGCTCATCGTCGTAGGTGGCCAGGCCGTAGGGCATATTGCCGTCTGCGCTGCTGGAAACGACGGCAGCGACAATGACGTCATCCCGTTCCAACCCGCCAACTCCACGGCATCCAACGTGATCTCGGTGGGCTGGCTGGACGAGGGCGGTGCGATCAGCAGTTCCAGCAACTACGGAGCGACCCAAGTCGACCTGTTCGCCCCGGGTGGTGGCATCTACAGCACGATTGAATCGGATATGTACGAGTTCAAGAGCGGCACATCGATGGCCGCGCCGCACGTGGCCGGTGCGCTGGGACTCGTCCTCTCGCGCCGTCCGAATCTCACGTGGCAGCAGGCGAAGGACCTCATCCTGAGCAGCGTGACGACGAGCCCAGCGCTGCAAGGCAAGTGCGTGTCCGGTGGGCGGCTCAATGTGCACCGCGCCTTGGGCGTGTGGGGCCAGGCGGGGACGGGTGGAACCTTCACCGGTGGCCGCGCGAACCCGATGTTCGGCTTCCTCAACGCTTGGAACTACACGCCCGCCGGCGGCGTTCTCAACCTGTTGGGCGGCACCTACAGCGCTGGCCCCGCATCGGTCATGAACCGTCCGACGATTCTGCGGGTCGACCCAAACACGGGGACTGCCATCATCGGCAACTGAGCCTGCCTCATCTCATCACTGGAAATACCA
Organism: Phycisphaerales bacterium; assembly: GCA_035299305.1. Lineage (GTDB taxonomy): Bacteria > Planctomycetota > Phycisphaerae > Phycisphaerales > UBA1924 > BJHL01. Next base: position 20,390 of record DATGWV010000392.1, on the reverse strand, counting down.
CTGCGGCTCGGTCGCTTGCGCGCCGGTACATGTACGTCGGTCGTGCGCTTGCCACATAACCACGCTTGTCGCAATAAAGCTCCCAACCACCGCGGTGTTTTCCCCGCGTGCAGACTCACGCTTTCGCGGTCGTCGCCGCTCCCAACTTGGCGCCAATAGCGTGCAGATCATGCCCACGCAGCACGCCCGCCAGCAGCTCAGGCAGGTGGTTGGGGGTGCACGCAAAGCAAGGCATCCCCATCTTGGCCAGCTTGTTCGCGAGCTCCTCGTTATGCGATGGCGTTCCCTGATCCGAGATCGCCAGAAGCCCAACAGCCTTGATGCCGCTCTCCAGCAGAAACTCCATCTTCTTGAGAAAGCGAGCAGTGTTGGGGCTGGTGTCATGCAGATCCGCCAGCAGCACATACAGCGTCTTCGCAGGTGTGTGCATGAAGCGTTCGCAGTAGCACGTCGCTTTCCAGTAGTCTTCCGCGCCGCCAAGCTGCACGCCAAACAGCAGATCGACCGGATCCGAGCAGTGTTCGGTCAGGTCGACGACTTCGGAGTCATTGAACGCCACCACATGCGTCTCGACCGAACCGATGCTGGCCAGAATCGAACCCATGATGCCGCCGTAGATCAGTGATGTCGCCATCGATCCAGACTGATCCATCGCGATGATGATGTTCCATTGATTCTGGCGTTGCTGACGGCTGAAAAAAGACAGATGCTCCGGAATGATCGTCCCCAGCTCCGGCTGGTAGTTGCGAATATTCCGCCGAATCGTGCGAGGCCAGTCCAGATTGGGCAAGCTGCGAAACGGACTGTGCCTGTTGCGCATCAACGCACCGCGAATGGCTTGCGTGAACTGCGACTCCAGTTGCTTGCGCACATCATCCACCACACGCTTCACCAGTTCGCGTGCAGTCGCCTTCGCCTTCTCTGGCACCATGTTCTTCATCGCCAGCACCGTCGCCGCCAGATCAACCGAAGGCTCAATGCTGGCCATTACCTCAGGCTCAAGCAGCAGCTGCTTCAACCCGCGCCGCTCAATCGCATCCTTCTGCAGCAGAACGACCACATCCTTCGGAAAGTACGTCCGAATCTGGTCGAGCCACTTCGCCACACGTGGAAATGTCCGCTCCCGCTTGCCAGAACTCGGAGCCCCGATCATCTTGGGCCCTTCCCACTCTTCGCGCGAAAGGTCATCACCCGAATAGATCGCCTCCAGTGCGTCATCAAGCTCCGCCTGGTCAGCCCCCAAAATCGAGCCGCCCGACATGCCCGCCATTTCCTTCAGCGGGTCCTCAGCCGACTTGCCCAGGATCAAGCGCCAGCGTGCGAGTTGTGTGGGGTTCATCGCCATGCATCAATCGCCATTCACAGATCGCCAAAGTCAAACTCGTTCAGATCCTTCAGTTTCTTGGCTTCTTCATCCGTCATCGCGGCTTCCAACGCCTCTGCCGCAGTATCTGCATGCACCCCCCAGTGCTCCGCCAGGTTCTCCGCAATCTGCCGTTTCTCCCGCGCGCTGAACCCGCCGAACGCACGTCGCAGAAAGACGACCGACCGCCGGAAATGCTCTTCATCGAGCGAATCGATGTAGTCCGCAAGCTGCGTCCACAACACCTGCCGGGCAAGCAGCGCGTAACGGTTGCGTTTCGCCAAACCCTCAAACCATCCGGCTCCCAGATCCGCCGGTACGCCTGGCGAAAGTCTGCGCGAAACCTCGCGCGCGAGCTCATCATTTGACATCAGCCCGCGCTCAAGCAAGATCGCGCACGCATAGCCCGACAGCAGCGGATTGCGATCATCAGCCGCCGCCAGTCGCTGCAGTCGCTCGATCCACAGCGGCTCATTCAGTCGATCCGCGTGCTCCAGCGCGAGCACATTCATCTGGTCCATCGCCCGAATCACGCTCTTCGCCTGCTCGTTGTCGCACCCCGCCGCCGCGTGCAACGCCAGCGCCGCTTGCACAAACAGCTCTTCCATCAACGGCATCAGCGGCTGTGGATCAAACCGCCGCACATCGCCATATCGCACGATCATGCCCAGCACGTGCGCCGCGTGCGCAATCGCCGTTATCTCGCTGGTTGCAACCGCCAACTCCTGCAGCCGCCGCCGCGCCGCATCCATCGCCGCGAGCATCCCGCACTGGCAAGCATCACGCACCACATCCGCCGCCGAAGCGATGGAAGTACACGCCTCCAGCGTTGCTTTGAACTTGTACCCCGTCGCAATCTCCACCGTCTCGCCCAGCAACACAGCCTCGACAAGCTGAATTTCGCTCTCCGGGCTCCACTGAAGCCCCCACTTCTCCGCCCATGTCGCCGACTGCTGCGATACGGCAACAGGCCCCGCAAAACTCACACCCAGTACGCGCAGTCGATGCAAAAACGAAGACCGATGCAGATCCAGGAACGCCGCCTCTGACGACTTCGCCTGCCGATTCTCGCGCAGGTCCAGGCTCACATCCTGCTTCACTGTCGTCTTGTACTTCTCCAGTTTCAGTCGCGTCAATTCGCGTTCAAAGTCCGCCTGAATCGACGTCCGACTCACACCCTCCGGCAACGCTCCGATATCAGTGCCGACTTCCACTTTCGCAATGGCTTCCTTCACCGTCGCCACTTCGCCATGCCCCAACAGCGTGATCGCCGCGTCACGCAGATCAATCAGCGTGGGCGCAAGTCCGTTCTTGAGCGCCGACAACGTGTTCGCCAGTCGCACGCCTTCGATCACTTCCGCAGTAGAGCGGTGCGTGCCGCTATCGCGCAAGTGTCGAGCGACCATCGACAGATACCGCGAAGGCAACCCAGCCAGATCACCTTCCTGCAACGACTCCCACAACCGCTCGTAATACGCCGGCGCCCGGTTGCCCGCCCCATAGCCCGACTGTGTCGACAGCTTGAAGTACGAGTACGGCATCAGCGTGAACTTGCTCGCGCGACGCCGCAGCGACGCAAGCTCGTCATCGGTCATCGCCGGTTGCTCACCCGTCATGACCGGCGCGTGAAACGCCCCAACCACCGCAACGATCTTTTCCGGCCTGGTCCCCGCAGCGATTGTCTCCGCAATGCGCCGCCGCATATACGCCTCGCGCACCAGATTCTCCGCACGCCATCGTGGCTGGTCTTCCTCAAGCTCCCGCAGCGCGGCCCCAAACTCGAACGCCGCGAGGCGATACGCCTCCTCACTCAAGTTGTGCTCAAAGTGCCGTTCCCAGTACGTCTCGTGATCTGTCTCACCCGCTAACGTCGCATATTGCTCATACACGCTCGTGCGTTCACGCCCTTCACTACTCGCTTCCTGCCTGTCCGCGGCGGCCGCTTCGCCCTTCTCCGCAAGTTCTCGCTGTCTGCGCAGCAGCAGTTCTTCCTCCACATCCTGCAGCGCGAGAAACACGTCAGATGGTAAATCGATAAACGCGCACGCCGCACCATGTTCGCGCGCCCAGCACATCGCCTGATACTCCGGGCTGTACTGCGCCAGAGGATAAATCAGCGTGCGCACGGGCAGCGAATCGGTGTACGCCAAGAGCGCAATCGGCGGCTTGCTGCCGCGCCGTGTCACCTGAGAGATCAGTTCAGTCGCATCAGACAATCCCTCGATCAGCACCACATCAGGCTTGATCGCATCCAGATACCGCCGAAGGTGCCACGCACCTGCCGGAGACAGATGTCGCACGCCGAACACATTGACACGCCACGGTGTGTTCATGGTCAATCGCGCTCAATCGCGCTCAATTGCGCTCAGGCACGCTCAGTCGTTCTGCTCAGCGCACGCCGTGTACAAAGGCCGCCACTCCGCCCCGCGCTTCTTCAGCACGTTGTTGAGATACTCCTGCCACACCACGCGGTCCTTCTCTTCGTCCTTCACCACCGAGCCCTGAATCGCCGACGCAAGATCCGCAGCCGACACTTCACCATTGCCGAAGTTGCCCGCCAGCGCCATGCTGTTCGCCAGCACACTGATCGCCTCCGCAGTTGACAGCACGCCGCTGGGCGTCTTCAGCTTCGCTTTCCCATCCAGCGTCTGCCCCGTGCGCAATTCCCGGAAGATCGTCACAACTTTCTCAATCGCTTCCGCAGCCGGCACCTTTGCACGCAGCTCCAGGTTTGTCGCCAGATCACGGACGCGCTTGCCGACGATCTCAATCTCACTTTCCAGCGTCTTGGGCGTGGGCAGCACAATGATGTTGAATCGCCGCTTGAGCGCCGCCGACATGTCGTTCACGCCGCGATCGCGCGTATTGGCCGTCGCGACAATCGAGAAGCCGCGCTTGGCCGGCGTTTCGCTCTTGAGTTCGGGAATCGCGATCGTCTTCTCCGACAGAATCGAGATCATCGCATCCTGCACCTCTGATGCGCACCGCGTGATTTCTTCAAACCGCGCGATCGACCCCGATTCCATCGCCCGCAGAATCGGGCTCGGAATTAGAGCTTCAGGGCTGGGACCACGCGCAATCAGCATCGCGTAGTTCCACGTGTATCGCACCTGCTCCTCGGTCGTGCCCGCAGTGCCCTGCACCACCTTCGACGAATCACCATTGATCGCCGCCGCAAGGTGTTCGCTCAGCCAGCTCTTCGCCGTGCCCGGTTCACCAATCAGCAGCAGTGCGCGATCCGTCACCAGCGTCGAGATCGCAATCTCCACAAGCCGCTGATGCCCGATGTACTTGGGTGTCACCTTCACATCCCCCACGCTCCCGCCAGTGATGTACGTCAGCACTGCACGAGGCGACATCCGCCACCCCGGTGGCCGCTCCGCCCTATCAGCAGCGATCAACGCCTCAATCTCATGCGCAAACAGCCGCTCCGCCGGCTCTCGCAGTGTTGTCGATGCACCCTTGGGCGCCCCCCCGCTGGCCGCCTGTTCCTCCGCGCTCGACCGCTTGGCCATCGCTCACTCCTCTTTGTTCTTCAGTTCGAGAATCGATTCTAGCAAATCGTCCACCAGCTTCTCTGGCAACGACTTGAGCAGCTCTTCAAGACGCGGCGCCGCACTCTTGGGCAGTGCGATGATCAGCGGTCGATACCAGTAGCCCCAGTACGTCGTGGCGCTCTTCGCTCGTTTCTGCAGCATCGCCATCACCGCATCAGTCGCTCCAGGGTGACCGATCTCCGTCATGCATTGCAGAATACTGAACTCATCATGTCCCTTGGGGGCCGCCAGCTTCGCAGTCAGGTACGCATACGTGCTGCTCTGTCCCCGCTGCGCCAGCGCAAGCACCAATTCAATCCTGTCACACTCAATCGCATCGTCAACCCATCGCGGATCCATCGCCACCGCAGACTTCTTGTCCGTCGCGGTCGCATACACCGGCATCCGCCTGTCACACCCGACCAGAATCACATCGCACAGCATCTCCGCACGAACACGATCAGGCCCCTTCTTCATGCCAGCCCGAAGAACCGAGCGATACTCGTCATAGAACGTGGTGGAGGGCAGGGTCCGCATCGCAGCATCAAACACCTCACGCAGCATCTCATCGGGCAGCTTCGCGCGTGCTTGCAAAAGTCGCTCGCGTGTCTTCGCCGTCCCATGCGACAGCAGCCGCGACAAGGACTCCAGGAAATCAATCCCCGAAGGTGTCGACTTGATCTTTACGAACGCAGGCGTCGCCTCCAGGCATGCGAGCAAAAACGCTTCCGCTCCCGCATCAGTCCGTTCTCGCAAGCAGTGCGCAAGTGCCGTCAGTCGCGCAATCGCCTCCCCGTGTTCCTTCGCCACTTTGAGTGAAAGCGTGGTGGCCAGTTGCTCATTTGCCCGCTTCAGCACATGGTCCTTCACCGCTGGAATCGCGCATGCATGCAGGAATGCAACACACAGCGTCAGATCAGCGCCATCCACCGCTTTCGTCAACGCCCCCACGATCTCCGGCGTGGCCATGTTCGCACCAGCCAGCGCCTTGAGTGCAGCCGTTCGCACATCCTGGGCCTTCGCCTTCGTCTGTTCCAGCAGGAACACCAGATCGCTGCCGCTGGTGCTCAAGCACTCGATGGCGACAACGCGCATCTCCTTCGAACCTTCATCGAGAACGCGCTTCACCGTCTCCTTTGTGCCTTCCGCATCCATCGCATGCAAGAGCCGCAGCCGATGCAGATTGCCCCCGCGCCCCTTGATGTTCAGCCCGCGCCGCAGTGCAGGCACCACCGCCTTGCCATACATGGGCAGCACCCTTTCCGCCATCAGTTCGCCCATCTCCGGGTAAGGGTCATCAAGCGCGTGCAGCGCGGGGTTCACCAGCCGCAGGTCAGCAAACGCCCCGCGATCAATCGCTTCCCGCACCAGCTCCGTTCGCCCCGATCCCGTCGTCGAGAGCGCATCCATCAGCGGCTTGAGCACCCGCGCACTCGTCTGCGTGCTCTGGACCGCAAGTTCCGCCGACTCAATCGCGCTCATCTCACCCGCGACGCCCGTCTCCCCCTGTGTGTACAGAATGGCATGCACCAGCGTCGCCAAGTCAAGCAGCGCAGCCGACGCTGTCTTGTCATTGGACTCAACCACCGCCTGCGCCGCTTGCGCCACGCGTGCAAATACCGGAGCCTTCGCACCCGCCTGCTCCAGCGGCCCGACCAACTTCTTCAGTCGAAAGTCCCCCGGCGCGACCGCGCTGCCCGCAATCGCCAGCCGCCGCACTTCTTCCTGCACCTGCACCAGTATCGCGATGCTCATCGCCACCCTCTCGCTTTCTCACAAGGTCAATCGCACCACGCTCGCATCCGTCACAATCGCCAGCGGCTTGATTTGCAGCACGCGCTTGTCCAAGTCATGTCGGAACCGTGCGATCAGCACCTGATTCTCAAGGAGCTTGGGCGACACCAGATGCAGCAGGTGACAACTCGCCGGTTCATCAGTCATCCCGCGATCAGTCATCGTCAGCCGATCGCCCTTGGCGTCTTCCACCACAAACTGTTCACCCACCTGCCCGATGCGAGCGAATCGCAACGCATAGATCGGCTGCCTGTCCGCAAGCGGTGACTTCAAGTTGTTGCGTACGTCTTTCACCACACCCGCAAAGTCCGCACGCGCAAGCTCGCGCACACGCTGGTAGTCTCCCTTTTCCGCAGCCCGCGGCGCCATCGCGTCCCATCGCACCCGCGGATTCACATCTCCCGGATACACGCAGAGTTCCTTCACCTGCGCGACCTGGAAGAAACTGTCGTCACTCTTGATGAACTTCACCGCCTTGTAAGGCCGGAAAGTCTGCGTGATCTGTACTCGCCCGCTCTGCAGGTTCATCCACACACCCGTATCGACATACTCCTGCCTCGCGACGTCATCGTGCGTGTTGAACGCAAGCTGCATCAGCTCCACGTCGTTCTGTACCAGACCCGCCGTCTTCAACTCACTGAGCTGCCATGCATGTCCCAGCCACGCCGCGATCGATGTCTCCGTCTCCGGCTTCAGTTCCGCATCATCCAGCCGCTTCGTGAGGTACGTCCGGCCCTGCTTCACCAGTGCATGCAGCCGAGACAAGTGATCCAGCGCCTCACTGTAAATCGCTTCGCCCACTGCGCTCTTCTCACCCGTTCCGCTCTTTCCACCCGCCCCGCCCGATTCATCCGCGTCAAAGAGCTTCGTATAGCGATGCAGCGCCGCCTGCGCCCCAGGCAAGTACGCATTCCCCAGTTGCTTCGCCTTCTCTTCAATCTCCCGCGCCGACTTCGCATTCATGTTGCCAATGCCGATGCGCGTCAGATCCAGCGTCAGCGTCTCTAGCAGATCAAGCCCTTCCAACTGTGCCTTGATCTTCTTCGCAAGCGCGTCCTTGTTCACCGTTTTGGGCTTGGCAGCCTCTTCCTTCTTCTTCTCTGTGCGCTCCGCGAGCTTGTCACGCTTCGCCGCCAACTCCGCCGGAACCGCCGCAACCTTGAATGCGGCCTTCTTCAACGCATACGCAAACAGCAGCCCCACACAGTGCTTGCACGGAAACTGCCTGCTCGGGCACGAACACCGATACGTCGGCTGATCCGCCCGGGCAAAGTCGCACGAAACCGCATAGGGCTCTTTGCCCGATCCCGCGCATTGCCCAAAAAGAATCGTTTCCCCCTCGTCCACATGCAACGCGGCGAACTTCCCCTTCACAACCAGTGCTCGGCCGTTCTTCGCCGCATCCGCATTCGGTGCAGCCGACTCAACCCACGACTCATTGATGATGGCGATGGCACCCAACCTGACGCCTCCCCTCGTTCGCAGCCTGTCACGTACGCGGACCTTGTTCCGCAGTCCGTTTGCCGCATAGTACCTCGCTCCCCAAGCGAGCAAGAAAACGCTCCGGCCTTCCTGCACCGGAGCGATTCATGCGTTTTTTAACAAACGTGTCGAGCGACCAGCTTACGCCACTTGCGCAACCAGGCCCACCGCACTGCCGCCGTCCGACGCTTCTCTCAAAGTGTCAGGCGATGCACGTTTCACATACTTCTATGTGAACCGTTCAAACACACGGAGTTGGTTACGGAGCGACTTGAACCGGTGTGCCCGCGGCCAATCCTCGATCAGGTTCGGCGATGACATGCGTCATCGAAGCCGGCAGGCCGACGACTTCGATCATGTGCTCTTGTTCATCGCCGGTTGTGACCACAACTTCGACCGCTTTGCCGTCCTTCACTGTCAACACTCGTTCGGAGCCCAGTGATTCGACCAGCGCAGTTTTCGGCACGAACGCCGCGATTTCTTCTCGCTGCAAACGAAGTGTGGCCCGGACGAACGCGCCAGGTTTGAGCTTTCCATCCTGATTGTCGGCCTCAAGCTCCACTTCGAACGCGCGGCTTGCCGGGTTGATGGCGGGCGCGACGCGTGTGACGACCGCTTGCACGGGCGATGTCAAGCCTTGCGCATGAAGCGTGGCGCTGCAGCCGGGAGCAACTTGGCCCACGTAACGCTCGGGAAGTGAACCGCGAAACTTCACACGGTCGGTTGCAACCAGACGGAACAACGCGGACCCGCTAACGACGTACTCACCCACTGACACACGTCGCTCGGCGACACGGTATTGCAAAGGCAGCTCGCCAGGCGCGAGCACGGTCGCGTCGGCCAGTCGCTTCTCCGCCACAGCGAGCGATGCTTCCGCAACGCGAGCCTCCGCCAGTTGTGCACGAGCATCAAGTTCGACACTGTTGACTTGAGCCTTTGCCACTTCGCTCTGAGTCTGAATGTCCTCAAATTCCTGCTGCGACATGAGGGGCGGCGTGCGTTCAAAGAGCAGCTTTGCACGGGCAAGACGAGCTTCCGCATTCGCGGCTTCGGCCATCGCTCGCACGACGACTGGCAGCGACTTCACGTCGATGTCGCCTTGCGGCAGTTGTGAAAGTCCCAACTGCGCGAGAGCGGCTTGTCGAGCGGCACGGGCTTCCTCCACGGCAAGTTGAAAGTCGCGCGGGTCAATCTGAGCGAGCGGGCCGCCGTGCTGGACAACATCTCCCAAATCGGCGGAGACTGAGATGATCTGTCCGGGTACTTTCGCTGCAATCGTCGTTTCCTCTTGGCCGAAGAGCGTGCCAGTCATGTCGACGGTCCGTGTGACTGCGCGTGATTCCACAGCCACCAGACGCACAGACACAGCTTCCGGAGAGGAACCAGCCTTCGACGCGGTCGTTCCTGCGGGTTTGCGATCACACCCACCGGCGAGAGAGATCACGAGTGCGCACGCTGCAATTGCCGACAGCGTGACAGCGACCAATCTCGTGGATCGGAAACGCGTCGGCGGATGAGAGAGCTGTGCCTGCATTGGTGCATCCTGATTGGTCAATGGTGCGAACGTACCGCTATCCTATTCGCCAATACTGACCAGTCAGTTTCGCCTCGCACGACTCGCTGGGTTTGGAGAGTGTATTTATGAGCAGAACCCGGACCACGAGCACCGACGTGATTCTTGACGCTGCGGCCGATTTGTTTGCGACCAGACCATTTCACGAAGTGAAATTGGATGACATCGCCGCGAAGGCGCGTGTGGGCAAGGGCACGATCTACCTCTACTGGAAAAGCAAGGAAGAGGTCTATCTCGCGATCATTCGACGGGGGTTTTCCGCCGTGTTGACGAGTATCGACGAAGATCTGGCGGTTCATGATGGTTCATGCAGCGAAAAACTCGAGGCGATTGTCGGTGCGTTGGTGGATTTCGCATTCGCGTATCCCGAGGTGTACCGCATCATGCGAAGCGGCACCCTCACGCCCGAAGATCCCGATTTGCAAGCGGTGCGATCGGAATTGGTCAAGCGCATCGTGAGTGTTTTGAAGGCCGGTCAGGCCGATGGCGAGTTTGACGACCCGTGTCCGGCACTCACTGCACAGTACATGCTTTCTTTCGTCCGAGGGGCGCTGTTGTACTCGCCGCCAGGTCTCACACGTCCCATGCTCAAGCGGCACATTCTGCATGTGCTGACACGGGGCATTACGCGCCGAGGTGGTCGATGAGACGGCATGCAAGCATCATCGTCCTCGCCGGAATCATGCTCGCCGGCTGTGCGACGGATCAGCAGTCGGATGTCGACGCGTATCGCAAGGTGTATGAGCCCACTGGCGAACCACCAACGTTCGTACACGGCGATGCGCTGGACCTGCGAACAGCCCTGCGACTCGCGGCGGTTTCAAACGAGCAACTCGCTGTTCAAGGCGAGCGATGGATTCAGGCACTGGCCGATCGCCAACGTGCCGCGGCAGCGCTGCAGCCGACTGTGGAACTCTTTGGCAGGTCCACGCTGCGCGAGAACACTGGGAACGCCGGCGTGTCACAGACTGACATCGGCGTCAATGGTCAGTATCGGCTGCTGACGGGCATGACGGATCTGCGCAATGTCAACGCCGCCGACGCGACGATCGCGTCGCGCAGGTGGCTGATTCTCGACTTGCGTGAATCGCTCTTGGTGCAAACGGCACGGGCGTATTACGACGCGTTGCGCGCCGAACGACTGACGGGCGTCTTGCAAAACTCGGTGCAGACGCAGTCCCAGCTCCAAGCCGATGCGAAGGCTCGTAACGAAGCTGGCCTGACGCGAGCGTTGGATGTCTCTCAGATTGAAGCACAGCTCTCCCGCACCCGTGCACAGCTCATCGTCGCGCAGCGACAGGCGGCTGAGGCTCGCAGCGTCTTGGCTCTGCTGACAAATGCCCCAACCAGTACGGCACGGCTGGTCGATGAGTACTCGCTTCCGCCAACCTTGCCTACTGCGGAGGACATGCTCCTGCTCGCAACGGATCATCGGCAGGATGTTCAGTCGGCGCGGGCCGACGCGGATGCCGCCCGGCAACTGGTGGACGCTGCGATTGGCGAGTATGCACCCGCGCTTACGCTCAACCTTGATTACTTCCTTCTCCGATCGCCTGACTCGGAGCTTCCCAGCATCTCCTCGCTTTTGGAGCTGCGACTGCCTGTGTGGAGCGCTGGTCGCATCGCTGCACAGGTGCGAGGTGCTTGGTCGGTGTTTCGGGAGCGTGTGCTGACGTATCAGTTGCGTCAACGCGAAGCGCGACGCGATGTGGAAGTCGCGCACGTACGAGCGACATCCGCCGTGCAGTTGATGCAAGAACTTGACACGCAAGTACGCGCCGCACGCGAAGCCTTTGAGCTTGCGGAAGCCAATTACCAAGCCGGATTCGGCACCAATCTCGAGCGAGTCATCGCTCAAGACCAGTTGCTGACTGCAGAACTCCAAGCCGTCAGCGCGCAGTTTGACAACAAGACGGCGTATCTCGAACTGCTGCGTGCTGCAGGGGTGCTCAGTCACGCGTTGCTTGATACGCCGCTGCCAACCACGCCGCAACACGACGAGCCGACATCGCCATTTCTGGATCGCACGAGCACCCCCACTCCTGCGACGATTGACACTTCTGCACCCAACAACAACGGAGAACTGCCGCGATGAAGCTCCTCGCTGATGTTTGCATTCGCCGGCCCGTCTTCACCGTGATGCTCATCGCGGCGATGGTAGTTGTCGGCTCGGTCGCGTTTACAAAGCTGGGTGTTGATCGGCTTCCATCGGTTGACTTGCCGACAGTCAACGTGCGCACCACGCTTCCAGGCGCATCGCCCGAGGAAGTCGAGTCGCAGGTATCGCGCATCATCGAAGAAGCAGTGAACACGGTGGAAGGCATCGAGGAGCTGCGCAGCATTTCAGGTTCGGGCAGTTCCATTATCATCGCGACGTTCAGTCTGGACCGAGACATTGACGCCGCGGCGCAGGACGTGCGGGACCGAGTAGCAACCGTTGTCAGGCGGCTGCCAGACGAAGCTGAACCGCCCGTGATTTCGAAGTTTGACAACGACTCATCGCCGGTGCTGACGATCGCGCTGAGTGGCGAACTGTCACTCCGTGATCTGACCGAGTTTGCAGACAAATTGATTCGACCACGTCTCGAGCGGTCGTCTGGCGTTGGACAGGTGCAGATTGTCGGCGGACTTGAACGCACCATCAACGTCGATGTTGACGCTGATCGACTCGCGTCGCTGGGCATTCCCATCACAACCGTGCGCGACGCCATCGTGCGACAGAACGCCGACATTCCCGGCGGGAACGTCACGGGACCGACATCGGAGCAAGTGCTGCGAACGATGGGACGTTTACAGCGTGCCGAGCAATTCGGTGACATAGTCGTGTCGAACGTCGATGGAACCCTTATCACGCTGCGCGACATCGCGACCGTGCAAGATGGAACGCGTGAGCAGCGAACGGCATCACGGCTTGATGGCAAGAACGCGGTCTCGCTCGAAGTTCGGCGACAATCCGGTGCGAACAGCGTCGCGGTGATCGAGGGCGTCAAGCAGGAGCTTGAAGGGATCAAGGCGATTGTGCCAGCGGGGGCCGAGTTGCGAGTCATTCGCGATCAATCGCAGTACATCTACGCGGCCTTGCACGAAATTGAAGTGCACCTGGTGCTCGGCGCGATTCTGGCTTCGCTCGTCGTGCTCGCGTTCATGCGCTCGTGGCGATCCACGCTCATCGCGGGCATCGCCATCCCCGCATCGGTCGTGTCAACGTTCGGAGTCATGTGGGCACTCGACTTCACGCTCAACAGCGTCACCATGCTCTCGCTGGTGCTCATGGTCGGTATCGTCATCGACGACGCCATCGTCGTGCTCGAAAACATCTACAAAATGGTGGAAGAGAAGCAGATGTCGCCCATGGAAGCGGCCAGTAAAGGCACCGGCGAAATCGCACTCGCCGTACTTGCAACGACTCTGTCACTGGTGGTGATCTTTGTGCCCGTGTCGTTCATGTCCTCCATCTCCGGCCGCTTTCTGTTTCAGTTCGGCGTCACGGCGGCTGTTGCGGTTCTGGTTTCGTTGTTGGTGTCGTTCACGCTCACGCCCATGATGGCCTCGCGGATGCTGAAAGCCAAGCCCGGACACAGCGATCACTCCAAGTCGAGCAAGTCGGGTTTCTATGCGAAGCTCGATGGCATGTATGAAAGCGCGCTTCGTGCGTGCGTACGTCGCAAGGCCATCACGCTGGTTGTCGCCGCGTTGGTGATGGCGTCCTCGGTGCCGCTGTATGGACTGCTGCGACAGGACTACGTGCCAAGCGATGTTGACGAAGCTGAGTTCAATGTGAATGTGCAAGGGCCCGAAGGTGTCAGTTTCGAAGCGTTCGATCTCGCGACGCGAGAAGTAGAAGAACGCATTCGCCAGCACCCGGCGGTCACGACAGTGCTCTCGTCGGTTGGCGGATCGTTTCTGGGCCAGGTCAACCGCGCGGAAATCTATGTGCGCATCCAGCCACACGATGACCGCACGTTGTCCATCTCGCGTATCTGGCGTGAAACATTGCGAGGCCAGCCGCTGCAGGCGTTCCGCGGCAATTACTCGCAGGCAGATGTCATGCAGCAACTACGCCGGGAACTCCGCCAGTTCGCCGATTTGCGTGTATCAGTCAGGCCCTTCGCCGCGTTCAACATCGGCGGCGGCAACTTCGATGTCGACATCGCCATTCGAGGCCCGGAACTCGAGAAGCTTGCGGAGTACACCGAAACGCTCCGGCTGCGATCACGCGAGCTTGGCGGCTTGCCTGATCTCGACACCACGCTCAAACTTGATACGCCTGAACTGCGCGTGCAGATTGATCGCCAGCGAGCGGCGGATCTTGGCGTGTCCCCCAGTGACATCGGCACGTCACTGCGATTGCTCGTGGGCGGCGAGAATGAAGTCAGCCGCTTCCGTGACCCCAACACAAACGAAGACTATGACGTGCAGCTTCGGCTCGCGAAGTCAGACCGCGACGATGCACAGGCGTTGCCGCAACTTTTGGTGCCTTCGAGTCGACCCGAAGTGGGCGTTGTGGAGCTTCGCAGTCTCGCATCGCTGGAATCCGTGGGAAGCGCCGCACGCATCGACAGACTCGATCGCCAGCGTGCAGCCAACGTGCGAGGTTCCGTCGGACCGGGCTTTGCGCTCGCAGACCGTCTGGAAGCCATGCGTGCAGAGATCCACAAGCTGAACATGCCCGAGGAGTACACCGTCCGAACGTTGGGCCGCGGACGAGAGCTGGAGCGCACGTTCACAGAGTTTCTGCTCGCATTCGCACTGTCCATCGCATTTATGTACATGATCCTCGCGGCAAACTACGAGAGCTACCTGCACCCATTCACCATCCTGCTCTCGCTGCCGCTTTCGATTCCGTTTGCATTTCTCTCGTTGTGGCTGGCGGGCGAATCACTCAATCTGTACTCGGCTTTGGGCATCTTGGTGTTGTTCGGCATCGTCAAGAAGAACTCGATTCTGCAGGTTGACCACATCAACGCGTTGCGCCGCGAAGGCGTGCCCATCGAAGAGGCGGTCGTGCGAGGCGGCCGTGATCGCCTTCGCCCGATCCTGATGACCACGCTCGCACTCGTCGGCGGCATGCTGCCACTCGCGCTGGGCACCGGCCCTGGCGCTGAGGAACGCCGCGCAGTTGCGGTCGTCGTCATCGGCGGACAAATGCTCTCGCTTGTCCTCACCCTTCTCGTCACCCCGGTCGCACACCTGGCCCTCGATCGAATCTTCTCATTCAGGCGCTCGATGTTGCATGTGGAAGAGTCGAAGGCGAGCTAACGAGAGGCTCAAGACAAGAAAGCCGTCAGCACGTCAGACGTGCTCCGTCGAGTACACGCCTCACATCCACCGCTCATTCACTCGCTCGATGCGAGCAGCACCGTTCCGAGAGCGGGAGATGAGCGCGCGTCCGCCGGTAGACATGATCATTCGACGAGAGTTCACGTCGTGACCGCGCATCATCTTGTGCGCCGGGCGATGCTGCGTGGAAGACTCTCATACGTCACATGCGGTTCACAGAAAGCACCTCAGGCTCACAAACCGCTACGTGTGCCGCGATATGTCAGGCACGAGTACAAGCGAGAATCCGCGAGTGGAACTTTGATCGACGGGACGTTTGCCACTGATGGCACACTCACTGATCAGCCTGGACATTGCTTCCGCACCTTCGACTCGCTCTTACTCATCATCGCTCGACAGATCCATGCGAGAGGGGGCGATGCCGCGTTTGGTGCCGGTGATGAACTCGCGCAGTTCGTTGACGAACGTGCTCTTGGCCGCCAGAGGTTCGAGGACGGCGAGCATCTCCTGACGCGGCAGGCGTGTGGCCAGGGCCGTGCGGAAGGCTTTGCGCAGCAGCGTGATGTCTTCGCGCGGCACGCCGTTGCGGCGCAGGCCCACGGCGTTGAGACCCACGACGCCGTTGCGTTCGGCGCAGATACAGAAGGGGGGAATATCCAGACTGACGGCGGTCAAGCCGGAAATCATCGCGAGGCGTCCCACGCGGCAGAACTGGTGCACCGCTGCCCCGCCGCCCATCGTGACGTTGTCAGCGACATGCACGTGGCCGGCAAGCAGCACAGCGTTCACGAGCACCACGTTGTTGCCAATCACGGTGTCGTGGCCCAGATGGCTGTTGACCATCAGGAAGCACTTGTTGCCCACGCGCGTCGGCGCATCAAGTTTGCTGGCCGCGTGCACGGTGGCGTGTTCGCGGATGAGACAGTCTTCGCCGATGACGACACCGGCAGTGGGCATGCCGAGCTTGAACTTGTAATCCTGCGGCGGGAAGCCGATGCATGCGCCGGGATAGAGAATGGTGCGGGCACCGATCGTGGTCGGGCCTTCGATGAAGACGTTGGCGATGAGTTCGACATCATCACCCAGCGTGACGTTGCCGCGAATGATGCAGTTGGGGCCGATTTTGACGTTCTTTCCCAGCGTGGCGGCGGGGTCAACGGAGGCGGTTGCGTGAATCGACACAGAGTCGGACGTGACGGTCATGCGAAAGTGTAGCGGAAACATGGAAGATGGCGAGTGACGCGTGCGCGGGGGCATCGTCCGATCAGTCGGCACGACGCAACGCGGAAGGGCGAGCCGCAAGCCATCACTACAATGCCGCGTGACGCGATTGGAAACAATCAATCTGGGGCGCATGCCCTATGCGCAGGCCTACGCGATGCAGAGTGCCACGCTGGAGCGCGTGCTGGCCTCGCGCGACACGCCGACGCCTCTGACCGGCGTGGTTCTCACGGTGGAACATGATCCGGTCATCACGGTGTCGCGGCGTGCGGGCGCAGCGGATCACATCATCGCTGGCCGCGATGTGCTGGCACAGATGGGCATCGCGGTGGAAGAGACGGACCGCGGCGGCGACATCACGTATCACGGGCCCGGACAACAGGTGGTGTATCCGATGCTCGATCTCAACGCGCTGAATCTCGGGCTGCACGCGTACATGCGTCTGCTCGAACAAGCGGTGATCGACACATGCGCGGAGTTTGGCGTGCCCGCGACGCGCGATGCCACCGCCACGGGCGTGTGGGTACCGACTGATGTGCGCAGCGGCCGAATCAGCGATCGCGATGACGCGGTGCTTGCGAAAATCTGCGCGATGGGCGTGCGCGTGCGCCGGTGGATCAGCATGCATGGGCTCGCGATCAACGTGCGGACTGATCTGCGTCACTTTGCGACCATCGTCCCCTGCGGCCTGCACGGCCGACCGGTGTGCAGCATGCAGACATTGCTAGGCGATGCGGCGCCGACGACCGAGGAAGTTCGTGAGGTGCTGGTGAGGACGCTGACGCGCCACATCGAACAGCAACACGAAACCGCCACGCGCGAGCGGGCGGCTCGCGCGTAGCGGGTCATGGCGTTTTGCTTTCGTGTTCAGCGAACGAAGACGCTGTACTCAAACGTCAGCACCTTTTTCTCGCCCGGTTCGAGCGTGAGTTCCCAGCAGACGTTGCCGCGTGCGTTGAGGGCGCGCAGGTCGCTGTTGTAGTTGAAGTACTCCATGTCAGCAGCGGTTGCGGTGCCGCCGTCGGAGACTTCACCCACTTTGCCGACGACGCTGGTCTTGGCGATGAGGGTCGTCTTCTCGGTGCGATAGTTGGTCACCGTCAGCGTGCCCTTCTTGGTGATCTTGACGAACGACGTGTTGTTCCAGCGCAGGGCTTCGGGATCGCGCGAGACTTCCACCTCGTCATACGCCGCGCGCACATCGACCGCGACCGTGAGCGGCACGCGCGAGCGGCCGTTTCGCGGCGTGTACGTGAGAATGTCCTGACTGATGGGCAGTTCGCGCTGCACCACCAGCGCCGCGCCGGTGGTCCAAGGTGCATCCGACTTGTTCTCCAGTTCGACCTGGTGCCACACGCGACCATCCTTGGTCATGGCCATCAAGTCTTCCTGCTGCCACTGTTCGCGGTACTGATTCCAGTATTGCAACTCGCTCGCATCCGTCGGTCCGCGCAGCACATCGACCGTGTACACGTGACGCGTGCTCGTGTTCACTTGCCACAGCGGCACGCTCGCGCGTGCGCCTTTCTTGAGGTCCAGCGTGCCCGCTTCGTACACGTACAGGTCCTGCGCATCGCTGCCATCCACACCTTGCAAACCGCCGCCACCCGGCACGCCATCGGGCTCGGCCACGTCGCGGAAGTACGCGTTGTTCGCGAGTGATTGTCCTGCCAGACGGCGTGCTTCCCCACGCACGCGCCCGCCCGAACCGTCGTAGATGGGCAGCACATCGCGCAGCGCGGCCTCAAGGCACAGGCTCGACACTTCGCCTTTGAAACGGAAGTTCGGCACGCCCGCGACAAGGCCAACTTTCGCGCCAGCGAGGTCCTCGAGTTCGTTCACGATTTCGCCGTGCAAGACAAGCTGCGCTTGCGCGGCATCGGGCTCATGCAGGCGATAGGTGGGCACCCAGCGCATGCCTTTCGCGAAGTAGAACACCTTCAACTTCGCTTGCTTGCCGGCGAATTTCTCACCGAGATGAGCACGCAGCACCTTGACGCGTTCCTTCGTCACCGGCAGTGCGATGTCGGTTGCCAATTCACCGCCAGTGAGTCCGAGCACGCTTGCTACAGGCACCACGATGCGCTCGCCGCCCACGCCGCTGATGATGGCCAGCGTGCCGGGCGTGACGGGCGCAGTCGCTGTCGCGGGCGCGCCGCCCAGCATGCTGAGCAGTTGGCCCTGCACCGTGCGCACGGTGTTCGATGGATCGGCGACCGTGAGCGTGAGGTTCTTGCCGACGTTGGCCTGCAGCAGTTCGGCGATTGACGCGGCAGTGCGTGATGTCGCGCCAAGTGCGTCTCGCTCGATGTACTCCGCCGTCAATCGAATGGGCGTGCCGTCTTCGGCAAGGGCCCAGAAGCAGCCCAAGACCGCCGTGTCGGGCACTTCATGCGTGAAGACGCTGCCGTCTTCCCCCACCGTCGCGACGGCGGACTTGCTGATGAGCGCGTAGCCATCCTTGAAGATCGACACGCTCTCCACCTTCATCGTCAGTTCGTTGGCGGCTCTGGCGCGGGTCGCGACGGCGGCGGGCTCTGTGGCCCACGCCGCAGGCGTGGCGGTGCCACACAGCGAGACCAGTGCGAGCGAGGCGGAGACAACGAGTGATTTGCGAAGCATGCGAGTTCCTTTCGGTGGTTGTCAAGATGCTTCGCTCGCCGCACAGGGGCGTTCGTCACGGCATCGTCACAAGCCGCACGCACCGGCCATACGTTCACCGTCCCATTACGGAAGTACCACCATGTCCGCACCCGATCTGCCTCCCCCACCTTCCTTTGACCAACCCAAGCAACGCCCGCTTGCGGTGCATCTGCACGTGAACGATGTCAAGCCCGAAGAACTCCGCGGCGGCGTCACCATTGTCATCGACGCGATTCGTGCCAGCGTCACGATCGCGCAGGCACTTGCAAACGGCGCGGCTCGCGTGCTGCCGGTCCTGACGGCAGAGGACGCACGACGCGTCAAGAGCGACCTGCTGGTGCGCGGAGCTGCACCCAGCAGCGTGCTGCTAGGCGGCGAGCGCGGCGGCGTGCTGATTGACGGCTTTGACTTAGACAACTCACCCTTCAGCTACACGCGTGAGCGCGTCGCGGGCCGCACCATCGTCTTCACAACGAGCAATGGCACTGCCGGCTTGCTGCATGCGCGCGAAGCGGCGGAGATCATCGTGGGTTCGTTCGTGAACGTAACTGCGGTCTGCAAACTCATCGCCAGCGACCCGCGTCCCGTCCACATCATCGCGTGCGGCACGCGGCACGAACTGAGCATGGACGACTGCCTGCCCGCGGGCGCCATGGTCGAGCAGTTGCTCGCTGCTGGGCGCGAACTCGTGACGGACGATGCCGCGCGGCTGTGCCTGTGTGCGTGGCGGGCCTGCAAAACCGATCAGGCGTATCGCGAGAAGCTCATGCAGGACAGCCGCGGCGGACGCAACATGGTCCGCATCGGCCTGACGCGCGATGTCAATCTCTGTGCGACGCCCGACGCGATTCCCGTTGTGCCCCTCTTCGACGTTTCTCGCGGCGAGATCAAGCTCGCGAAGTGATCGGCAATCGAACAAGTTCACTTCTGCAGCGCAAGCAGCTTACCAAGGTGCGACTGCACCCACGTCGCCATCGCACTCGCTGCCTGTGCGCGATGTGAACGCGCGTTCTTCTCGGCAGTTGGCAGTTCCGCGCCGCTCCGCGCGAAGTCCGGCGCGACAAGAAACAACGGGTCATATCCAAACCCGTTCGCCCCGCGCGGCACGGCAGGAGGCAGGCCAATGCGGCCCTCAAACGTGCCCTTGCTGGTGTGCAGCACCTTTCCACCGGGTCCCGCCAGCTTCATGACGCACACAAATCGCGCCGAGCGTTTCTCTGGCGCCACACCTTCCAACTCCCGCAGCACCCGTGCGTTGTTCGCCGCGTCGCGCTGGTCGCGTGTCGCGCCAGTTTCCACGCCATCCGTCGCGTAATGACTGCTGATCACGCCAGGCCGGCCCTGCAGCGCGTCAACTTCCAGCCCGCTGTCGTCAGCGAGGCAGATCGCCCCCACCTGCTGCGCGTAGCTGCGTGCCTTGATCGCGCAGTTCTCGTCAAAGTCCGCGCCGGTTTCGGCGGGCTCGTGCGTTGTCACGCCGCAGTCCCCCAGCCCCACC
>DATGWV010000391.1:0-9065 GCA_035299305.1 Phycisphaerales bacterium | reverse complement strand
CGAAGATGGACAGATGGGGGAGCGTCCGGTGACGGATGGCGCGAGTGATGGTCCGGTGCGCGAAGATCGCGAGCCGAGCGGCGCGGATGAGCAGGCATCGACTGAGGATGCAAGCGAGTCGGACGCTGAAGGTGATGATGTCGGCGATGGCGCGCCGGAGAGTGGCGAGCCGCGTGATGGGCAGCCGGGCGGTGAAGGTGGCGGCGAGGGTGGTCGTCGTCGTCGGCGCCGTCGTCGTCGTCGCGGCGGTGGTGATCGTGGTGATGCGCCGCGTGATGCGTCGGCGAATCAGCCGCGCGAGCCGCGCAGTGAACCGCGAGCGGAGCCGCGCGGCGAGATGCGCGAGCCCAAGCCCGTTCGTGCGGCGGAGCCTCCCAAGCCTACGGCGCCTGCACCTGCACAGAACACGCCGAAGCCGCCGCCGCGCACGTTGTATGGTGCGGTGCGTCGCAAGTTGACTCCCGGTGAACTGAAGAATCGCCCGAAGGATGAGTGATCGTGCTGCGCCGCGTCATTATTCTGGGTTCGACCGGATCGATCGGGACGCAGACGCTCGATGTGATTCGGGCGGCGAACGCGCGGTTTGAAGCTGCGGGCGCGGCGGCGCGCGCGACGTTGCCGCGATTTGAAGTTGTCGGGCTGGCGGCAGGCGGCAACTGCACGCTGTTGGCTGAGCAGGCGCGCGAATGGAATGTGCGGCATGTGGCGTGTGCGCGCGAGGCTCCGGCAGCGAATGTGCTGCCGGGGAATGCGCGCGTGTATGTGGGTGAGACGGCGGCGCGGGAACTGGTGAGTGAAGTTGCTTGCGATGTTGTTGTCGCGGCGATTGTGGGGAGCGCGGGGCTGGCGGCGACGCTGGAAGGTGTTGAGCGCGGACGCGTGATTGCGCTGGCAAACAAGGAGACGCTGGTTGCGGCGGGCCAGTTGGTGGTGGAGCGAGCGCGAGCGCGTGGAGCCGCGCTGTTGCCGGTGGATAGTGAGCATGCGGCGCTGTTTCAGTTGCTTCGCACGCGCGGGGTGCCTCCGACAGCGAGTGACGATGTAGTGCATGGGCAGCTTTCGCGCGTTTTGCTCACGGCGAGCGGCGGGCCGTTTCGCACGTGGACGCGCGAGCAGATTGAGCGGGCGACGCCCGAGCAAGCGATCAAGCATCCGACGTGGAGCATGGGCGCGAAGGTCACGATTGACAGCGCGGGGTTGATGAACAAGTCGCTAGAGCTGATTGAGGCACACTGGCTGTTTGGTTTGCCGGCGAGCAAGCTCGATGCGATTGTGCATCCGCAGTCGATTGTGCATGCGATTGCGGAGTGGAGCGACGGATCGGCGACGGCGCAGCTTGCGAAGCCTGACATGCGGCTACCGATTCATCGTGCGCTGCACTATCGCGATGCGTTTGAGCACACAAGCGAGGCGGCGTGCGAGCGGGTGGATTGGCGCACGTTGGCGCGGCTGGATTTTGAACAGCCTGATGCAGACAGGTTTCCGGCGATTGCGTTTGCGCATCGCGTGATGCGAGCGGGCGGGACGGCGGGCGCGATCATGAACGCGGCGAATGAAGAAGCAGTGGCGGCGTTTCTGCGCGGCGGAGTTTCGTTCGGAGCGATTGCGCGATTGGTGGCGCAAGCCATGGATGATGTGCCGGCGCGGGCGATCGTGAGTCTGGCGGATGTCACGGCGGCGGAACTGGCGGCGCGGGAGCATGTGAAGCGGGCGATTGCAAGGAGCACGTGATGAGTTCGGGAATGACTCCGGGCGCGGGCGGTGATCCGATTGCGGCGCAGCTTGCTCATGTTGATGCGTTGGTGCGAGCGGGAAAGACGAAGGATGCGTTTATCATCGCAAAGTCGCTGGCGGAGCGGCACGCGGACAACTTTGCGTGCGTGCGGGCGGCGGTACTGACGGCGCACGCGGCGGGCGATGTTGGCGCGACCGTGAGCTTTCTTCGGCAGGCGGTTGCGATGAGGTCAGCCGATGTGGGGCTGCGGCTGAACCTGGCGAAGGCGCTGCATGAATATGGAGACACGGATGCGGCGCTGAAGGAGATTGAGCAGGCGGTGTCAATCGGTCCGGCGACGCCCATGATGTTCATCCACGCACGTCAAATGCTGGCATTTGAGCAGAGGTATATGGAGGGGCGCGCGTGGCTGGACCGTGGACTCGCAATCTTCCCGCGTGACGTGGGGCTTAACTTCTCTCGCGCGACGGAGCACTTGCGACTTGGCGAGTACGAGAAGGCTCTGCCGATGTACGACTCCCTCATTGCAATCGCTCCACACATGGCGTTCTTTTATCTGGATCGCGCGTATGCAATGAATTACCTTCCACACGTGGATGCGAAGCAGGTGCTTGACGCGCATCGGGCATGCGGGCAGTTCCTGGATATGGCGCCGGACATGTCGGCGTTGTGGGCGGGACGCAATCGTGATCCGAACCGGCGCCTGCGCGTGGGATTTCTGGGGCCTGACTTCTTTCGGCACAGCGTGGCGTACTTCGTGGAGGGACTGTTCGAACATCTGTCGCGGGACCGATGCAGCGTGTACGCGTACTACACCAATCGGCAGCGCGATGGTGTGACGGACCGGCTGGAGCGAGCGGCCGATGTGTTTCGGCATGTCGAACAGGAGAAGCCAGACGTGCTGACGCAGATCATCTTGCGAGATGAGATTGACGTGCTGATTGATCTGGCGGGGTATACGAATGTTCACGGCGTGACGGTGATGGCGGCGCGGCCGGCGCCAGTGCTGGCGACGTACTGCGGGTATCCGAATACGACTGGCAGTTCGCGCATCGGCTGGCGGATCGTGGACAGCGTGACTGATCCGGCGGGGAGCGAGCAGTATGCGACAGAGTCGCTGCTGCGGATTGATCCGTGCTTTTTGTGCTATCGGCCGGAGGTGGATGCGCCGGAGGTTGCGGCTGCGCCGCATGTGCGCAAAGGGTTTGTCACGTTTGGCTCGTTCAACGCGCAGCGGAAGTTCAACCGGGTGACTTGCGGATTGTGGCGGGATGTGCTCGCGCGTGTGCCTGGATCGCGACTGGCGATCAAGAGCATCAACTTCACAGAAGCGGCGTCGATCGAGTTTGCGCGTGAGCAGCTCCGCGAGTATGGCTTGCCCATAGAGCGCGTGGATGTGCTGCCTGCAGCGAAGACGGCGAGGGAGCACCTGGCGCAGTATGGCGAAGTTGACATTGGGCTGGACACATATCCGTATCACGGCACGACGACGACGTGTGAGGCGTTGTGGATGGGCGTGCCGGTCGTGACGATGACGGGTGACCGGCATGCGTCGCGGGTGGGGACGAGTCTGTTGTCGTGTGTGGGATTGCAGGATTGGATTGCGACGTCGCCTGATCGGTATGTAGAGATCGCGAGACGGGCCGCGAGTGATGGCGCGGGACTGCGTGCACTGCGGGCATCGCTGCGAGAGCGCATGGCGACTAGCGCGCTGTGCGATCAGGCGGGGTTTGCGAGGAAGTTTGAGGGTGCGGTGCGGCGGATGTGGGAAGCGTGGGCAGCGGCGAAGTGATGTGAGTGAAAAGCAACGACCCTGGCTCTCGCCAGGGTCGTTGTGTATCAGTTCAGGATGTTGCTTCCTGTTCGCGGTTCACGCGAGCGTGCTCACGGGCAGGGTGCGCCGGCGAGGACGTTGAAGAAGTCGGTGACATCTTGATCTTCGGGGAAGACGCCGTTGCCGTTGAAGTCGATCGTGTCGCACAGAGGCGTGCTGCACGGACCGCCGGCGAGGACGTTGAAGAAGTCGATGACATCCTGATCTTCGGGGAAGACGCCGTTGTTGTTGAAGTCGAGGTCGCAGGGCGTGCCGCCTGGCCTGCAGTCAGGCACGCGGATGCAGATGTCCTGCGAGCAGCATTCTTCGAAGTTGGGCGTGTGAATGACGACGGTGAAGCAGATCAGCGTGCCGGGCGGCAGCGAGGTGTTGACGGCGAAGGAGACGTTGCCCGAGCCCCAGAGGGGAATGACTTGAGCGATGTAGCCAGGGGTGACGGTGGTGCTGCCAGCGGGGACGCCCGTGGGGCTGATGAAGATGTGGCCGATGGTGTAGTCGGTGGGTTGGAGGTTGAAGGAGACGTTGAACTGACCAGGCGCAACGCATTGCAGGTTGGGCGGCAGGTTGCCTTCGATGATGAAGCAGTCGCAATCGGGCAGGACGACGCGCTGACGGAAGTTGCAGCAGCGCTGGCCTTGCTGGTTGAAGAGGATGATGGGCAGATCAATGCTGGAGCCCGGTGCCGCGCCACAGATGGTGAGCGTGACGGTCTGCGAAGCGTTGTTGGCGAGGGGCGGATTGAAGATGACGGGGTTGGGCGAGACCAGCGGGCTCGCGATGTTCATCTGCGTGACGGGTTGGCCCGAGAGGTTGGTGAAGGTGAAGGTGTAGGTGTAGCAGATGGTGCCGTCAGCCTGGGGAGGCTTGCAGAGAATCTGCTCTTCGCTGATGCGGCCGCAATCGACGCATTCGCGGCGAATGGCGAGCGAACCGAGCGTGGTCTTGTCGCCGCCGCCGTTGAGGACGTTGTTGTCGCTGTCGATGAGGTAGGCGTTGGTGGTGGGCGTGAGGTCGGCTGCGTTGCCGCCAGCGTTCACGCGATGCAGGCCGTAGAGGCCGATGTTGGCGAGGATGATGGCGTCGGCGGAACCCCACAGGTTGCCTTCGCAGTCGACACCGACGCCGCCTGCGGCGTTGTGTCCCGGCGGGAACTGGCCCTGATAGCGGCCCAGGCGCCACTTGCTCGTGGGCTGGAAGGTCCAAGCGCCGCTGCCGCCCGAGAGTTCCAAGGCGCGCGAGTAGTGCACGCTTTGGATGCTGCGTTCGGCGATGTACATGTTGCCGTTGGGGCCGAAGGTGATGTCGGCGACGGGAGCGGTGTAAATGATCGGGCCGCCGAAGAGCGGGTTGAGGGCGGGCGTGGTGGCCTGGAGCTGCGCGCTGCCCGTGATGAAGTTGCCGGACGCGTCGAGATCGACGGACCAGATTTGGTTGTTGGTGCCGGCATTGGGCGCGGAGGAATCTTCGAGCCAGGTGCCGTAGTAGAGCTTGCCTTCGGCTTCGTTCACAGCCATACCCCACACACGGCGGCGCAGGCTGGTGAAGGTGTTGGGTTGACCGTCGTCGGCGTTGCCGGGTCCGACGGTTTCGACGCCGTGATCCCAGAAGGTGCCCGGCGCGCCTGTGGGCCGGAAGGGCTGAGGCGGGCAGGCTTGGGGAATCGGGATGCGGTAGATCATGCCGTCTTCGAAGTTGGAGACGTAGAGGACGTTGCCGCGAACGCCGTGAACGACATCGCCCTGGCCGACGCCTGCGTCGGGAATGTCAGCGATGCGACAGATGTTGCCGGTGACACCGTTGAGCTGATAGACGCCGCCCGGACCGCCCGGGCCCCAAAGGGGCACTTGGCCGAAGCCACCGAAGCCGAGCAGGACGTAGTTGGCGTTGGAGACGTAGATGTTGGGGCTGTTGGCGCGATCGAGGCAGACACCGAAGACGTTGCCGAGGTTGCGGGCGGTCCACTCGTGGACGCCCGCGCCTTGATTCCAGAAGCGGTTGGCGGACCAGTTGGTGTCGAGGACCGCGCCTTGGGCGGCGGGGTTATTGACGTTGAAGAGCAGCACGACGGGATCGTCGAGATCGGCCGTGCCGACCGGCGGCGCGGCAACAAGGTCGTTGGGAGCCTCGAGCGTGTGCACCAAGAAGCCCGGATTAACGGGCAACGTGACTTGCGCCTGCGCGGACGCGGCAAGCGCGCACGCAGACATACCCGCAGCCACTAGGCTGCGCCAATGCATATTTCTCTTCCCAAACATGTTGTCACCTCCAACACGAAACACTTTCCCCTGCAAGCAAGGCGCGCACCTTACCGCGCCGGGGAGGAAAACGCAAGCGGTTCGGCGGGGAATTCACAACAGAATCTTCATTCGTATATCAAATACCGTAACTATTGACACTTGCGATGCATGTCGGTTGAAAACGCCATGGGTATTGATGTGAACTATTGCGCGGCGTTGCGGGAGGCGGGTAGCTCCACCGTCATCGTTGTGCCTTGTTTCCAGACACTTTCGACGCTGATTGTGCCGCCCAGGGCTTTGACGGCGTGTTTGACGATGGCGAGGCCCAGGCCTGTGCCGCGGCGAGCGGCGAAACCGGCGCGGCTGGGATCGACTTGGTAGAAGCGTTCAAAGATGCGCTGCTGGTGGCCCAGAGGGATGCCGACGCCTTTGTCGCTGACGCGTATGCGCACGCCGGTTGCCACACGATCGATGGAGAGAACGACGCTGGTGTGTTCGTAGGCGAACTTGGTGGCGTTGTCGATGAGATTGCGCACGATGGCGGTGATGAGCTTGCGGTCGGTCTCGATGACATCGACGTCGCTCGCAAGATTGGTCTCGAGCGCGAGGTGGCGCTCGGCGCAGACGCCGGCGAATGTGTCGCGCATGTTGTCGCAGAGTTCGATGAGGTTGACGGGTTCGCGATTGACGGGGGCGTCGGGAGAGTCGAGCCGGGAGAGGTCGAGGAGATCGCGCACCATTTCCTCGAGACGCTGGACATTGCCGGCGATGACTTGCGTGAGCCGATCGCGCATGGGAGCGTCTTCCCACGCACCGTCGGCGAGGGTTTCGGTCGCGGCGCGGATGCTGCTGAGAGGCGTGCGGAGTTCGTGGCTGGCGTTAGCGACGAAGTCAGTCTTGAGATAGATGGCTTGGGCGAGTTCGGTGACATCGCGGAGGGTGATGACGACGCCCTTGCTGGAGGCAGCGCGCGAGCTGGCGGTGACGGCGTTGCCATCGCGCAGTTCAATAGGTGCGGTGAAGACTTGATAGACGCGGAGCAGGCCATCACGCGTGACGCGGATTTCGCCCGTGCGGGTTGCGCCGGCCAACGCAGCGGCGTGCTGGCCCATGATCTGGGCCTGCGTGAAGAGGTCTTCGACATTGCGATTGACGACGTCGACGGGTTTGCCGCTTTCGCTGAAGTAGACGCGGGCGGCGGCATTGGCGGCCACGACGGTGCCAGCGGCGTTGGTGGCGAGGACGGGACTTTGCATGGCGTCGTAGACGGCGCGCATGTTGGCGAGATCGCTCACGGCGCTTTCGAGCTTGGCGACGACGGGGCCGCGCACGTCGCGGAGGGATTGCGTGACGCGGGCGGGCGGGCTGAGGTCATCGCCCACGATGGGGCGCTGGTCGGCGGCGCGCCAGAGTGATTGTGAGACATCTTCGAGTTCAGCGATCCAGCGCGAGCGGCGGGTGACGATGAAGGCGAGATAAATCCAAATGCAGACGAGGGCGGTGAGGCCGGAGAGGGAGACGAGCCAGGTGGCATCGAGATGAGCGAGCGCGCAGATGCAGGCGACGGCCATGGGCGCGGTGATGAGGCCCAGCGTCACGAGATCGTGCGTTGAAATCCGCAAACGCTGCATGGGGGAAAGTATGCGAGATTGGGACGGCGGCGGCTGGGTGGGTGTGTCAAGAAGTGGCGAAGGGACGCTCGGCTGGTGGCGGATTGGGTGTGTGGGCCGGTGTGCTGCGATGCGGGATGCTCACGTATCATGGGGTATGTCGAATCCATCTTTGCTGTGTCGTGGCGTTGTTCTCTCCGTTCTGGTCGCCGGGTGCGTGATGCCGGTTCTGTCCGGCTGCACGAGCGCGGGCGTGTCGATTCGCGAGAGCGTGTTTGGCCAGGCCAAGCGCGATCAGTTGGTGGCGCGCGTGAAGGACGCGCGTGAAGAGCAGGAAGAAGCCAAGCAGCAATTCGCAAGCGCGCTGGACGAGTTTCTCGTCATGACCAAGCAGGATGGCGGCGAACTGGAGAAGCAGTATCGCAAGTTCCAGAAGGAATATGACCGCTGTGAGGACGCGGCGGACGCGGTGCGCGGCGACATCAACACGGTTGAGGTCGTGGCGAGCAAGCTGTTTAATGAGTGGAACTCGGAGCTGAGCCAGTACACCAATGCGCAACGCCGCAGCGACAGCGAGCGCATGCTGCGCGACACGCAGCGGCAGTATGACCAGATGATCAACGCGATGAAGAACGCGAGCGCGAAGATGGATCCGGTGCTTGCGAACTTCAAAGACTTGACGCTGTATCTCAAGCACAGCCTGAATGCGCAGGCGATTCGCGGGCTGCAGAGCAACGTGTCGCAGGTGCAGAACGACGTGGGCCGACTCATCACCGAGATGGAAGCGAGCATCAAGGAAGCGGACGAGTTCATCAGCCAGATGGCGAAGTGACGCGACGAATAGGTACAAATCACAAAGGCACCGCGGTCGGTGCCTATTTTTATGCGCTTAGTCGTCCCAGTTGCTGCGGCGTTTTTTGCGTTCGCCTTCGTGCTTCTTTTCATCGAGGCGGCGCTGCTTGGCACGGCGGCTGGGCTTGGTGGCTTTGCGCACTTTGGGGGCGTTCCACGCTTGATTGATGAGATCGGCGAGGCGCTCTTCGCAGGCGGCGCGGTTGCGTTCCTGGCTGCGATACTCGTCAGCTGCGATCACGATCTCGCCACTGTCGGTGATGAGGTGCTTGGCGTTGGTAGCGAGTCGCGCGGTTTGCGCGGGCTCGAGTAGAAGCGCGTGGAGGAAGACGCGCATGACGCACTTGGTGGCGCGCTTGTTGACGTTTTGGCCGCCCGGGCCCCCACTGCTGATGAATGACACGTCGATCGCGGCAGCGGGGACGACGAGGCGGCCGTGCACGGAGATGCCTGCGGCGGGTTGCTCGTCGTGGGTGTTCATGGCGTGATGCGCTGGGCGCGTTCGAGGCGCTGGGCCATGGCTTCGCTGGCGTGCAGCAGGTGCGTGATCCATGCGCCGAGTTGGTGAAGCTGTGTGCCGGCGACCTGGGCTTGGTGCAGCAGGCCGACGAGCTCTCGCGTAGGGAGTTGTTGCTGGGTCGTCGAAGGTTGTGCGATGTGTGAGAGAGCGGGCTGCGGCAGGTTGCCAGCGCGCGTGATGCGTTCTTCGATCACATCGGCGGCTTGAGCGGCGGCAATGACGCGCTCGCCCAGTTCCACGCGGGCTTCTTCAGCACGGGTGGCGAGAGACTCGAGTC
>DATGWV010000390.1:0-4223 GCA_035299305.1 Phycisphaerales bacterium | reverse complement strand
GGCGCACGCGTCCGCGCGGGTCAGTCACGCCGAACTCCTGCATGAAGAGCTCGGCGACGCGCTTGCTTTCGCGCGCGTATCGACGGAAGCGCGTGACGGTGGGATTGGTGTTGCCGTCGTAGGTCAGGTTGGTGTTGCCTGCGGCGACTTCAATCGCGGCTTGATCGCGATTCCAGATGCCCTGCTGAAAGCCGATGTTCCAGACTTCGTTGCTGAACTCGACATAGACCTTGCGGTCGGGCTCGAGCGTGTCGCGGATGAGCCGCGCGAGCTGGCGGATGAAGTCGTCGTCAGCGAGGTGCGGCACGCAGATCCACATGTCGGCATCGACCGCGTTGCAGAGCGCGATCTCGGCTTCGTAGGGCATGCCGGTGCGCACGCGCCAGTTCCACTGGTTCATCTGCGTGCGGTTGGCCCATGTGCTCACGGTCGTCTGGTTCGTGAGGTTGGTGTCCATGAAGCGCAGCACGTCGAAGCGATCGACATGATCGAGATATCGCTGCGTGTAAAGCTGGTTGGCGGTGGTGCCGGGGCGAAGGACGCGCAGGTTGCGCACGCCGCCCGTCACACCGTCGCTGGTGTTGGTGAATCCGAGCATCAGCTGCGTGCCGTCTTCGGGAAAGTGAATCTCGCCTGTGACGATGCCCGTGACGCTGTCGCGCTGGAGGTTCTGAATCGTGCCGACGCTTGCGACAAGCTGCACGGTCGGCAGCGTCGCGCACTCAAACGAAAAGTGATACACGCCGCCTTGGCCGCTGTTGGGCGCTTGGCTGGTCATAAGGACCATGCCCGCGTCCTGCGTGGGCCAGCCGTTGGCATCGAGACCGATGAGGCTCTGGCCGGTCCAGGGATCAGTGGGCGAGCCCCATGCGCGGCCCGAGCGCACGAGGTCCGCGAGCATCTGCGAGCGCGACCAATCGCGCAGGGCTTCGATGCCCGCGCCCATGCGCGCGTCTTCGAGAAATGGCGACTGCGCGTGCGCACGTGACAAAGGCATGCCGGTGCCGATCGCGAGAATGGCGCAGACAACAGGCGAGGCGAGCCGCCCGCGAAGCACGCTTTGAGCGTTCATGTCGAAACCTCCCTCGCGCGTTCGACCCAGACGCGCAAGCAACACATTATTCGGCTATTCGCATCAAACTCCCGAACGGGGAAAGAAAACCGCCGCGAAGAGGCAAATCTCCGCGGCGGGCAAGGGATTTCTCGGACGGGGACGACCTGTTACGGGCATTCCGCGCCGGCGAGCACGTTGAAGAACGCGATCACGTCGGCATCTTCAGGGAAGACAGTGTTGTTGTTGAAGTCGATGTCGTTGCAGGTGTTGCCCGGGCTGCAGGGGCCGCCAGCGAGGACGTTGAAGAAGTCGATGACGTCTTGATCTTCGGGGAAGACGTTGTTGTTGTTGAAGTCGATGCCATCGCAGCCGACCGCGCCGGGGGCGACGTTGATGGCGTTGATGGTGAAATTGGCGGCGCTGTTGCTCTTGAGGCGCAGCACGCTCAAGCCTGCAGGCAGGTTGATGGTG
Organism: Phycisphaerales bacterium; assembly: GCA_035299305.1. GTDB lineage: Bacteria > Planctomycetota > Phycisphaerae > Phycisphaerales > UBA1924 > BJHL01. Next base: position 2,698 of record DATGWV010000390.1, on the reverse strand, counting down.
ACGTCGCCAAAGTTCTGCCAGTTCTGATTGAGCACCGGACCGGTCGTGGCGAAGTTCACGTTGCCGTAGCTTTGGCGGCTGACGAGCACTTCCACGCCTGCGGAGGCGTCCCAACTGCTGGCGTTGATGCTGACGCGCACCGGGCCTGCCGTGTCCTTGCGAATGAGGTAGTCGTAGAACTGGCCGGGGTTGAGCTGCTGCGGGCTGGGCAGCGGGCTGTTGGTCCAGGTAGCGGCATCGCGCTGCAAGTGCTTGCGGGCTTCGATGGTCGCGGGAACGAGCGTGCCGGCGTACAGCGCGGCGCGCGGCCGGGCGCGAACGTCGTCGAGGGCGAGTTCCTTGTTGCTGGGCGGGCCGAAGATGTTCTCAGTCAGCACGTAACCGTCGAAGGAGTCACCCGCGAAGGCACCCGCGCCGCTGCTGAACCACGCCATGGTGCCGCCGCCTGCGCCGTGCCAGTTGTCGATGAACTGATTGATAAGGGCGCGAACCTGCGGCGAGCCGTGGACTTCGCGCTTCACTTCGGGGTTGTTGAGGCCTCGCGTGTCGATGCCGGCTTCGTACGCGACTGGCGGAGCGAAACCCTGCCACACGCTGTACGCGGCGTAGCGCTCCCACTGGATGCTGGTGCGCCAGCGATCGACGCCCTGCTGCAGGCCCGTGATGAACTCATCGAACTCGAGCGCGGGGTTGAGCGAGTCGTTGACCCAGTTCTCGAAGTACGGCGCGATGGCGAGGGCGTGGAAGTAGTTTGCAGGCGCTCCGTAGTTGGCCTGGATGTAGTTGAGCATGTTCAGATACTGCTCATCGCGGGCGTTCTGGCCGGCCAGCAGCGGGCGGACGCGCGTGAACATGCTGCCCGCCGGGAATTCCTGGCGGAAGATCTCGCTGATCTGCAGGCTGCGACGCGCGTAGCGACGCCAGAGCCAGTGGGTCTGGTTGGTGCTGCCGTCATAGTCGAGGTTGCTGTCGGGAAGGTTGGCGACTTCGGCGATGGCGGCGTCGCGATTTTCGCGGCCGGTCTGCGTGTTGGTGGCCCACACTTCGTTGGACCATTCGACGTACACCGCGAGGTTGGGATTGAGCGTGTCGCGGATGAGTCGCGCGAGTTCGCGCACGAAGGTGTCGTTGGCGCGACCGGGCACGCTGATGAACAGGTCAGCGTTGAGTTCGTTGCACAGCGCGATGCAGGCTTCGTAGGGCAGGCCCGTGGAGTTGGTGCCGCGCCAGCGGACGCTGTCGAGCTTGGTGCGATTGGCCCACGAGCTGACGGTGGTGCTCATGGTTTCGTTGGCGTCCATGAAGCGAATGACGCCGCCGCCGTGATTGATGTGCGACTTGTACCAAGGCGTGAAGATGCTGTTCTGCGGAGCGTTGGGTGCGTAGAGGCGGATGTTGCGTGCGCCGCCATTGGTGTTGTAGAACGAGATCGAGAAGTTCTGCGTCGCGTTGGGCCAGAAGATGTCAGCGGTCACGATGCCGGTGACAGGGTCGCGTGCCAGATTGCTCATCGTCGCGCCGGCGGCGTGCAGATCAAACGTGGGTGTTGTCGCGCACTCGAACACGAGCTTGTACGTGCCGCCCGCGCCGTAATTGATGGGCATGGTGGCGAACCACATGCCGAAGTCCTGCGTGGGCCAGCCTTGGGCATCAACGGGACAACTGCCGTCGTAGGTGACTTGCGGGGAGCCGAAGTTGCGGCTCTGCTTGACCAAATCGGTGACGGGCAGCGACCAGCCCCAGTCGACCAGCCGCGTGACGTTGACGCCGACGTCTGGCGCTTCAAGCACGAATCGGGAGGGCGGATTGACCTGTGCCTGCGCCGCCCCGGCGCAGAACAGCAGGCCGCTCAAGAGCGACAGCGAAAGACGAGCGTTCATGTGTTTTTCCCTTCTCAAAGAAACCCCGCGAAGCTATTGGACCCACGAGTCGAGTATATCACATGCGATCTGCCCCGCATGGGGGATACGCGCTAAACCGGATAAGATGTGGAGAATTCATCTTGACACAATCTTCACACGCCGTATCGTCTTTGTATGGATGAAATTACGCTCGGCGAGACCTGCCTGCGTCTGGGGACGGCGCTGGGGCTGGGTGCTTTGATGGGTCTGGAACGCGAACGCAAAAATCGCCCGGCGGGTTTTCGCACGATGATCCTGATCAGCCTGGGTTCGGCGGGATTCATGCTCGCGGGGCTGGAAGCCATTCGCCAAGGGGCGACGGGTCCGCTGACCAGCGCCGACATCTCGCGCGTGCTGCAGGGGCTGATCGGCGGGATCGGTTTTCTCGGGGCGGGAGCGGTCATTCAGAACAAGAAGGCCGTGCGCGGGCTGACGACAGCCGCCGCGGTGTGGGTGACGGCTTGCATCGGGGCGATGTGCGGACTGGGGCTGTATGTGCTTGCCGCGGTCTTGGCGACGGGCGCTCTCTTCACGCTGGTGATTCTGGAACTCTTCGAGGACAAGTACTTCCCCGATCAGCGCGAGGAAGACCGCAAACAAGCCGAGCAGGGCGAGGTCATTCGGATTCTGGTCGACCAGAACGGCAAACCCATCAAGCACGTGCCCGACGAGACCAAGTGACTGGGCGATGCGGCTTCTCGCGAGCGACGGCGGCTATCATCTGTCCATGGCGACGACGACTACGACGACGAGAATCACTGCACGCGGCGGTCGCCGGTGACGCGTGCGGTTTCAGC
>DATGWV010000389.1:0-2021 GCA_035299305.1 Phycisphaerales bacterium | reverse complement strand
GGCGGGGTTGTCGAGCCCGGCGATCAAGAACAACAAGCCGCTGCCTGCGGGTTTGTACATGGAGCAGCCGCTGGAGATGGAAACGCAGGGGAGCTTTATCGGGTTCCACACGTTTCTGGCACAGGTGGAGAAGCTGCCGCGCGTGATGCGGATTCACGAGTTCAAGCTGCTGGGACAGCCCGGCGACGAGAACGAGTTGAAGGCGACATTCACGCTGAGCATTTATTACCAGGATGACGCGAAGAGCGTCGCGTCGGGCCAGTGAACGCACCGCAGAGGAACACACTCATGTCGATGGACACCAACACAGGCAAGTCGGGCGTGGAACTGGGCGCGTATGTGACTCCCCGCAAGTGGACGCCTCGCCAGCCGCTCGTGATCGGATTGACGGTGATCGTGAGCGCGGTTGCGCTGATGGGCATGCGGCAGATCGGCATGCGCAGCGCGATCGCATTTGAAGGCGAGCAGTCGGGATTTGACTTTCAGGGTGATGCGCAGCTGCAGACGCGGTATGAGCGGCTGATGGCGGATTTGGGCAATGCGAAGGATCCGCTGGATGTCGCGCTGTCTGACTTTGGCAACAGTCCGTTTGCGATGCGAGAGGCCATTGCGCCGCTGCAGCAGGCGGTTGCGGCCAAGCCCATGGCGGGCGAAAGCCCTGAGGAAGCGGCGCGTCGTTCGAGCGCGGCGCGCAAGACCGCGCTGCTTAATGAGGCCGGCAAGCTCACGCTGCACAGCGTGATGGGCGGCAAGCGGCCTTTGGCACGCATCAACGAGGAAACGGTCACGGTGGGCGACACTATCGCTGAGTACTTCACGGTGACGGAGATTGAAGGGCGAAGCGTGACCATCACGGCGGATGGCGAGAGCTTCACGCTGACGATGCAGGCAGGCAATGCGCCGGCGGGCGGGCAGTCGACGCCCAAGCGTCGGCCGTAACGCTTCGCACGGTCGGTGAGCTTCGCAGGTTTGCTTTCAACTCGCACGGTTGCTTTCAACTGACACACACTTCGGAACTCCGCGCACATGGCAAAGTACAACATCGATGACATCTTGAGCGAGTTGGGCGTGGATGGCGTGAAGGACGCAGGTGACGGCAAAGGACCGGCCGCCAAGAAGCATCGCATCGACGAGAATGAAAACAGCTTCTCGCCACTGCCCAGCATGCCGGCGAATCAGCGGGCCTATGGGCAGCAGAACGCGACGCCCACGAATGAGACGTCGATCACGAAGCGCGGGAGCGCGGAGTCGGGCGTGGGCCCGGCGATGGCGGAGATTTATCGACCCGATGCGGGCGAAGACCCCGACAAGGTGCGCGAGCTGGGCGAGCTGCTGCTGGTGCGCAATGTCGTGACGGCGGACAAGCTGGCGCAGGCGAATCAGATCATCAAGAGCAGTCCTGGTCGGCGACTGAGCGAGATCATTCTTGAGCAAGGCGCGGATGAAGCGCAGGTGATGCAGGCGCTGGCGCAGGTCAGCCATCTGAACTTTGAGCGCATTGATCTGAGCAAGGGCTTGGACGGCGGGTTTGACGGCAAGATGCTGCAGCGGCTGACGCCTGAGTTCTGCAAGCAGAATCAGGTGATTCCGCTGCGCCAGGACGGCACGCGCGTTGTTGTGGCGCTGACGCAGCCTGACAACGTGTATCTGATTGACACCGTGAAGGAGAAGCTGGGCGTCGCGGGCATCAAGCTGGTGCTGACGACGGCGCTGGATATTCGCGGCGCGCTGGAGATGGTGGGCGGCGGTGCGCAGCAGACGGACAACAACGTGGGCGAGCTTCTTGCGGAAGTGCAAGAAGGCGACGTGCAGGTTGAAGAGAAGAAGGAGACGGACGAGTCTTCGCTTGAGAAGGAAGCGAAGGAAAGCCCGGTCATCCGCTACGTCAACCACATCATTCAACTTGGATTGCAGCAGGGCGCGAGCGATATTCACATTGAGCCCAGCGAGAAGAAGCTGAAGGTGCGTTTCCGCATTGACGGCGAGTTGTATGAAGTGCTGAATCCGCCGGTGAGCATGGG